>NZ_LT670846.1:683910-1025865 GCF_900142435.1 Thermocrinis minervae
ACGACATAAACTGCGGAGTCAGACTCATAGCCACAAATCTAAGAGCTGAGGACATAGTCCCAGTAAGGAAGCAGCTCATGGAGAGGATACTACAGGAGGTGCCAGCTGGCGTTGGATCCACAGGTAAGATAAAGCTCTCCAGGAGCGAGCTGAGGGAGGTGGCTGTAAAGGGTGCCAGATGGGCTGTGGAAAGAGGCTTTGGCTTTGAGGAGGACCTTGAACATATAGAGAGCTTTGGAGCCCTTCCTAACGCTGACCCTTCCTACGTTTCTACAGATGCCTTTGACAGGGGTTCCGATGAACTGGGTACTGTCGGATCAGGAAACCACTTCGTAGAAGTTCAGGTGGTAGATGAAATATACGATCAAGAGATCGCTAAAAAGCTTGGTTTGGATGTGGGACAGGTATGCATAATGGTACATTCAGGTTCAAGGGGCTTTGGACACCAGGTGTGTGTGGACTACCTGAGGATAGCTAGGGAGAGCCTAAAGAGGTATAACATAGACCTTCCTGACATGCAGCTGGCGTGCATGCCCATAAACTCAGAGGAAGGTCAAGCATATTTTAAGGCCATGAACAGCG
Source organism: Thermocrinis minervae (assembly GCF_900142435.1). Lineage (NCBI taxonomy): Bacteria > Pseudomonadati > Aquificota > Aquificia > Aquificales > Aquificaceae > Thermocrinis > Thermocrinis minervae. The sequence continues at coordinate 684,493 of NZ_LT670846.1, forward strand.
CTGCCAACTATGCCTTTGCCAACAGGCAGATACTAGGCTTTATAACAGCCGACACCATAAGGAAGTTCTTGAGGATATCCTGGCAAGAACTTGGTTACAGGCTAATCTACGACCTTGCCCACAACATAGGCAAGGTAGAGATCCATAAGGGCAAGAAACTCCTAGTGCATAGAAAGGGAGCCACGAGAGCCTTTCCACCCTACAACCCAGAGGTACCGCCAGCTTACAGGGACATAGGACAGCCTGTACTCATACCAGGAGACATAGGCAGATACTCTTTCTTACTTGTAGGTCAACCCAGGAGTATGGAGATAAGCTTCGGAAGCGCATGCCATGGCGCGGGTAGGGTCATGTCAAGGACTAAAGCCAAGGAGTTCGTAAAGAAGGAAGGATTGGAAAAGATACTAAAGGACCTTGTAGTGGTGGCAAGAGGTAAGGGAACCATAATGGAGGAGATACCACAGGCATACAAGGACGTCTCTGAGGTGGTCAGAGTAGTAGACGCCCTGGGCATAGCCAAGATGGTACTAAGGCTTAGACCTGTAGGAACTTTAAAAGGATAATCTCATGGAAAGGTTACCACCAGGACAAAGATGGATACCAACTCCCATAGTCTACGACATAGTGGACCATATCCCTGACTGGGATATGGATTCTTACAGGCTTAGAGTATTTGGTCAGGTGGAAAATCCGCTGGAGCTAACCTACCAACAGGTGTTAGAGCTTCCCTCCGTCCAGATAGTAGCCGACTTTCACTGCGTTACAAGGTGGAGCGTAAAGGACATACAGTGGGAAGGCGTGCCTACCAAGGTGATAGCAGAGTTGGCCAAGGTAAAACCTACGGCCAAGTACGTTATGATTTACTGCCTGGAGGGCTACACCACAAACCTACCCATAGAGTACTTCTTGGCTGAGGACAGCCTTTTGGCTTATAAGATGAACGGACAAGTGCTGCCCAAGAGACACGGCTACCCTCTAAGATTGGTAGTACCAAAGCTTTACGCTTGGAAGAGTGCCAAGTACGTCTGTGGCATAGAGTTCATGGAGGAGGACAGGCCAGGTTTTTGGGAGCAGAGGGGCTACCACATGAGGGGAGACCCATGGAAGGAGGAAAGGTACTGGTAAGGTTAAACAGATATCTCTCCATGTGCGGTGTAGCATCCCGTAGGAAAGCAGACGAACTTATCAAGGCTGGCAGGGTAAAGGTGAACGGCATAGTGGTTAGAGAGTTTGGCTACAGGGTAGACCCTGAGAAGGATACGGTAGAGGTAGACGGAAAAGTAGTAAAGCCAAAGGGCTTTGTGTACATAATCCTCAACAAGCCATGCTGTTACCTTACACAGCTTGGAAGCTCCAAGGACAGCAAAAAGACCATAGAAGAGCTTTTGAAGGATGTGCCCGTGAGGGTTTACCCAGCGGGTAGGCTTGACTACAATGCTGAAGGACTCCTACTCCTCACCAATGATGGAGAGCTGGCCAACAGGGTACTCCACCCACGCTACAAGCTTCCCAAAGTCTACCACGCCCTCGTAAGAGGTAAGGTTCACCCTAACACGTTAAAGCGTATGTTAGAAGGTGCTCAGCTTGAAGACGGTTTTGCCAAACCAGACTCTGTTCGCATCATAAGGTACGAAGAGGATAACACACTTCTTGAGATAGTCTTTCACGAGGGAAGGAAGCATATAGTCAAAAGGTTCCTGGCCCACTTTGGTCATAAGGTCTTAAGGCTCAAGAGGGTAGCCATAGGTCCCATAAAGCTTGGAAAGCTTCCTCCAGGAAAGTGGCGATACTTAAACAAGGAGGAGGTAGCCAAGCTAAAGAAGGCATTAGGTCTAAAAGAGTAGCTCCACAGCCTCCTTTATGGAGGATACAGGGTAGATCTCCATACCCTCTACCTCTACCATGGAACCCTTTGGAACAATAGCCTTTTTAAAACCAAAGCGTAGAGCCTCCTTTAGTCTTATGTCCGAGAAGTGTACGGCCCTGACCTCCCCAGCGAGTCCCAACTCGCCAAAGATGATTGCATCTTCTATAGCTTTGTTTTTAACAGAGGATACCACTGACAGGGCCACAGCAAGATCTACAGCAGGCTCCCTCAGTGATAGTCCACCTACCACGTTTATGAACACATCCTTGTCCCTGGTGAATATCTTCACTTCCTTCTCAAGTATGGCCAGGATAAGGGCAAGCCTGTTTACATCAAAGCCTTGTGTCTTGCGCTGGGGTGTGGTGTATAGAGCATCCACCGTAAGAGCCTGAACTTCCACAAGCACAGGCTTACTGCCTTCTGTATAAGGAAAGACCACACTACCGGGAGCTTTAACCCTCTCCTGTAGGAAGAAGGCAGACGGTTCCAACACCTCCTCCAGACCCGCGTCCGTCATCCTAAAGACGGCCATCTCTCCTACAGACCCAAAGCGATTCTTTACCACCTTCACCACCCTGTAGAAGTTAAACCTCTCACCCTCAAAGGAAAGGACCGTATCCACTAAGTGTTCCAATACCTTGGGACCGGCTATGGATCCCTCCTTGGTTATCTGACCCACTATGAAGACAGGAATCTCCAAACCTTTACATACCTCAGCTATCTTAAAAGCGCATTCTCTAACCTGGGCCACGGAACCAGCCGAAGATTCGAGGAGCTCCGAGTGTATGGTCTGGATAGAGTCTATTACCACCAAGGAAGGCCTCATGTTCTGTATGGCTTGGACTATCTTGGAAAGATTAGTCTCCGTGTACAGGTATAGATTTTCTGACCTTATGTTTAACCTCTTTGCCCTTAGGGATATTTGTCTTCCTGATTCTTCACCTGAAACGTAGAGTACAGGTCCCTCTTCCTTGGAAAACCTGTCGCACACCTGCAGGAGAAGAGTAGACTTACCTATCCCTGGTTCTCCAGCTATGAGTACCACCTGACCAAGGACAAGGCCCCCACCAAGAGCTTGGTCTAAAGCTGGAAAGCCACTACTCCTCCTCTCTTCTTTTACCTCTTCCCACATATGGAGGGGTATGGGTTCTGAAGTGGAGGGAACGCTTTGAACCTTTGGACTTTCTACCTCCTCCACCATGGAGTTCCAGCTTCCACAGGATGGGCACCTTCCGTAGAGTTTTACACTGGCATACCCACACTCTTGACAAACATACCTAGTCTTTAGCTTCTTCATACAGGTTTTAAAGATAGGTCTTTAACGGACCACTTCCCACTCGGTTATAAGGTGGTGTCCCCTCTTGAAGTGAGCCCTAAGTCTTAGGTTTAGGAGGTTCCTAAGGCTCTTAAAGCCCTCTCCCCCAACCAGGGTGGGCACGTTCTCGCCGCCTACTATAACGGGTATGTGTATGAGCCTTATCTCATCCACAAAGCCTCTTTTGACCAGCTCCCAGTTTATGGAGGCTCCACCCTCCACCATAAGGCTCTTTATGCCTCTGTCTACCATTATGGGCATAAGCCTGTCAAAGTCTACAAGGTCTTCGCCCACTATCCAAACTTCAGCACCCAGCTCCTTTATCTTGTCTATCCTCTCCTTAGGAGCCCTAAGAGTAGTCACTATGACGGTGGGAGCGTCCTTTGAGAATATGTTGGCATCCAGGGGAACGTTCGCAGTAGAACAGGGTATTATCCTTATCGGGTTCTTACCCTCCACGTACCTCACGGTGAGGCTAGGGTTGTCCGTCCTGACTGTCTCACAGCCCACCATTATGGCATCCACCTTTGCCCTCATCTCGTGTAGGTACCTGTAAGCCTCGTGGTCCATAAGGGTCATAAGCTCTTTGCTAGAAGCTCCCCTGTACAGAGTAAGCTTCCCGTCTACGCTCACCTCAGAGACGATGATGATGTAGGGCCTTTTCATTCGTATTCCCTCCCGAAGTGTTTGTACAGGTAGACTATCCTGAGGATAAGGGAGGTCAATGTCAGGACGGTTATGAGCTTAACGCCGAAGGAAAGCCCAAGGGGAAGGTTAAACCTTTCAAAGATGGTAAAGATTATCAGGGTTATGTGGGATTCGGGTCTTCCGAAGAAGCCCACACCCTCCAGAGGGTCCTGTATCTTACCCTTTATCCTAGCCTGGTAGCCTATCTCCGAGTAGACTGTGGGCTTTATAAAGGAGTGTATCATGGAAGAGGTTATGAGGGTTATAGCCACGAAGGGACTACTGTAGAAGAAGGCCACCACACCGAAGACAAAACCGTCGACCCATTTGTCCACAACCCAATCAAAGACAGCACCAAACTTAGAAGGCCTGTCTGAGAGCCTTGCCACTGTACCATCAAGCAGGTCAAAGAGGCCAGACATAGCCAATAGGAAGGCACCCGTCAGCAGCTTGTGCTCGTAGAAGGCGTAGGCCGAGGCCATACCAAACATAAGTGAGAGAAGGGTTATAAGGTTGGGGGGAAATCCAAGCCTGTAGAGGAGAACACCGACGGGTGTGTATATCTTCTTCAGGCTTTCTCTTCTGTTTGTGAGGTTCATTTTAGCTCCTTCTGAGTAATCCAGGGCATCATCCTTCTTAGCTCCTGGCCCACCTTCTCTATGAGGTGTTCTCTATCCCTTTCCAGGAGGGCGTTGAATACGGGTCTTCCTGCTTGGTTTTCGAGCACCCACTCCCTGGCAAACTCGCCCTTCTGTATCTCCTCAAGACCCTCCTTCATGAGAGGTTTTACCATCTTGTATATCCTCTCGCCCCTGGTTACATCTCCGTACTTAGCCGTGTCCGATATGGAGTACCTCATACCGGCTATGCCGTACTGGTATATGAGGTCCACTATGAGCTTAAGCTCGTGAAGACACTCGAAGTATGCCACCTCTGGCTGGTATCCTGCTTCCACAAGGGTCTCAAATCCAGCCTTTATGAGGGCAGTCACTCCACCACACAGCACCCACTGCTCTCCGAATAGGTCCGTCTCCGTCTCTTCCTTAAAGGTGGTCTCTATAACACCTGCCCTCGTAGCTCCTATAGCCTTTGCATAAGCCAAAGCCTTGTCCTTACAGGTACCAGAAGCATCTTGATATATGGCAACCAGGGCAGGAACACCCTTACCCTCTTCGTACATCCATCTTACCAAGTGTCCCGGTCCCTTTGGAGCCACCATGAACACATCCACATCCTTCGGGGGAACGATCTGCTTAAAGTGGATGTTAAACCCATGGGCGAAGGCAAGGGTCTTAGAAGAGTCCAGATGTGGCTCCACACACTCTTTGTAAATGGCAGGCTGTACCGTGTCGGGTGTTAAAAACATTATTATGTCTGCCCTCTTTGCAGCTTCCGAAGGAATGTAAACCTCAAAGCCATCTTCTGTTGCCTTCTTCCTTGACTTACTGTTTTCTGGAAGCCCTACGATGACCTTTATGCCGCTGTCCCTTAGGTTCAGAGCATGAGCATGACCCTGGCTTCCATAACCCAATATGGCCACGGTCTTGCCTATAAGGGGCTCAAGGGTTGCATCTTGGTCGTAATACACTTTAGCCATCTTATTCCCCCCTCAGTAAGGATATTCGGAAGCACTCTTGGTTATCAGTACCCATATGAGGTAAGCTACAGGTTCTGGTACCAAAACGGTTTTTTTGTTTCCCGTCTGCATAAGTATATCGTGAAGGTCTGACCTGATCAAGGCATCGCCCGTAAGGTCGAAGAGTATGTCTATGCTGTCCTCTAAAGCGCGTAGCATATCCCTAGCATCTCTAAAGTAGGCTATTCCCTTCTCCTTGGCAAGCTTTACGCTTGGTAGGTCTTCTTTAGGTTCTGCCACCGCTATTACCTTCACCTCGTCCCTGTTTACCGCAAGGAGGGCTTGCAAGAACTGGCTTCCTACTCTTCCAAGGCCAGCTATGGCTATGTTTATCTTTCGCATGGCTTATATTTTAAATCTATGTTTGTAGAGTTAAAACAAAAAGTAGACGAGCTAAAGGAGAGGTTCCAGGAGATAAAGGAGAGCTTAAGACCCCAGAGTATGGAGGAGGAGTTAAAACTCATAGACGAGCAGATGTCTTCACCTGACTTCTGGAACGACCAGGAGAAGGCAAGGCAGCTCACCCAAAAGAGAAAATGGCTTGAAGAGTCCTTGGAAAACCTGAAGAAGGTAGAAAAATCCTTAACTGATGTAGAGGAGATATTAGAGATCACACTCCCCGAAGACCTTGAAACCCTGAGCATGCTGCAGGAAGAGGTAGAAAACCTAGAGAAGTCTGTAAAAGATCTGGAGATAAAAACCTTCCTGTCTGACGAGATGGATCCCAAAAACGCCTACCTTACAGTGCAGGCTGGTGCCGGTGGTGTAGAGGCCTGCGACTGGGCCAGCATGCTTTTGAGGATGTACAGGCGTTGGGCAGAAAAGCATGGCTACGAGGTGGAGCTAATAGACATAAACCCCGACGATGTGGCAGGCATAAAGAGCGCCACTATACTCATAAAGGGTCCATATGCTTACGGATACCTGAAAGGCGAGAGTGGTGTTCACAGGCTTGTGAGGATATCACCCTTTGACGCCAACGCAAGAAGACACACATCCTTCGCATCCGTCTCTGTGGTTCCAGAGATAGATGAAAACATAAACATAGAGATAAGGGAAGAAGATATTGAGATGGAGACCTTTAGGGCAAGTGGAGCTGGTGGCCAATACGTCAACAAGACAGACACGGCCGTCAGGATAAGGCACAAGCCAACGGGTATAGTAGTCACATGCCAGCAGGAAAGGTCCCAGTTCCAGAACAGGATGAAGGCTCTGCAACTCCTAAAGGCCAAGCTCTACCAGCTTGAGCTTCAAAAGCTTGAAGAAAAGAAAAAAGCCCTTGAGGGTGAGAAGACAGACATAGCCTGGGGACACCAGATAAGGTCTTATGTGTTCCAACCTTACCAGCTTGTGAAGGACCTGCGTACAGGTCACGAAGAGGGAAACGTAGAAGCCGTCATGGATGGAGAAATAGACGGTTTTATAGAAGCTTACTTACGTTGGAAAGCCAAGGATAAAGTAAAAACCCAATAAAAAGGAGCGTGTCATGGAACTTCAAATAGTCTTAAAAAGCAAGGAAGACCTTCAGACTGCCCTTGAGCCCTTTAGAAACTGGGAGGAGCTCTCTTACTCTTTGGAGGAGATACCCTACGGGGACTGCTTTCTGTACGTGGCAAGGGTAGAGGATAAAGACTTTGAAAAGCTAGTAGGCATATTCCAGAGTAAAGAGGAGGCCATGGGAGCCTTCCTGACCCTATGCATGGAGTACGGATGGGAAGAAGTGCCCAAAAGCTACGTGATATACCATGCCGTCTTTGATGGAGACAGACTTGTGGCTGCCATAAAGACAGAGCAAGGTATAGAAGAGTACGTCCAAACCACCCTTGAGGATATGATAAAGAAGATAGCATCCTATCCTAGGGTCGTGGCCTTCTCCTACGATGTAGTCACCTACATAAAGGACATATACCCAGACATAGACAGCAAGCTTTACCTTGTAAGCAAGGAGCTAAACAAGCTTGGTCTTGAAGTCCCATCCGTGGAAGGTCTATCCAACAGACAGGCCATAGAACTCATAGAGAGCCTTTTGGAAAAGCTGCCACCCGTCAGCAAACCTCTAACAGAGTGCGAACAAGCTTGAGGATACTTTCCCTTTTGGTACGGTAGCTTACCCTGTTGCATATGAGCTGCGCCGTGGATGTCCCTATCTCCTCGTAAACTATAAGATTGTTCTCCTTAAGAGTCCTGCCCGTCTGCACCAGGTCCACTATGCACTCAGACAGGCCAAGCAAGGGAGCAAGCTCCACAGAACCGTTTAGTACCACAAGACTGGTTTTTATTCCCTTCTTGCTAAAAAACTCCCTGGCTATGTTGGGGTACTTGGTGGCTACCTTAAGGTGTGTGCTCTTTTTGTAGTCTTCAAAAAACTCTGGCCTTCCGGCCACCGCTATCCTACAAAAGCCAAAGCCAAGGTCATACAACCTGTAGACATCTGCAGGCCTTTCCAAAAGCACGTCAAGACCCACTATGCCAAGGTCTGCCACTCCGTTTTCTACGTACACAGGTACATCAAAGGGTTTGACCAGGTATAGCCTAAGGCTTCCTACATCCACCACCAGCTTCCTGCCCTCCTCCACCCTTTCGGTTATGAGCCCTATTTTCATCAGAAAGTCTAGACTCTCTTCAAAAAGTCTGCCCTTTGGCACAGCAAGGGTCAACCACAAAGAGTTCATGGAAAAACATTTTACGTTACTACTCGCGGGATTGCCCAAAATATCTTTCCACGATTCTTATCTCATCCTCTGTAAGCCCGTAGAGTTTATACACCAGCTGATCAATCTGACGTTGGTACTCATTAACTTTCTCTTGCTTTTGTGAATTTTCAAGATAGTCTTCAGATTGGGTAATAGAAAGGATTTGGTCAACAAGGTTTTCTATTTGTTTAACTATATGTTGGTTTTGTGGAGTGATGGGGGGAATGGGAAGTTGTTCTATTTTATCTTTTGCTCCATAAGCATATTTTCCGAGAGTTGACAGATTGGTAAATAACAGTAAAAGATAATCAGCGAATTTACTGTTTAAAATTCCAATAAGATATTTCAAAATAGACGTTTCCCCAGTAATCATAAATAAAGCATTCGTTAGATATAAACCTGGTGGAATATATGCGAAATTGTATCTTCCACTTACATGTTGCCACACAATTTTTTCTTTTTCAAATTCGGGGTAGTAAGTTGCGGCACATCGCTGTAGGGCATACCATTCATATCTGATACCTGTTTCTTCTTTTTTTCTTTTTAACAGTGTATCTTTAAATTGTAAAAGGTGATTATAAATACTTGGATATTGCTTTTTAAATTCTTGCTCTGCCCTTATGCTTGCTCCCTGAATTGATGAGTCATCATGCAAAGGAAAATGCCAAGGAATAAAAATAACCCACAACCCCGCCCATTTATAGTAATACTTTCCAATATCCCTACCTCTTAAAACAGGTTTTATTATTTCTTCTGTTCTTTTTCTCTCTTCTTCTGTTCTACAGTTAGCTAATATCCTATTCCTGGTTTCTGTGTCAATTATAAATGCCTCGTTGTAGCCTGTTACAATCCCTATATAAATTTTTACATCCCATTCTTTTAGTGGTTTTCCAACACGTTCTATTTTTTCTTTTAGTCTTAAAACTTCTTCATCTTCAAGAGTCCAGCATTTATCATCAAGTTTTTCTTGCGGAATGAAGTTGTAGTTATTTTCAATGTATGAGATTACATCTTCACCTGGCGGTAACGATCTGACGTTAACAAATTCTACCATGCCTGTAGGAGTTCCAGGGCTAGCTTTTTTCCTAACCAGGATTATGTTCGTATCAACGGTCTGCTCAAACACCCTATAGCCACTAAAATCGATGATCTTCAAAACCTCCGTTTCCTGTTTTAAAAACTTCCTTAATTTTTCTCCATATTTTGCTCTCATCCACTTATTGCTTGTTATAAAACAGAGAATTCCGTTGGGTTTTAAGATCTCCAATCCCTTTTCATAGAAGTAAGTGTATAGGTCAGCTGTAGAGTCGTAAATTTTATATTTTGCCTTTTGTAATAGTGGTTTAAGTTCTTTTATCCTTTTATGCCTGACATACGGTGGATTTCCTATTACTATGTCAAAACCCTTTTTACCATTTTCTTCGTGGAACACTTCTGAGAAGTAAACCTTAAAATCAAACTCCTTATGTCCGTTTGTTATCTTATGGATTAAACCATCAATTTCTTCCCTTAATTCTCGTTTTTTAATCGGATGTGTCTCATTGAAATATTGACGTTTTAAATGTTCAAGTTCCAAAAGATCCTTACTATTAAATAAATTCTTTTCAATTCCCAGAAGAGAATTTCCAACAACTACCTTATAATCAAGGTTTGGAAGTGGCTTTATAGTATGAAAATCTTCCTCATCTACAATCAGAGAAAGCCAAAATCTCAATTTACATACCTCAACTGCACCAGGATCTATATCAACACCATAAAGAGAGTTTTCAATACAGTGTCTTTTTAGATCGTATGTCTTAATTTCTTTTCCAGTGTATACAGAAAGCAATTGCCTTAACTTTACAATCTCGTGCAACATACCTATTGGAAATGCACCTGAACCAACTGCAGGATCACAAACTTTTACATTAGCTAACAGATCATCAATAAGCTCAGCATTATCTCTTATAACTTGTGGTATCTGACTTTCATATTTTGTAGATTTTATTTGCCCTTTTTCAATTAAGTCTTGTTTTTCAATGGCTGTTTGCTCTATTTCTTGGATAGAATCTGCCATTTTTACAAACTTTTCAATCTCATCTCTGAGGTTTTCGGGCTTGTTGGGAAGCCTTGAGCTTAGCTCACTCTCTAGGTAATAAACCAAACTTTGCTGACACATGTAGTGGACTATTTCCCTTGGTGTGTAGTAGACACCATACTCTTTGTTAAACTTTGTTTCATCTCCTTTCTTACCAGACTTTAAAACCTTCACGTATTCATCAAAGTTATCAGATCTTATAGCGTTTAGTTTTTCATAGATTTTTCCAAGCAGTTCTGGATCAAGGGCAACCTCTTTATCAAGCGGCTCCTCTTCATTCACAGTAAAGTTATACCTATCAAACACATCAAGTATTCCGTCTCCTATATCTCCTTCCTTTGTTTTGTTTTTGTTTGAGAAAAGCTCATTAGGAAGAAGGATATCAACGTTTACCCAATCATAGTTATTTATTGGATCGAATAAACCACCGTTTAAAAATGGAATTCTGCAGTTAAACCTGCTGTAGTAATGGTCATCTGCACTTCTATCAGTTCTTAGTGCCTCATAAAAAAGTGGTTCAAGAATATCATTGAAGAAATTATCATAATCACCATACTCTCTGTTAAACAGCCTCCTTATAAAATCCTTTGGTCCTGTTCCCCAATCTTCTCCCTTTTTAACTCCAAACCACCCCTTCTTCTGCAAAAAGTATAAAAATGTAATCTGACCCAAAAGCTTCTTCGCAAAGTCAACAGTGTCTATATTTTTGCTTTCAAATTCTTGCTTTACCCTTGGATCTTTTTCTTTAAGCTCCTCAAGTTTTTCTTTTGTTCTTATAAATAGATCCCTGTATTTCTCAAAGAACTCCTCCGTGACCCTTTCAACGCTGAATGCTTCCTCTAAATCCTTCAAGGTTATGAGAGTATCCTTTTCAAGCAGTGGGACAAACCTGCTCTGTGCTGTATGACTCTTTTCATTCTTGCCAACCAGGAAGGAAAACCTTTTTGCAGGTGTAAGCTCTTCTTTAACCTTTGTTCCTTCAAAACGATAATCCAGCTTAACAAGAGAAAACCTCCAATCTTCACTATTAGGAGATACAAAAGCTACTAGTGCTGCATCCTTAAACTCTCCGCCCCTACTTCCTTTTAAGTACCAAGCAACAAAGTTCCTTTGCACTGTTCTGGCTCTTTCAAGGGAAGTTTCCTTTTTTAGAGTGACTATCAGTAGATCAATCTTTTCTTCTTTTTCTTGCTCTTTATCATAGTTGACATATTTACCGATTCTTTCTAGTGATTTTATGTACTGTTTAAAGGGATCGGGAATATAGTTACCCTGGTAGACAAAGGGTTTATCCTCAAAGGATTTCAATAAATTCTTAAGAAACCTGACGTACCTGTCCCTATCAAAAGGCTTTTCAAATGTTTCTCTTACGATCTTCTTAGCCTGCTCTTTATCCATCTTCTTCCCTCACTAGATAAAGCGAGAGTACAACCTCTTCGTTTTCTTTTATTTTAGCAGAAGTTTTTGCATGGTGGTCATTAAGAAATGTGGCCGGCACTTTTCTTTTTAATACATCTATTACTTTTAATGGATCCTGTATTCCTTTTCCAAGTTTCTCTAATTCTTTTAGAATTTCCTTTACTATTCGTTTTGGTAGGACTCTTTCTTCTAGCCGCTTTATGATTATGTTCAGGAACTTTTTATCCTCTTTAGGAATTTGTTCACTGTTTCTCTGTATTGCTTTTAGGATTTTTAAAAGTTTGGCATAAATGTCAGAACCACCATGTCCGTGAGGTTCACTGTTTTCTTCTGCAGTTGCATTAGAGAACGCATTTCTATTTTTATTAAGGAGTTTATAATAATCCTCAAGGGATAATTTTGCTCTTTTCTCATCCTGCGTGCTTTCGAGAATCTTTGCGGCTGTCAAGAAATCAAGCTCTATGGCTGTCTCTTTTTCTCTGTCTGAGATAAAGAATTTCATTAGCTTACCTTTTCTGAAGAAAGTGATTAGCGAGTTAGGAGGAGCAATATCCCTTAAGGATTGAGGGATTATTTTTGCAGAACGAGCTTTTTTAGGAAGATTCTGTATTTTTTTAAAGAGCTTAGGGTTTTCATCACGGATTTTTTCAATAATCCTCAAATACTTCAGTTCACTTTCTTCCTCCTCTTCATCTTCCATGAGTGTTTTCTTCGAAAGCAGTTTATCAAACAGTTCATGAGAAGAAACAGGTTCTCCTTCGGTTAAGATTGCGCTATCGCTACCCAGTAACGTTAAAAAGGCTTCTATCTTTGAACGAGCAATTTTTGTAAGCTCAATTTCAGAGTCTGCTTGTATTGTTGGGAAAAAGTTGAAAACATAAATCTTATCAAACTCTGTGCCTATTCTGTTAACCCTTCCTACCCTTTGCATTAATCTTGTTGGATTCCAAGGTATATCGTAGTTTATCACGATGTTTGACCTATGAAGGTTTACACCCTCAGAAAGAATGTCTGTCGTAACAAGTATTTTATAATCATCCTTCTTATCTTTTGCTCTTGCATCAAAGTTTTCTATGATCTCATTCTTTACCTTTTCAGACATACCACTATGAAACAGGAGAGCAGTTCGACCAAACTTTTCGTTTATCTTCTCAGCCAAGTAATCAGCTGTTTCTTTAGACTCCGTAAAGATTATTATTTTCTTGTTCTTGAGGATTGGGTTATTTTCTAATTCGTATAGCAATTTTTCAAGCTTTGGATCCCTATTTATAGATTCCCACATAGACTTTATCTTTTTTAAAATCCCTAAGTCTTTTTCTAGATCTTCTTTAAACTCGGGTTTAAAATCTTCACTATTGTATTTTTTTACTTTCCCTTTATCAATAAGTTCCTGGATTTTTTCATCATCACCTTCTTCCAAATATTCAATTATCTTATGTATGCTAATGTCTTTACTTATGTAGACATTTCCGTTCTCGTATTCTTTAATAAACATTTCGTAGGAGCGAATAAACCTGTCCACGCTTTTTCTGAATGCATAAAAGCTGCTTTCAAGACGTTTTACGAGAAGTACCTTCATAAAACTGCCCATGTTTTTTTGCGATTGTTCTTCCAGTCGAGTGATGGACTTCTTTAGATAAAGTAATGGCATATAACGTGCATACCTAAACTCCTGGGTTATTAACCTTACGGTCTCCATAAATATCCTGTCTTCATCATCGTTTAACTGGTAATAAAAGGGCTTTGGGTCTTCAACTTCTGGAAATTTAATATTGTTTTTCTCTAAATCCTCTGCAAAATATTTTGCAATCTCCGATCTTGTCCTTCTAACCATTATATATTTCAAAACCTTATCTCGGATTTCCTTGGCGTTTTCTCTTACTGTTTTCAGATATTGCTCATAGTCTTTTTGGCGATCAACTTTTTTTAATCTCTCTTCAAGCTTCTTGAAAAATTTCTCAAGGTCTCTAACACCTGGTATAGTACTGTTTTTTGGGCTTTGAAATAGTTTAATCTGTGCTAGAATATCTCTTGGTGAGTTATTATAAGGAGTTGCAGATATCAAGATTACTCTTTTTCCGCGGCAGACTTCAGAAATTTTTTCATAACTAACGGTTGTTTCATTCCTGAAGCGATGAGCTTCGTCTACGATGATATTTTTATATTCTCTTTTCTTTATTGACTCTACTGCCTCATCTAGCTTACCAATTGATACAAAGTCAGCTGGGATACGAAAATCGGAAAAAACATTAGGCCATGAACCTGGATTATTTTTGTCAATAAGCGCAGGTGGAGCTATGACAAGTGTTCTACCATCAAGCTGTTTTACGAGCATTGCTGCCATGTAAGTTTTACCAAGCCCTACCACATCGGAAAGGAAAACACCACCGTACTCTTCTAGTATTTTTTTGGCGTTTAAAACTGCTTGTTTTTGGTATTCGAATTCTTTAAAACCTTCAGGTAAATACTGTAGGAAAACCTCATCAGATAAAGAAAGCTCATCCTTAAAATACTCGTACAGGAACTTAAGGTATAGTTCATAAGGGGTGATATCTTCTTTCAGCCAGGTTTCTTCACTGATTGTTTTAGTGAACACTTCAGTGATGTCAATGGCTTGTTCCCACAACTCTTCAAACTTACGTTTTGCAAATTCATAATCAGCTCTGTTTTTTAACTCCACGTTGAACTCAAGGTTGTCTGTAAGTCCAGATTGAGTGAAATTGCTTGATCCTGTGATAACCCTTCCTACATCTCTATCCCCTTCTTTAAAGGTGAATATGTACACTTTTGCATGAAGTCTACGGGATGGATAAGCTTTTATCTCAAGCTTATTTTGTCTTATCCACTCAATAAACTTTCGAACTCCTTCCTCAACTTCTAAACTGTCCTCAGAGTTGTCCATTTCATCCTTTATACGGGTCTTAACATCCTCCTCTACATCTTTGATAGAGTAAGCTTCTATGATATATTTGCTTACTTCGGGCGTTGTCCCCATCCCTATAAGGATCCTTATTTTCTCTGCGTTTTCTAGGGCTTTGTAAATAGCATGAAAGCCTGTTATGTGAAAGTAACCTGTGATGCAATCAAAGCTTCTGCAATCTTTTATGAGCTTTATGAACCTGTCTTTTAGCGTTTCACCTTCTTCGTTTACAAAGAAGGTCAGGTCAGATGCCATACAACCCCCTTAATAATTATACTAGGTTTGTAAGTATAGCTACGGCCACTAAGGAAGCTGCCTCGAGGCGGTAGGTGTAAGGCTCCAACCTGAGGGCTATAAAACCCTTGTCTTTGAGCATCTGGACTTCTTTGCTGGAAAAGCCACCCTCTGGACCTACCACCAGGCTTATACTTTTTACACCTTCAAGCCTTAGATCCTTGATCTTTAAACCTTCCTGGTAGTTATCAAGAACTAGGTTTAAGTCTGAGGTGGTCTCAAGCTTGGAAAGCTCCACCGGATGGTCTACTATAAGAGGCTCCCTCCTGCCGCACTGCTTTAGGGACTCGAGCGATAGCTTTTCCCATCTTGGTAGTTTTTCCAGTATGGTTTTCTTGTCCCTGAAGCTCCTTTCGGATATGACGGGCACTAGCCTGTGCGCTCCTGCCTGGCTTACTCCTACTATAACATCCTCCATGGTCTTTAGGTGTACAGGTGTGCACTGGTAGAGGGTTATGGTGGGAAACCTCGGTGTGTATTCTATCCTCTCTACTATTTGACATATGCCTAAATCTTTTTGAAAACCCTCGAACTTGCATAAAAACCAACCCTCTTGTGTTAAAACTTCCAGGAGTTCTCCTGCCTTTATCCTTTTTACCTTTAGGTGCTTCAGCTCTTGACCTTCTATGGCTACCTTCTGTCCATAGATTTTCTTGCCTAAAAACCTTTCCATATTTTAGTCTATTATCTCTACGGTGAAGTGGGCTTTCTGTAGGCCTTTTAGCTCGTCAGGTAGACTTTTGAGATCCTCCATAAGCGTCTGTTTTATCTTTTCCAAGGATGGCAAAGATTCTACGAGCTTTCCTTTCTCCATGATTTTTTTAACCAGGCCACCTTCCTTGTACCTTACTACTAGGTCCTTTTTGATGAGACTACCTTCGTACTCCCTTATTACCTGTCTTTTGTAGGGGAATGTAGCTTTGCCTGGGCTTGTTTTGTACTTGGGTTTGCCCTCGTACTCTACTAGCTTGTAAGCTATGTCTAGATATGGGCTGTCGGAGGATGTTATGAACTTGGTCCCTACTCCAAAGGCATCTATGGGGCACCCAGAGGATAAAAGGTCTTGGATGTCATACTCATCCAGTCCGCCGCTTACTACTATCTTAACGTGGTTAAAGCCTTCTTGGTCAAAGAGCCTTCTAACCTCTTTTGAAAGGGTTTTTAGGTCTCCGCTGTCTATCCTCACTCCTACTACCCTGTAGCCTTCCTTCATGAGTTTTATGGCCTTTTTGGCTCCTTCTATAGTGTCGTAGGTATCTATGAGGAGTATGGTTCTTTCTGGGTATACCTTGGCAAAGGCTCTGAATGCTTCTTCCTCTTCCTCGTATATCATCACAAAAGAATGGGCCATGGTACCAAACACTGGTATGCCAAACCTTAAACCTGCTTCAAGGTTGGAAGTTCCTGCAAAACCGGCTACGTAGGAAGCCCTGGCAGCATAGAGACCTGCCTCAAGACCATGGGCCCTTCTCAGGCCAAAGTCTATGAGTTGTTTGCCTTGGCTTACTAGAAAGGATCTTACAGCCTTGGAAGCTATTAGAGTTTGAAAGTGTATTGTGTTAATAACTAGGGTTTCCAACATCTGAGCTTCTATCAGGGGAGCTTCTATCTGTACCATGGGTTCGTTTTGGAAAACGACCCTCCCTTCTTCTATGGCGTACAGATCACCGCTGAAGGAAAAGCTTTCGAGGTAGTCCAGAAAGTCTTCTTCAAAGATACCAAGACTCTTGAGGTACTTGAGCTCTCTGTCTGTAAACCTAAAGTTCTGTATCCTTTCCACTAAAGTTTCAAGGCCACACGAGACTAAGAAGTTCCTGTTTGGAGGTAGCTTTCTTACAAAGAGGCTAAAGACGGCCTTTCCAAATTTCTTCTCCTTGAAGTACACCTGGGCCATGGTGAGCTCATAGAGGTCTGTATGGAGTGCAAAAGATAGCATAGTATACTATCTTACATGGAAAAGGCAAAGATAGGCGTCCTTACTGTTTCTGATAGAGCCAGCAGGGGAGAGTATGAGGACATAAGCGGCAAAGCTATCATAGAGTACCTCAATGAGGTCATCACAAGCCCTTTTGAAGTGGTCTACCGTGTTGTACCGGACGAGAGAGATCTTATAGAGGGTGCTCTCATACATATGGCAGATGTAGAAGGATGTTGCCTTATACTTACCACGGGTGGTACTGGTCCTGCTCCTAGAGATGTTACACCGGAGGCTACCGAGGCCGTATGTCAAAAGATGCTTCCAGGCTTTGGAGAACTTATGCGCGCCGTGTCTTTAAAGCAGGTCCCCACTGCTATACTCTCAAGGCAGACGGCTGGCATAAGGAACAAAACCCTCATCGTTAACCTTCCTGGAAAACCCCAGTCCATAAGGGTGTGCCTTGACGCTGTCTTTCCAGCCATTCCCTACTGCATAGATCTCATAGGTGGACCTTACATAACCACTGACGAGTCTAAGGTAAAAGCTTTCAGACCTAAAGGATGAAGTTTTCTCTGACCATAATAACCATATTCCTGCTTATGGCCCTCTTTGCCCCTTTCATAGCACCCTACCCTTATGACCTTCAAAACCGTAAAGCTCCTTACCATCCACCAACGCGAGTACATATCTTCAAGGACGGTAGCCTTACTTTCCCTTACGTAAACCTATACAGGCTAAAGGATCCTATCTTTAAGGTATACGAAGAGGATGTTAGCGTCTCGTGCAGGCTTGAGTTTTTTACTCACACTACTTACGGCTTTAAGCTTTTGAGTACAAGAGAACCTTGTCATGTGTACTTGCTTGGAACTGATCAGCTGGGAAGGGATGTATTCTCAAGGATAGTCTACGGTGCAAGAGTTCCCTTGTCTGTAGGTTTTATGGGTGTGCTCGTGACCTTTACGGTGGGTGCTTTGGTGGGTGGTTTTTCTGGGTACATGGGTGGCAAGGTAGATGCCTTTATAATGAGGCTGGTGGAGGTGCTATTGGCCATACCCACCTTTTACCTTATGCTGGCCCTTAGGTCCATCTTTCCCATAACCATGGAGAGCTTTGAGGTGTTCTTGATGGTCATCTTCATAATCTCCTTCTTGGGATGGGCAAGTATAGCCAGGGTGGTAAGGGGTATGGCTCTGTCTATCAGGGAGAAGGAGTTTGTTCTTGCTGCCAAGACTTATGGAGCTGGCCACTTGAGAATAATAGTAAAGCATATACTTCCCAACACTTATTATTACCTTATAGTATCGGCTACCCTGTCCTTTCCTGCCTACGTACTGGCTGAGTCTTCCTTGAGCTTCTTGGGCCTTGGTGTACAGGAACCTTTTCCAAGCTGGGGCAACATGCTAGCTTACGCTAAGAATATCACGGTCCTTACTAACTACCCTTGGCTTCTTTCTCCAGGTGTAGCTATCTTCCTCCTGGTGCTTGCCTTTAATCTGTTGGGTGATGAACTTTTAAGGAGAAATAGAGTATGAAGGACCATACGTGTAGGGTGCTAAAGAATCGACACATTTCTGGTAGGCTCTACCTTTTGGAACTTTCCTGTCCTGGCATGGAAACGCCTAAGGCAGGGCAGTTTTTGATGCTAAAGGTTTCCAAAAGCCTTGATCCTATGGGAAGAAGAGCTTTTGCAGTGGCTGACTTGAGAGAAGACAGACTTCTCATCTTCTACGATGTGTACGGGCGTGGTACTTACCTTCTTTCTCAAGTAAGGGAAGGGGAAAGCCTTGAAGTCTTTGGGCCTCTTGGGAAGGGCCTTTTCAACAAGGATGGAGAAAAGCATCTTCTCATAGGTGGTGGTGTGGGTCTTGCAGGTCTTACCTTGCTTGCCAAGGAGCTAAGGTCTGAGGGCAAGAGGGTTTTTATAGCCTACGGTGGTAGGACAAAGGAACACCTCGGCATGGAAGAGTGGCTAAAGGAAGAAGGTTTTGAATACGAGCTTTTCACTGAAGACGGAAGTTTAGGCAGGAAGGGGAAGGTGGTGGAAGTGCTAAAAGACTTTGACAGCTCGTGGATAGTACATGCATGCGGTCCTAAAGCCATGCTCAAAGCACTTCAGAGGATAGAAGGCTACAGAATATATCTCTCTTTAGAGTCACGCATGGCATGTGGTTGGGGTGTGTGCCTGGGATGTGTGGTAAAGGAAAGAAATGGTTCTTACGTGAGGGTATGTTACGAAGGTCCTGTATTCGATGCCAATAGGGTAGAGCTCTGATGTTTACGGGTCTTGTGCAGGAGGTAGGGAAAGTCCAAGACCTTAGGGTATCATCCTCAGGTGGTAGGCTTGTGGTAAGCTCTTCCTTTGAGGACCTTAAGCTAGGGGAAAGTGTGGCGGTTAACGGAGTTTGCCTTACCCTTGTGGAAGGTAGGGATGGGCTAATGACCTTTGACCTGTCTCCGGAAACCCTAAGCAGGAGCAACCTAAGGCTTTTGAAGAAGGGAGACCTTGTCAACCTAGAGAGAGCTTTGAGGGCGGATGATCGCCTGGGTGGGCACATACTACAGGGACATGTGGACTGTATGGGAAGGATAACCAGGCTGGATAAGCTAGGCGAACACTGGACACTCGAAGTGGAGTTACCAGACACCCTGTATGTTGTGGAGAAGGGATCTATAGGTATAGATGGTATAAGCTTGACGGTAAACTACATAAGGGGCAACACAGTAAGCATAAACGTCATACCTCACACCTACCACAACACCAATCTGAAGGTCAGGAAGGTAGGAGACTATGTAAACGTGGAGTTTGATGTGATCGGAAAGTATGTAATAAACTACCTTTCGAAGACAAAGAAGAGCTTTGAAAAACTTCTGGAGGAGTTTTTGGGATGAACCTGTCTAAGTTAGGCATTGGGACTTACTTGGGTGAGCTAGACCAGAAGACTAGCGAAGGCTACAAAGAGGTTATAAGGGAAGGCATAAGGCTTGGCATAAACGTGGTGGACACGGCCATAGTCTACAGGTACATGAAGAGCGAGAGGGATATAGGCCAGGTGTTACAAGAGGTAGGAAGAGAAAAGGTTTTCCTATCCACAAAAGGTGGATACGTACCCTACGACTACGACCTTGGCCAAGACCCAAAGGATTACTTCTACGAGAACTTTGTAAACACTGGTATTATAAAGCTTGA
This sequence comes from Thermocrinis minervae, assembly GCF_900142435.1. Taxonomy (NCBI): domain Bacteria; kingdom Pseudomonadati; phylum Aquificota; class Aquificia; order Aquificales; family Aquificaceae; genus Thermocrinis; species Thermocrinis minervae. The sequence goes on from NZ_LT670846.1 coordinate 704,506, forward strand.
GGAGATGACCCCCCAGGGACACTACCTGGGAGCTAGCTTTATAGACTGGTGCTTTAACAAAAGCTTGGAAAACCTCAGGACGGATTACATAGACGTATACTTTCTACACAACCCTGAGGAGCAACTCAACTTCTTCCCAAGAGAGACTTTCTACAGGAAGCTAAGGGAGTGTTTTGAACTCTTGGAACATAAGGTAAAGGAAGGAAGGCTAAAGTACTACGGACTTGCCACTTGGAGCGGCTTTAGAGTTAGCCCTTCCTCAAGGATATACCTTGACCTAAGCCAGATCCTTTCTATAGCTAGGGAGGTAGCAGGTGAAGATCATCACCTTAGGTTTATACAGCTTCCATACAACCTAGGCATGCCGGAGGCCTTTACACTCAAAAACCAGGAGGTAAATGGGAAGAAGCTCTCCACAATAGAAGCTTGTAAAGAGCTTGGCCTTTACATCTACACGAGTGCCAGCATATACCAGGGGAACGTGATAGGAAGGGTACCACACAAGCTAAAGGAATTCTTCGGTACCGATGACGACGTGCTCACAGCCCTTGCATTCGTGATAAACACGCCAGGTGTTGGGACTGCTCTCGTAGGTATGAGCAAAAAAGAACACCTCTTGCACAACGTGAAGGTCCTCGGGCTTCCTCGTATACCTGAGGAGAGGTTTCTCACCCTCTTTGGATAAAACTTTGTCCTTACCTTAGGTTATAGGACACACCATGAGGAGGCCATGAGGGTAACGTATGAAGTTTTACCTTTTACAAGGAAGACAGGTTTAAATAGGTAAAAGATGCAAGAGGGTATAAAGTTCCTAAAGCTCATAGAGAGGTTAGACAGGCTGGCCCTGTCCATATTCCAAAAGTTCGTGATAGAAGAGTACCAGGATCATGTAGTGTTGAGGGCTCCTTCTGAGGAATACAAGGCTTGGGCAGAAAACTACATAAGGACAAGGCTCATAGGCTTTCCAAAAAGGCTTGAAGTAGTCTTTGAAGAGAAGCATAAGAAAGGCATAGCCTACCATGTGGTAGACAAGTACACCTTTGACAACTATGTGGTGGGGCCTTCAAACGAGCTTGTGTACAAGGTCTGTCTTGAAGTAGCACAAAACCCTGGTACAGCCTTCAACCCTCTGTTTATATACGGTGGTGTAGGTCTAGGAAAGACGCACCTCCTGCATGCCATAGGTAACCTAGCAGCCTCTAAAGGTTACAAGGTAGCCTATACCTCAGCTAACGATTTCTCAGACGAGATGGTGAAGTTCTTGAAGGCGGATAACATAGAAGCCTTCAGAGAAAAGTACACGAACCTAGACATACTCCTACTGGACGACATACAGTTTTTGGCTGGCAAGGAAAGGACACAGGTAGAGCTCTTCAGGATATCCGAGAAGATGATGGCCCAGGACAAGCAGATAGTCCTCGTCAGCGACAGACATCCTAAAGACCTTAAAGACATACCTGACAGGCTCATAAGCAGGTTTGAGAGTGGACTCGTCCTACAGGTAGGCCTTGACGATAAGACCAAGCTATCCATAATAAGGCAAAAGCTTGCTCTCATGGGACTTCCTATAGACGAGAAGGTAGTAAACTACATCTTTGAGAACACGGGCTACAACGTAAGGGAGATAGAGGGTGCTATTAAGACACTGAAGGTGGTTGGGGTTGAAAAAACCCTTCAGAGCGCTAAGGAAAAGAGGAATGTGGACCTGGATTTTGTAGTATCCTTTGTAGCCAAGAGCTTTGGACTAAAGCCCTCAGAGCTTTTGAAGGACTCAAGGGAGAAGAAGATTCAAAACGCCAGGCAAGTAAGCATGTACCTTGCCAAGAAGGTGATAAACTGCTCCTACGTGGAGATAAGCAGGTACTTTGGAAAGAAGGACCACACCACTGCCATATACGCCGTCAAAAAGGTAGAAGAGAGGATGAGGACAGACAGAAAGTTTAACTATATGGTAAGCTTCCTAGAGAAGAGCCTGTTGGAAGCAATAAGGAAAAGGTAAGGGGCAAGAGCCCCCTGGCTATGGCTTAGAAGCTGTAAGAGGCAGAAAGGTAGAAGGTCCTTCCAGGTTCAGGCACCTTAACACCAGTGGAGAAGGGATTCCTCACGTAAGACAGGTAAGAGTAATACTTTTTGTCAAGTAAGTTGTCCACACCTGCGTTTACAGTAAGACCCTTGTAGTTTACACCAGCCTTGAGGTTCAGCACGGCGTAGCCTGATGTTCTTTGCTCGTTCACGTCCGAGTCTACCTTGTACTGTGTTGCGAAAGCCACCATCTCAAGCTCTCCAAAGTACAGACCAGTGTCGTACCTTAGAGCCACTCTTCCGTTCAGAGGAGGAATCTCGGCTACATCCTTGTCTTTTATGTTCTTGTTAGGTTTTGTATCCTTTCTTGCGTCTACGTAAGCGGCGGAGGCAAGTACAAAAAGGGTATCTGTCAGAGAGAGCCTATCTTCCAACTCAAAGCCAAAGAACCGTGCGTTCACGTTGGCGTAGGACATAGCCTGGTTGTTCATGCTCCCTGAGGTGTTGTTTATCTTGTTTTGCTTGTAAAGGGTTATGTAGTCCATCACGTAGCTGTAGTAGAGGTTTGCCTTAAAGAGGTTTCTGGGTGTTGAGTGTCTGAGTCCTAGGTCCAGCTGCGTGTTTCTGGAGGGCTTTAGCTCTGGGTTTCCTACCCAATCCCAACCGGACATCCTTTTAAAGGCAAAGTACCTTTCCTGAGGATCTGGTACCCTCACAGCATGACCTAAGCCCATAAAGATCTCAAGGTCTTTGGCCGGCTTGTAGGTCAGCTGGATGTTTCCGGATGGGTATACGTCCGTCTTGGAGGTGCTCCTTGTACCATGGTAGTCAAAGTAGAGGTTTGTGTTGGCTTTGGAGCTGTCCGCCTCGGTTTTGGTGGTGTCAAGCCTGAGGCCTGCCGTCAGCTTAAGATTTTGCCCTACATCCTTTGTGTACTGTCCGTAAACTCCAAAGCTCTTTACATCCACGTCCGGTATTACGTTCTGGGACATGTTCATCATGTAGTTGATAGCGTCCCAGTTTCTGTAGTATGCTTCAAATCCCATAAGGAGACCTTTCCAGTTTCCTTCTAACCTTCCACCGTAAGCCTTGGTCTTGGCATCCGTTGCCATGTAGGGTGAGATCCTGTACCTTGAGTCCATCCAATGATCCACGTCTGAGTAATAGAGCTCTAAGTTCAGTAAATCTTTTACCTTGTACTTTAGACCAAACCTATTTGCGTTGTCGTACACGGCATCCATCATAAGAGCAGGATAAAGAACATGATCCATCTTCTGTTTTGTGTAGGAGACCTCCAGTTGGTGCCCTTCTATGGGTGAGAACCCAAACCTTAGCCAACCTGTCCTTATGTTAAAGGCTGTAGAGTTTATGGCGTCGGCTTTGTAGTTTGCATACTCGGTTATCCTCTTACCATCCCCATCCTTATAAGGCTTTGAATATCTGTAAGAAAAGCCTGCCAGCCCAAAGAACTTGTCATCCGCGTAGGATATACTGCCCGATGGGTTGAAAAAGCTGAAAGATCCTGCCGAGAGGTTAAGGTTCATGTGGAAGCCCGGCTTAGGTCTTTTTAGCTCTACTACCACTGTTCCAGCCATCGCTCCAGCATGTCTTACATCGTAAGGGCCCTTTACCACCTCAACCTTTTGAACCTCGGAAAAGTCTACGTGTGCTTCAGGTGGGTCCATTCTGTTGGGGCACGCACCATAGATGTAGACACCGTCTAGGTCTATGCGTATGTTGTCCCTTCTGAAGCCCCTTAGCACTATCTCGTTGGCTATAGGACCCTTGCGCAGAAAGTAGAGTCCTGGAATCTTCTGAAGGGCTTCACCCAGATCCTTTGCAGAGCTCTCTCTTACCTCCCTTATCTCCAGCGAGTCAGTGAAGGGCTCCCTTTGGGCTTTAACCCTTATCTCTTCTAAGAGAAGCTCCTGAGCAAAGGCTACACTAAAGATGGCTGTAAACAACACTACGCTCCTCATGTTAACCCCCTGCCTAAATTTTACCATATTTTAACGATAAATTAACAAGCTTGTAAGAAAAAAGAGGGGCCAAGCCCCGAAGGAGGTGTACCATGCGAGAGGATTTCTATTTTAATTTTATCATAAATTTAACAACCGTGTCCTTAATGCTATAATGCTAAAGGTACATGGTTAGACTGTTTGTAGGTACCTTCGTAACAAACAAGCTTCAAGAGCACATTGAGAAGCTGCAGGAAGAGGCTGAGGATATAATCAAGGGTAAATGGGTAGAGCCCCAAAACCTACATATTACCTTACAGTTTATTGGCGAGGTGGATGAGAAAAAAGTTATGAGTATAATAAAGGCTGTGCAGGACGTCTCAAGGAGATTTCCTCCCATAGAGGTCAGGTACAGGTCCCTGGGTGTCTTCCCAGACTTGGACAGGGCTAGGGTTCTGTGGATAGGTGTAGATCAGGGTCATGACAAACTTAAAGCTTTGGCCAAGGCTGTTGAGAGGGCAAACCTTTCAGCTGGCATCAGGAGAGACGGCAAGCCTTTTTATCCACACGTAACCGTATGTAGGATAAAGGAGTTTAACAGGAAGGGTCTTAAGGACCTCTTGAGGAGGTACGAAAGGACCTCTTTCTGCGAGGATACTATAAACAGCATAGCTGTGATAAAAAGTTCCTTGACTAGTGTAGGACCCATTTACAGCGTGTTGGAGGAGTTTGTGCTAAATGGCTGAAGGATGGACCTACGAAAAAGCTGGTGTCAGTTTGCAGAGAGCTGATGAGTTTGTAGAGTACATAAAGAAAAAGGCAAAGGATTTTTCTACTCTTCTTTTTGGAAGCTTTTCCAGTGGTGTGGAACTGCAGGGATATAAGGAACCCGTCATCATGATGTCATGCGACGGTGTTGGGACAAAGCTCAAGGTTGCCCAGAGCGTAGGTGTTCACAACACAGTGGGTATAGATCTCGTAGCTATGAACGTCAACGACCTTATAACCTCGGGAGCAAAACCCATAGGCTTTATGGACTACATAGCTACTGGCAGGATAGAGCTTGATATTCTAAAACAGGTAATAGATGGCATAGTGGAGGGATGCAAGAGGGCCGAGACTCCTCTGGTTGGTGGAGAGACTGCAGAAATGCCAGACTTTTATCCAGATGGAGTTTACGACCTTGCTGGCTTCTGCGTTGGTGTATGTGAAAAAGAAAGACTCATAACAGGCAAGGATATAAAGGCTGGGGACATTATAGTAGGACTACCCTCCTCCGGTTTTCACAGCAACGGCTACAGCCTTATAAGGAAGATTTTAGAGAACAAGGGAGTATCATACACAGACTTCGTTGAGGATCTAAACGCTAAGGTTTGGGAGATCCTCCTCATACCTACCAGGATATACTGGAAGGAGGTAAAGACACTTCTGGAGGCTGGTGTGATACCCAAGGCAATGGCTCACATCACCGGTGGTGGTATAGGTGGGAACCTGATAAGGGTCCTACCTGAAAACAAAAGGGCAGTTGTAGAGAAAAAGAGGCTTCCAAAAAAGCCTGAGTTTGAGTGGATAAAAGATCTTGGAAAGGTAGAGGAAAGGGAGATGTTCAGAGTGTTCAACATGGGTGTAGGTTTTATGTTTGTACTGTGTCCTACTGTTGTGGATACTGTGTTGTCTCTGCTAGGAGATGCCTTTGTATGCGGCTACATAGAAGAGGGAGAGAGAGATGTGGTTATTGCTTAGTCTTCTTCTGTTTACCTTTTCCTTCTCCCAGGTGATAGACAGGATAACCATAGAGGGCAACAGGTACGTGCCCGAGGACGTAATAACGGGGCTTTTAAAGTCCAGGGTGGGTTCTGAATACTCACCCGACCTTGTACGTGAGGACATAGAAAGGCTTTGGAGAACTGGCTTCTTCGAGAGCCTTGAGGTCTATAAAGAGGAAAAAAATGGAAGAGTAGAACTCATCTACAAGGTAAAGGACCTTCCCGTCATCTACAAGATAGAGTTCGTTGGAAACAAAAAGATAAAGTCTGAGGATCTGGAGAAAAAGATAGGCATAGAGACAGAAGTGGGAAAGATAGACGTAGAAGAGCTCACAAAAGGATTTACCTCCTCTCCTGCTCTTGAGGAGAAGCTAGAGGTCCAGAGGAAGCTAAAGCTTGGAAGGGTGTTAAGCCTAGAAGAGCTTGAGCTTATAAAGAGAAGGATTCAGCAGGCTTACTTTAAAGAGGGTTATCCCAACGTGGAGGTAAGCTACGAGATAGTTCCCAAGAAGGGAGCATCCAAGGTGGTCTACTACATCAAGGAAGGTGAACCCGAGTACGTCTCCTCCATAACCTTCATAGGAAACAAAGCCTTTAGAAGCGGTAGACTGCTTGATCTTATGGAGACAAAACCCCCAAGCCTTATTGCCTTTAGGTTCAAGCCACCCTACAGTGAGGAAGTTCTGAAGGAGGATATAAAGAAGATAGAGGACTTTTACAGGTCCGAGGGTTTCCTAGAAGCCAAGGTTTCCTACAGTGTAAAGGCTGAAGGACCCAAGCGTAACATAACCATAAAGATAGAGGAAGGACCAAGGTACAAGCTCAAGAGTCTAAAGGTTGAAGGCAATAACTACTTCTCTTACTCGGAGATAGTTCAAAACATCCTTAAAAAGAATAAGGGCAACTTCTACAGGAGTGAAGTCATAGACAAAATAATCCAAAATGCCAAAGATCTGTACTCTTCCATAGGATTCCTTAACGTAGAGGTTTCTAAGGATGAAAAGGTGGATCCAAGGGAAAAGGTGGTTGAGGTGACCCTTAAGGTAAACGAGGGAGAACCCGTCTACGTAGATCAGATACACATAAAGGGCAACTACGAGACTAGAGACTATGTGGTAAGAAGGGAGCTGAGATTTCAGGAAGGAGAGCTGGCAAACCAAGGGGAGATAGAGAGGTCCAAAACCCGTATATTTAACCTCGGTTACTACCAGGATGTAAGCATAGAACCTGTACCGAAGGAGAGGAACAAGTGGGATTTCGATGTAAGACTCATAGAAAGATTTACGGGACAGTTCTCTATAGGTCTGGGCTACAACCAAGTGACTAAGCTCTCCGGCTTTGTATCCGTGCGTAAGGGTAACTTCTTAGGAACGGGAGATATAGCAGGCATATCCGTATCTTATGGTTCTTACTACAAGGACAATTCCCTCTCTTACACCAAAAAGTGGTTCCTAAACAAACCCATAGATCTCACCGGCTCTCTTTATGACAGGCGCATAGACTACACCACATACACGGTAGAAAGGACTGGCTTGGACTTTATATTCTCAAGGGAGTTTGCCGAGTACTGGAAAGCTTATGTGGGTACTAGCGTTCAGAGGGTAAGATACTCCAACATATCCCCAAACGCCTCGCCTGTGATACAACAGGAGGCTGGTACAAGACAGTCCAGGAAGCTTCTCTTCGGTATCCAGAGAGATACAAGGGATAATTACCTTATGCCTACCAAGGGAGCCCTAACTACCTTAGATTACTCGGTGGCCGTGCCGGTACTAGGTGGTAACGAAAGGTTCAACAAGGTGGTCCTCTCCCACCAACAGTTCATAAAGGATAGCATCTTTGATACAGGTCTAATACTTGCCCTTAGGGGTACCGTGGGCTTCGTTGAGCCTTACGGAAGCAATAAGACGGTTCCTTTGGATGAAAGATTCTTCGTAGGTGGTGACTTTACCATAAGAGGATACAAGTATGGTTACGCTGGACCCCTTGACCCTAATACGAACGACCCTGTGGGTTCTACCAAAGAGCTGATCCTTTCAGCAGAACTAAACTATCCTCTTTACAAAAACGTACTCTACGGTGCCATCTTCTATGACACTGGTTTGGGAGCGAACAACCTCAAGGACTTCAAACTTCAGAACTTTAGAAGTGGCTTTGGTGCAGGCATAAGGTTCATAACACCCTTTGCCCCTATAAAGCTTGATCTGGCTTTCAAAACAAAGAAGGTACCAGGAGACACATCCAGGTCTAAGATTCACTTTGTGTTAGGATTTTTCTTCTGATGGTGCCAAGAGCGTTAACCATAGCGGGTTCTGACAGTTCTGGTGGTGCGGGTATACAGGCAGACCTTAAAACCTTTACCGTGCTGGGTGTGTATGGTATGACGGCCATAACCTCCATAACAGTGCAGAATACTGTAGGAGTGTACCGCGTGGTAGACCTCCCTCCGGAGGTAGTCTACGAGCAGATAAGGGTAGTATGTGAAGACATAGGTGTTGACTCGGCAAAGACAGGCATGCTCTCCAACGCTCATACAGTAAAGGCGGTGGCCAGGGCAGTGAGAGATTTCAAAATAGAGAAGCTCGTAGTAGACCCAGTCATGAGGGCCAAATCAGGAGACCCACTTTTAAGGCTCCACGACAGGCATACCCTTATAGAGGAAATAGTCCCGCTGGCCTACATCATAACACCCAACATACCAGAGGCCCAGGAGCTTTGCGGCTTTGAGATAAAGAACGTGGAAGACATGAAAGAAGCCTGCATAAGTATACATTCTTTAGGTGCCAGGAATGTTCTTCTCAAAGGTGGGCACATAGAAGGCTCTGTAGTGGTGGATGTACTCTACGACGGGAAGGAGTTTACCATGATAGAAAGGCCACGCATAAACACCAAGAATACCCATGGAACTGGCTGTACTCTCTCGGCAGCCATATGCGCTTTCCTAGCAAAGGGGCTACCCTTAAAGGAGGCTGTTTTAAAGGCAAGGGACTACCTACAGGGAGCTGTGGAGAACTCCTTAAACCTAGGGAAGGGCCATGGACCCCTAAACCATATGTGGACGCTTCGGACCTTAACGTAACCTTAACAAAAACCAAGTAGCATTATCATAGCAATACTTTTACAAGGAGGTAACCAGATGAAGAAGGCGATAGCTCTCCTGACGCTAGTGGGTTCTGTGGCTATGGCTGTAGAGATAACCGGTGCAGGTTCAACTTTTGTATATCCCATACTATCAAGGTGGGCTTATGAATACGGAAAGGCCACAGGCAACAAAGTAAACTACCAGTCCATAGGTTCTGGTGGTGGTATTAGACAGATCATAAACAGGACCGTGGACTTTGGAGCATCGGATGCACCCCTTGAGCCCGAAGAGCTAAAAAAGCATAATCTCTTACAGTTCCCCATAGTAATAGGTGGAGTTGTGCTGACGTACAACATACCCGGGGTGAGAGTGCCCATAAACCTGGATGGACAGACAGTATGCCACATGTATCTGGGCGAGATAAAAAGCTGGAACGATCCATCCATACAGAAGCTTAACCCCAACGTAAAACTTCCCAACGTCCCTATAGTGGTAGTACATAGGTCCGATGGATCTGGAACTACTTGGATATTCACAAACTGGCTCTCCAAGGTGTGCCCCGAGTGGAAGGGAAAGGTAGGTTATGGAACATCTGTGAACTGGCCTGCAGGTATAGGAGCTAAAGGTAGCGAGGGTGTTGCTAACTATACAAGAAGAACTACCGGTGCTATAGGGTATGTAGAGTACATATACGCAAAGCAGAATAACTTACCCATGGCTAGGGTAAAAAACAGGGCTGGTATGTTTGTAGAACCTTCCATAAAGACCTTCCAAGCTGCAGCAGCAAACGCCTCTTGGAAGAAGGAACAGCATTTTTACGAAATCCTTACAGACCAACCTGGTAAGGATTCCTACCCCATAGCTGGTGCTACCTTTATACTCTTGGCTAAGGACCAACCCGAGAGGTCAAAGAAGGCGGTACAATTCTTCAAATGGATCTACGATCATGGAGATAGGATGGCAGAAAGTTTGAACTACATACCCATGCCTCAAAAAGTTAAGAAGCTTATAGAAGATTACTGGAAGGAGAATGGGGTGTTCTAAACATGAACAAACTGTTGAACGCTGTATTCGGCTACAAGCTTAAATTCTGGGCCCTCTTTGTGGGCCTTCTTTTTCCTATAGCAATGTCCTTGGTACTTCTGCATGAATCTAGATTGGCCATAGAGAAGTTTGGCTTTTTGAATTTCTTAACAAACACCAAGTGGGATCCTGTGGCCGAAGAGTTTGGCGGTGCTACCATGATAGTGGGCACCCTAATAAGCACCTTAATAGCCATATTTCTTGCCACACCTGTAGCCATAGGCATAGCCATATTTTTAACGGAGTTAGCTCCTAGAAAGCTTGCAGGAATCCTGTCAACCCTTACAGAGCTCCTTGCGGCCATTCCTTCCATTATTTACGGTATGTGGGGTTTCTTTGTACTCGCACCTCTCATGAGTCAAAAGGTAGAACCTTTCCTTCAGAGGATTTTTGGAAATATACCCATCATAGGACAGCTTTTCTCGGGGTATCCCACAGGTTTGGACGTACTCACCACGAGCCTCGTTCTATCCATAATGATCATGCCCTTTACCACATCTGTCGTAAGGGAAGCTTTTATGTTAGTGCCAGACGTAATGAAAGAATCTGCTTATGGTTTGGGCGCCACCAAGTGGGAAACCATAAGGCATGTAGTTATTCCGTACACAACATCGGGTATAGTGGGTGGTGTTATACTATCTACTGGTAGGGCTTTGGGTGAGACTATGGCGGTCACCTTCTTGGCCGGTAACGTACCTCAGATACCTAAATCTCTCTTTGACAGTTTTACAACCGTTACTGTAACCCTTGCCAACCAGTTTACAGAAGCAGACACAGACCTCTATCTTTCTTCCCTATACTACCTTGCGCTCGTTCTGTTCGCTATATCCTTTTCCACCTTGATACTTTCTAAAGTCCTCTATATGAGGATAGGTAAGAGATAAGGTAGAAGGATGAAAAGAAGAAAGCTCAAGAACGCTTTCATGCTGTTTTTGTTCACACTTATGGCAGCTTACGGTCTATTTTGGCTCTTTTGGATCCTTGGGTCTGTTTTTATGGAAGGTGTAAGTTACCTAACTCCTTCTCTGATACTGGAAGACCCTACTCCGCCTGGTGTAGAGGGTGGTGGGTTAAGACCTGCCTTTGTGGGCCACTTCATCATAACCTCCATAGCAACCCTTATAGGCATCCCTATAGGTATAATGGCCGGTATATACTTTGCCGAGTACAGGGAAGATAAGCTCGTCGAAATACTCAGAAACGTAACAGAGCTAATGGTAAGTACACCATCTATAGTGATGGGAGCTGTTGTGTATGCCTTCTTAGTGAAACCTTTACACCACTTTAACGCCCTTGCTGGCAGCGTCTCATTGGCTCTGCTCATGGTACCTGTCATAGCAGTCGCTACCAATGAGATGTTAAGGCTCATACCTCAACAGATGAGAGAAGCCGCTTATGCTCTTGGTGCCTACAAGTGGCAGATGATATGGCATGTAACTCTGAAGGCAGCCAAGAAGGGCATAATAACTGCTGTCCTTCTGGGGGTAGCTCGTATATCTGGCGAGACTGCACCCTTGCTGTTTACCGCTTTCAACAACACAGACCTTAGTTTCAACCTACTCAAGCCTATGGCTTCTCTTACTGTTAACATATTCAACTATGTGATGGGGCCATACGACTACTGGCACAAACAGGCTTGGGCAGCAGGCTTTATACTAACAATGGGTGTTTTACTCTTCTCCATACTCGCGAGGCTTACGCTACGCACGGACTTCTCTAGGATCTTCTCGGGCATAGTGGACTCCATATTTAAAAGGAGGTAAAGGATGAACGTAAAGATCCAGGTAAAGGACCTTAATTTCTACTACGGTAAGAACAGAGCACTGGAGAACATAAACATGCCCATCTACGAGAAAAAGATAACCGCCATAATAGGACCTTCCGGATGTGGAAAGACGACGCTCCTTAGGTGCTTTAACAGGATGCACGACCTTTACCCCAACATAAGGTATGAAGGTGAAATCCTTCTGGACGGTAAGAACATACTCGGGAAGGATGTGGACCTTATAGAGCTAAGAAGCAGGGTGGGTATGGTGTTCCAAAAACCCACACCCTTTCCCATGTCTATATTTGACAACGTGGCCTTTGGACTAAGGCTTAAGGGTATAAAGGGAACGGAGCTAAAGGACAGAGTAGAGCAAGCTCTAAAGGATGCTGCCCTTTGGGATGAGGTCAAAGACAGACTAAAGCAGAGTGCCTTTTCCCTGTCTGGTGGTCAGCAGCAGAGGTTGTGCATAGCTAGGGCTATAGCTGTAGAGCCAGAGGTTCTTTTGTGTGATGAACCTACATCAGCCCTTGACCCCATATCTACGGCTAGCATAGAAGAGCTTTTGATAAAACTCAAAAGCAGGATAACCATAGTAATAGTCACGCATAACATGCAACAGGCGGCGAGGATTTCCGATTACACAGCCTTTATGTACATGGGCAAGCTCATAGAGTTTGACCTTACTGAAAAAATATTCACAAAACCCTCTCAAAAGCTTACGGAAGATTACGTAACCGGAAGGTTTGGATGACCTCAGGGTACCAAGGGCTTTCTAGCCGTGAAGCAAAGGAAAGACTAAAGGTACACGGATACAACACAGTAAAGGAAAAAGAAAGGTATAAGTATCTAAAGCTCATACTAAACCAATTCAAAGATCCCTATTTAATACTACTTTTGATAGTGGCTAGTCTGTCTTTCTTCTTGGGAGACAGCACAGATGCCGCGATCATAATGCTCATAATACTTGTAAGCAGTCTCATTGAGTTCTGGCAAGAGCTCAAGGCTAACATAACCGTAGAAAAGCTTTTAGAAGTCACCGAGGTACGTACCAACGTTATCAGAGACGGTAGAGAAGTGCAAATCCCGCTTAAGGAAGTGGTTCCAGGAGATCTGGTTATCCTTACAGCCGGTGATATGATACCCGGGGATTGTAAGCTCATAGAGGCAAAAAACTTGTTTGTGAACGAATCTTTGATAAGCGGGGAATCCTTCCCTGTAGAGAAGAGGGATGGAGATGTGCTTTACATGGGTACGCATGTTATGAGCGGTTTTGGAGTAGCCCAGGTTTTTGCTACGGGTAAGGATACCGAATACGGAAAGCTCGTGCAGAGGCTAAAGCTCGGTAAAGAGGAAACATCATTTGAACTAGGTCTAAAGAGCTTTGGCTTTATGCTCCTCCAGGTGGCTACCCTCTTGGTCCTCTTTGTGTTCATGGTAAACGCGCTCATGCATAAAGGAATTTTGGACTCCTTGCTCTTTGCCCTTTCTTTAGGTATAGGCATAACTCCTACACTTCTACCAGCCGTTATAAGTGTTGGTCTTTCTTATGGTGCATCAAGGCTTGCAAAGCGTGGAGTTTTGGTAAAAAGACTTACAGCTATACAGAACCTTGGAAGCATGGATGTACTTTGCAGTGACAAGACGGGCACGCTCACCATAGGTCAGATGAAGGTCCAAGGTTGGGTAGGTGTAGATGGAAAGGAATACAAAAAGGTCCTTGAACTGGCTTATCTTAACTCTTACTTTCAGACGGGTTATAGGAATCCTGTGGACGAGGCTATAAAAGAGGCAAGACCAGAATCCATCAGGATTGAGGACTACCAAAAGCTGGATGAACTTCCTTACGACTTTAACAGGAAGAGGCTTTCTGTGCTGTTAAAGTCCAAAGAGGGGAACATACTGGTGACCAAAGGCGCTTTTGATCATGTACTTGAAGTATGCTCCCATGTAGAGGTAGGAGAAGACAACTCTGTGGATGTAGAAAAGCATAAAAAAAGCATAGAAAGGCTGTATGAAAAGTACAGCAGAGAAGGTTATAAGGTGATAGCAATAGCCTATAAGTATGTGTCTAAAGAAGATGTTTCTTACGAGGATGAGAGCGATATGGTCTTTACGGGTTTTCTGCTTTTACAGGATCCTCTAAAGCCCGATGCTAAAAGGCTCATAAACAGTTTGAGGGATGTAGGTGTGGAGTTGAAGATAATAACAGGAGACAACAGACATGTGGCCATGCATATAAAGGAAGCCCTTTCTTTAAAGGGTGACATCCTTACTGGAAAAGACATAGAAAGACTATCAGAGGAGGCTTTGATAAGAAAGGTAAAGACTACGGCCATTTTTGCTGAGCTTACTCCACTTCAAAAGGAAGAAGTAATAATGGCCACAAAGAAGGCTGGCCATGTAGTAGGTTATGTGGGTGATGGCATAAACGACGTGGCGGCCATGCGCGTAGCAGACATAGCCATAAGCGTGGAAAACGCCGTAGACATAGCAAAAGATACCGCAGATGTTTTACTAATGAGGGAGGACCTAATAACCATAAGGACGGCTGTGCTTGAAGGAAGAAGGAGCTTTATAAACACTATGAAGTACCTTTTCGTACAGACTAGTTCTAACTTTGGTAACGTTTTCTCCATGGCTGGTGCTTCCCTCATAGTACCCTTCATACCCATGCTACCAAAACAGGTCCTCATGCTTGGTCTTCTGTCTGTGATAGCACTTTTGAGCGTTCCTATGGATAACGTAGACCGTGGGTGGATAATGCAGCCAAAGAGGTGGAATATAAACTTTATAAAGAAGTTTATGTACGTCTTTGGTCCAGCAAGCTCCCTGTTTGACTACATAATGTTTCTTTCCTTGCTTTACGTGTTCAAAGTAGACACTCACACTTTTAGATCTGCATGGTTTTTAGAAAGTTTAACCACACAAGTTTTCGCTATAGCCATACTCAGAACGAAGATGAGATTCTATGAAAGCAGGCCATCAAAGCTCTTAACGCTTACACTCATCTTGACAGTAATCGCTGGTCTGCTCATCCCCTTCACACCGCTGTCAAGCATGCTCGAAGTTTACACCTTACCCATGGTGCTGTACTTTTTTATTCTGTTAGTGACTCTTACTTATCTTATCCTCATAGAATTTTTGAAAAGTATTTTCTACAGTAGAACAGACCTTTAACATGGACTGTTAAAATATTCAACCTATGAAGGAGTTCTGGTACTGGATAGAGGAGTTTGACAAGAAGCTCATCACCACCGCTTTGGAATCTGGAGCCACAACCCTTATAGTAGAGGATCCAGCAAAGGTTCAAGAGGTCAAAAAGCTAGGTCTTGTTAAGGTGGTTTCTCCAGAGGGTGGAGATCTAAAGCTTGGTCAGGATGTGGTTTACGTCCTCATAAAAGGAAAGGAGGACGAAGAGAGAGCTGCCAAGTACCCACAAAATGTAAAAGTAATAGTGGAAACTACCGATTGGACCATAATACCGCTGGAGAACTTAATAGCCCAACGGGAAGAGCTCTACGCTGTGGTGAAGAATGAGGAAGAAGCCAAGACGGCCATAAAGATATTGGAAAAGGGAGTCAAAGGTATCGTCTTAAAGACTAAAGATATAAACACGATAAAGAGGGTTGGGAAAGCTTTAGAAGAGGAAGAGGAGAAGCTGCCCTTGGTTGTAGTAAAGATAACAAGGATATTACCCTTAGGGCTCGGGGACAGGGTGTGCGTGGACACTACATCAATACTTTCGCGTGGTGAGGGTATGTTGGTGGGGAATTCATCCGCTGGCATGTTTTTGGTACACGCCGAAACAGAAGAAAACCCTTACGTAGCATCAAGGCCCTTCAGGGTAAACGCGGGTGCTGTACACATGTACATAAGAGTTCCATCGGGTAAGACCAAGTACCTTTGTGAGCTAAGCGCAGGTGACACGGTTATGGTTTACGACTATAAGGGAAACGGTAGGATAGTTTACGTAGGTAGGGCCAAGGTAGAAAGGAGGCCTATGCTACTGGTGGAAGGGAGGTACGAGGGCAGAAAAGTCAGCGCCATCTTGCAGAACGCAGAGACCATAAGACTAACGAGGCCAGACGGTAGCCCTGTGTCCGTGGTTGAGCTAAAGGAAGGGGATGAAGTTTTGGGTTACGTGGAAGAAGCAGGAAGACACTTTGGTATAAAGGTAGAAGAGACCATAACGGAGAAATGAACCTGCAAAAGTTCCTGGAGGGTGTAAAGGGAATAACCGCCAATTCAAAGGAAGTACAGGAAGGTTACGTATTTGTTGCCATAAAGGGTACTAGCAAGGATGGCCATGACTTTGTCCAAGAAGCCCTCCAGAGGGGAGCAAAATGGGTCTTTGTAGAGAGAGACCTAGGGTTAGAATCTAACAGGATAATAAAGGTAGAAAACACACGCAAGGTGCTGGGGGAGCTCTCTGACCTCTTCTATGGCCAGCCTTCCAAAAAGTTAAAGGTTATAGGTATAACGGGGACCAACGGGAAGAGTACGAGTACACACCTTATAGAGCATATACTGAACGCAGGTGGCATAAAGACGGGTCTTATAGGTACCCTCTACTACAGACTGGGTAATAAGGTCTACCTTGAGGAAGGAAGGACCACACCAGATCCTGTCCTATGGCATAAAACTCTAAGCGAGATGCTTTTAGATGGAGCCAAGGCCGTATCCTGTGAGGTTTCTTCTCATGCCCTTGACCAGTACAGAGTGTGGGGAACCACCTTTGAGATAGTAGGATTTACCAACCTGTCCCAGGACCATCTTGACTACCATGGGACCATGGAAGAGTACTTTAGAGCAAAGCTAAGACTTTTCACCGAATACCCGTACAGGTATGCCATAGTAAACGCGGATGATCCTTATGGTCAAAGGATCCTGAAAGAAGGAAAGGGGCCTTTCATCACCTACGGTAAGAAGGCAGATCTTAGGATAGTAGATTTCTATACAGGGCTCGATGGTTCAAGGCTAGTAGTAGAGTGGGAAGGGAGAAGGTACGAGTTTTATTCAAACCTCGTGGGTAACTTCCAAGCTTACAACCTCTCGTTGGGTATCCTCGTAGGTTTCCTCGTGGGCCTTTCCTACGAGGACATAAAAAAAGGTGTAAATAACGTGTACGTTCCTGGAAGGTTTGAGACTTACAAGGGTAAGGGTTTTCTAGTGGTGGTAGATTACGCTCACACGCCAGATGCTTTGAGGAATGTTCTGCTTACGGCCAGGGCTATAGCTAAGGGTAGGCTCATGGTCCTCTTCGGAGCTGGTGGAAACAGGGACAGGAGTAAAAGACCCCTCATGGGCAAGGTAGCTGAAGAGCTTGCCGATAAGATATTCTTAACCTCCGACAACCCGAGGTATGAGGAACCCATGGACATAATAGAAGACATCCTTTCAGGTATAGAGGACAGAACAAAGGTGGTAGTAGAGCCAGACAGGAGGATGGCCATAGAGCTTGCCATAAAGGAGTGCAGAGAGGGAGACGTGTTGGTTATAGCAGGTAAGGGACACGAAAGCTACCAAGAGATAAAGGGCGTTAGGTATCCCTTCAAGGATTCACAAGTGGTGAAGGAGGTCCTCAATGTGTGATTTTGACTCCCTCCTGTACCAGCTCAAAAACGAGCTTTTAAACATTTACAAGGAGGCTGAGGTACCACAACCAAGGATCAAGATAACCTCTCTGTCCAGCGGAAAGTTATGTGGCCTTGCCAACCTAGCCAAACTGATACTCTACCTTGAGCGGGAAGGTTACATCACTGTCACAAACAAGGATGACAGCTACCAGAACTGGGAAATACAGATAGAGGCAGGCATTCTGGACCTTCTTTTTGGATATTCCTAAGAATGTATAATCATAAACATGGAATGCATAAAGATGGCAGAATCTCCCACGGAGGGTCATCCCGATAAGCTGGCGGACCTAATAGCAGATGCCTTGCTTGACGAGTTCATAAGGAAGGATCCATACAGCAGAGTGTCCCTGGAGGTCTCCATAATAGCGGGTATGACCTTCGTAGCTGGGCATGTCTCCACAGAGTCCTACGTAGATATACCAGGTACAGTCAGAAGCTGTATAAAGGAGGTGGGATACAACAGGCCAGAGTATGGCTTTGATGCCGATAGCTCTGCCGTCATAGTCTCCATAGAGGAGCAGAGTCCCGAGATAGTGCTAGGACTTTCTTCAGAAGGTGCAGGGGACACGGCCATAGTTGTTGGGTATGCGTGCGATGAAACCAAAGAACTGATGCCCTTACCTATAAGCCTGGCACACAAGCTATCAAAGAAGATAGCGGACTTAAGAAAGTTTGGAAGGTCCAACTTTTTAAGACCCGATGGAAAGGTTCTCATCACATGCGTTTACGAGGACGGAGTACCTTCTTACGTCAAGGACGTGGTGGTTTTCTGCCAGCATGATCCTGACATATCTGTGGAAAGGCTTAGGGAGTTCATAGTAGAGGAAGCTATCAAAAAAGTCATACCAAGTCAGTACATAAGGGCCAACACCCGTTATCTTGTTAACCCATCAGGAAGGTTTGTGATGGGTGGACCTGCTGCCGACGTAGGACAGACAGGAAGGAAGATAGTTTCGGATGCTTACGGTGATGTAGCCTATTCGGGTGGCAGTGCCTTCTCTGGGAAAGACCCTTCCAAGACGGACAGATCCGCCTCCTACATGGCCAGGTGTATGGCAAAACATGTAGTAGCAAGCGGTCTGGCCAAGAGGTGCCTAGTACAAATAGCTTATGCCTTTGGAGTTCCAGAACCTATAGCCTTTGACGTAGAGACCTTCAACACCGAGAGGATACCCAAGGAAAGGATAAAGGAGATTCTAAGAAGCGTGTTCCCTCTAACACCCAAAGGAATAATAGACTTTTTAAAGCTTAGGAATCCCATCTACAAGAAGACGGCTGTATATGGACACTTTGGTAAAGAGGAGCTACCCTGGGAGCACCTTACAAAGCTAGAAGAGATACTACAGAAGGTAAGTTAAGCTTACGGAGAGGGCGGGATTCGAACCCGCGGTAGGGCTGTTAACCCTACACAGCATTTCCAGTGCTGCGCCTTCGACCACTCGGCCACCTCTCCTTATATAACTATTATTTTATCCAACTTTGAACCGAGTTCACTATGTTCTGCTCGGTGAAGCCAAAGTACTCCATGAGCACATCACCCGGTGCAGACTTGCCGAAGGTCTCCATGGAGATGATAAGGCCATCCTCACCCACGTACTTATGCCAGCACATACCTCTAGCTGCCTCTATAGCTACCTTCTTTACACCCTTCGGAAGGATTTGATCTTTGTACTCTTTAGGTTGGAGTTCAAAGACTTCAAAGCTCACCATGTTAACGACCCTTGCCTTTATCCCCATGGAGGTCAACCTCTCCCACGCTTTCAGGGTGGGATGTACTTCTGAACCGCTGGCTATAAGGATTACCTGAGGGTCCTCGGAGTCTGCTAAGATGTAAGCCCCCTTGAGCACTCCACTAGGATGGGCATACCTAGTTCTGTCTATGAGAGGGAGTTTCTGCCTTGTGAGTATGAGAGCTGTAGGTCCATCCTTTCTGCTTAATGCTAGTCTATAAGCATAGATGACCTCATTGGCGTCTGCCGGTCTTATCACCCATAGGTTGGGTATAAGCCTGAGGGAGGATATGTGCTCCACGGGCTGATGGGTAGGACCATCTTCGCCAAGGCCTATGGAATCATGGGTGAATATGTAGATAACCTGCAGCTGGGACATGGCTGCCATCCTTATGGAGGGCCTCATGTAGTCCGAGAAGACTAGGAAAGTTCCACCAAAGGGGAGTATACCACCGTGGTAAGCCATGCCGTTTAGGATGGTACCCATGGCGTGCTCTCTCACGCCAAAGTGAATGTTTCTACCTGTAGGGTTCTCATGTGAGAAGGCTTTCGAATCCTTTATGTGTGCTCCTGTGGATTCGGTAAGGTCTGCAGAACCGCCTACCATAGTGGGATTGTGTTTGGCTATGAAGTTCAACACTCTGTGACTTGCTTGCCTTGTGGCAAGTGGCTCTTTAAAAGGTTCCATGCTGTCCAAAGGGTCAATCCATTCCTTGTTTAGAGCTTTCAGGAGTTCCTTGGCTAACTCAGGATAGGCTTCTTGATACCTTTTGAAGGTTTGCTCCCACTCAGACTGAAGCCTTTTGCCTTTTTCTATCTTCTCCTGCCTGTAGGAGTAGACTTCCTGAGGAACATAAAACTCTTCTTCTGGCCACCCAAAGCGTCTTTTGGTCTCAAGGACGACCTCCTTACCCAACGGTGCACCGTGAGCGGAAGCATCATCCTCCTTGGGGCTACCGTACGCTAGATGAGTCCTTACAGATATAAAGGCTGGCTTTTGTCCTTGCTCTATGGCCTTACGTATAGCCTTCTCCAAAAGATCTAGGTTGTATCCGTCTTCTACCTCATCCACGTACCAACCGAAGGCTTCAAACCTCTTGAGCACGTCCTCGGACCAGGCCAAAGATGTAGGACCATCTATGGAAACCCTGTTGTTGTCCCATATTACTATGAGTTTATTCAACCTCCAGTGGCCAGCTAGCTCACCTACTTCGCAGGAAACTCCTTCCATCAAGTCTCCGTCACTAACTAAGGCAAAGGTGTAGTGATCTATTATAGGGAAGCCTTCTCTGTTGAAGTAAGAGGAGAGATACCTTTCGGCCAGAGCCATACCTACCGCGTTTCCTATACCTTGACCCAAGGGTCCTGTAGTGGCTTCCACACCAGGCGTTAGAAAGCTCTCTGGATGACCAGGCGTTATGCTGTTTAACTGCCTGAAGGCCTTAAGGTCATCCAAGCTCACATCATAACCCATCACGAAGAGAAGAGAATAGAGCATGGCGCTGGCATGACCGGCAGACAGAACAAACCTATCCCTGTTTAACCACTTAGGATCTTTTGGGTTGAACCTCATAAACCGGTCGTATATGAGGTAGGCTATGTGGGAGGCACCAAGGGGCATACCAGGGTGGCCAGACTTGGCCTTTTCTACCATGTCAACGCTTAAAAACCTTATGGTGTTTATAAGAAGCTCATCCCTGCTCATGCCTTTACAAGCTCCTCCCTTAAGTCTTTAGCCACCTTTACCATGTTCTTAAGGGCTGGGATGACCTCTTCCCATCTTCTTGTCTTGAGACCACAGTCTGGGTTGACCCACAGGAGTTCTTTATCCAGTACCCGCATAGCCCTCTCTAAGATGGTCCTTATCTCCTCTTCTGATGGTATAGCAGGTGAGTGTATGTCGTAGACGCCTATACCTATCTGCCTGTCCCACTCTTTAAACTCTTCAAAGGCCTTTATTATCTCGCCCTTGCTCCTGGAAGCCTCTATGGATATAACGTCAAAGTCCATTTGGTAAATGTAAGGGACTATCTCATTAAACTCTGAGTAGCACATATGGGTGTGGATCTGGGTCTCGGGCTTTGCCCTGGAGCACAGTCTGAAGGCCTTTATGGCCCAGTCAAAGTACTCTTCCCAATGTTTCCTCTTTATGGGCGCGCCTTCCCTGAAGGCAGGTTCATCTATCTGTATTACCTTTATACCTGCTTCCTCCAGATCCTTCACCTCGTCGAGCAAGGCAAGAGCTATCTGGTATGCTATCTCCTTCTTGGGAACGTCTTCCCTGTAGTAACTCCAGGTGAGTATAGTTACGGGACCTGTAAGCATGCCCTTTACAGGTTTTTCTGTCAAGGACTGAGCGTAGGTTATCTCCTCCAAGGTCATAGGTTTTGGCCTTGCTACGTCTCCGTAAATGATAGGGGGTCTGTATACCCTTGAACCGTAAGAGAGGACCCATCCGTGTTTAGTGGTGGCGATACCTTCTAGTTTTTCTGCGAAGAACTCTACCATGTCTGTCCTTTCGAACTCTCCATGGACTAACACATCAAGCCCTATCTCTTCCTGAATCTTGATGACGTGCTGTATTTGTTCCCTTATGAACTTCTTGTACTCCTCTTCGGAGATCTTCCCGTTCCTGTATGCTGTACGCATGCTCCTGACTTCCTGCGTCTGCGGGAAGGATCCGATGGTTGTGGTAGGGAAGAGTGGTAAGTTTAGTATCTGCCTTTGGATTTTTACCCTCTCCTTGTAGGGAAGATCCCTCTGAAAGTCCTTATCTGTGAGAGAGGCTAGCCTTCTTTGTACTTCCTCGGACCTACCGAAAGCTTGTGACAGAAGGGCATCTATGTCTTCCACTTCCTTAAGGGCCTGTTCTTCACCCAGGAAGGCCTCCTTTAGTACCTTGAGCTCTCTGAGTTTTTCCTTTGCGAAGGATAGCCTTTCTTTTAGACCCTCTGGAAGTGCATCTTCGGGTTCTATGGTTACAGGCAGATGAAAGAGAGGGCAAGAGTTGGATATGACTAGCTCCTGGGACAGCTTTGAGAGGTCTTCAAGGAGTTTTAGCTTATCCTTAAGGTTTGTCCTCCAGACTTGCCTTCCGTTAACTACACCGGCTATAAGCGCTTTATCCTTTGGAAAACCTTCCTTCATAAGGTTTTGCAGGTTCTCCGAGTTGGAAACAAGGTCAAAACCCAGCGCTCTGACGGGCAAAGACACGTATCTTTTGTAATCAGACACGCTGTCGTAGTAGGTGATAAGGTAAACGTCAAGGATACCCTGCAAGGATCTGTATGTCTCCTCTACTATGTCCCATTCCCAACCATCCAGTTCAAACACTAGAGCTGGGTCTTCAAGGATGACAGTGTGAGCCCCTGCCAACTTTAGAGACTCAAAAAGCTCCCTGTAGACCCTAATAAGGGAGGGAAGATACTTCTCGTAGTCCTCTCTTTTGCTTAACTTGTCCATCTCGTACATGGGTAAAGGTCCTTCCACACGCATGTATGCCTTAGAGAGCTTTAGGAAAGTGAAGGGAGCTATAAGCCTTGGGATCGGGTCAAAGCCTTTACCCTTTAGGAATGTATACCACCTTAGGGGTAGGTTTTCCAATATCTGGAACTCTTTACCTTCAAGCTCTGGTACGAGATAGTGGTAGTTGGTGTTAAAGTACTTGGTCATTTCAAGGGCACTTTTGCCCCTGGCCATCTCAAAGTAAGTAGACAGTCCCGAGTACTGACCGAACCTTGAGGGGATGTTGCCCACGGTCACGGCCATGTCCAGCATAAAGTCGTAGAGAGACATCTCACCCGATGGATATAGATCCACGTACTTGGAGTAAAGTCCTGCCCTCCACAGTTCTAAGTTTTCTATACCCTTGGTTAAATCCTCCTCGGTCATGGCTCCTTTCCAAAAGTTCTCTAGTAGGCTTTTAAACTCCCTTTTCTCTCCAAGCTTTGGAAAACCATAGGCAAGGGTCTTCATAACAAACCTCCAGGCTAGGGTTAGACTAACAATTATAACCTTTGGTACTCTTCAAGAGAAAGCCACTTGCCCAAAGCTCTTGAGTATACCCACTCAACCCTTTCAATCCTTAGTCCCCTTAGCTTTTTGTATTCCTCAAAGTTTTCCAAGAAGCTCTTCATGTGCTCCTCAGAGTCGAAGAAGAGGATAATACTACCAGACTTTAACGCCGCAAAGGCATGATCCTCTCTTATGAAGGCAGAACACACAGCACATCTACACCCTTTGGGAAGGGGTGGGGGTTCCAACCTCATCCGTCTTAAGGAGTAATAAGCTACCAATAGGGTGAGGGAAAACCCAAGGGAGTCCCATACGAAAGAGAAACCCAAAGGAAAGAGCTTCATAAAAAAACCGAAGATAGAAACCATAAAGAAGGTAAGGGCTATGCCTATTATCAAGATCACGTACCTTATGGCTACACCTTTGAGCATCAAACCTATGGCCAGAAACACTTCCACTATCTCAAAGACCCTTGAGGAGGCAAGTACTATAAGACCCTTTTCATCTATCTGCATTTTTCTTGGGTACAGGAAAAGGTGGTTCGTTCCTTATGTTCTTAAGCATGTGTACAAAATGCTCTCTGTTCTTTTCCGAGAACATCATGCCTAAAAAACCTGCCATAAAACTAAACATCACCACAATCCATAGCAAAGCGCCCGTTAACCATAACTTTGTCTTATCCCTCATGTTGATGTATAGCATAGACATTCAAAAACACAAATACAAGGATTTAGATCATGTATAAGTTAAAACATGACAAAAACCTAAGTCCAAAGTAAAAGTTCCAAAATCTAAACTCGTAAGTGTATATGGTTAGTCTGTAGTTTCCTTTGGAGACTATAGGTTCCTTAATGTTTGTCTGTTGGAAAACTCCTAGCACCTTGTCGTCTTTCTCCAGGACCATGAGGACCTTTTCTTTTGGCACGTTTGCTACGAGGAAGGATTCTTCCTTAATAGTAGAGTTGTTAAAGTAAAAGCCCTTCTTAGAGAAAACGTACACATCCACACGTCTGTCTGTGGTGGATGGAAAGGCTTCTTCTATAGCTTCCTCAGAGGGTTGACATACTTCCGAGTAGTAGACATTTCTCCTACTTCCAAGTATGAAGGAGTAAGAAGGAAAGTCCCACCCTAAGAAGGAAAAGATTATGGGCATGTCGGAGAGAAGTATGGAACATCTTCCGTACTCCAGAGAGTACAGGTCAGAAGGTGTCTTTCCTAAGAGTACCTTTGGAGCGTACTCAAAGGTCAGGTAGGAGAGGAGTTTAAAGGGGACAAAATCTTTGTAGCTTACACCCTTCTGGACATCCATATAAAAGTCTACACCTCTCTGCTGCAATATGGTCTTTAGCTTTTTTGGGTTTCCAAGGTGCCAGTTTTCATATGTTTTTACACCGGCCACAAAGCTGCATCTTTTGTAGTTCAGAAGTGGAGCCTCTGGGCTGGCTGAGTAATTTATCACTGGAAAGTATGCCACAGGAAGAGAATGGTACAGAAGAAAGCCTGCTGTGTAAAGGCTCAGAAACCACCTAATAGCCTGCGGGTATAGCTTCCTCAATACCACCCCTGTAGTTCCTCAGCTTGTATATGTAAAAGGTCTTTACTACCTTACCCCTCCAGACTACCGGAAGAGTCCTTTCCTCTATTATACCTTCAAAGGCCTTTAGGACCCTTCCATCCACAGGGGCCATGTCAACGAATATGGCATCTTTTCCTATGTATTCTTCCATACCCTTTCTCCAGAGATCATACTGGTTCATGCGCCTGCCCAGGTTTATGCAGTAAGTCCTTGGATTCCCTTTAACGTAAAAGGCAAGCTCTGCAGAGATTTGATACTGTGGTGAGAAGACAAGCTCCCTTCCCGTGTACATCTTGCTTACCTCCAGCCCTAAGGCTTTCCAGCCTATCCCCACCTTTACAGGATCATTCTCAGGTGGTAGTAGCCTAGTTAGACCAAGCTTGTCCAGGATTGGAGTAAAGTGGATCAGCACAAACAGGACACTAGAAAGAACATAGGAAGGAAGAATCCATCTGGTATTCCTTGCGATAAAGTAGGATGCTAGGATAAAGCCAGCAAAGTATGCAAAACCAGTCCAGTTGGCCTCTACTCGTTTTTTAACAGCTAGAAGCATGAAGAAGACAAACACTGGGAAGGAATAGCTAAAGAAAAAGAAAAGCTTTTGATCCTTGTAAGCTTTTAACCAACCCCATAGCATGAAGAAAAATGGAATTAGGGACGTAAGCAGTGCCTGTCCACCAAGAAATTCCAATATGTTCTCCACGTTAAAGAGCCCAGAACCTTTTGTGGCAAGGGTAGACACATGTTTAAAGGACACGAATCCGTGGATGTAGTTCCAGTACAAAACGGGGCTGGACAACATAAAGGCTACAGCTAGGGCAAGGTATGGCCTTGAGTCCCTCAGGATGTGCTTTTTTACAAAGTATGCGTACAGCAAAGAGCACGGCAAAAGGAATACAGCCGTATACTTACTCAAGAAGGTAAGGCCTGAGGTAAGGCCTACCAAAAGCCAGAGGAAAGTGGTATTCTTCTCAAAAGCAAAGTACAAGATGATAACAGACAAGCTCCAGAAGAAGATAAAGGGCGCGTCTGTGGTCATGAGTATGGAGTTGATAGAAAGGCCAACGCTGAGTTGGGGGAGGGTCGAGGCTACTATAGCAGTCTTTTCGTCATAGAGCTTTCGGATAAACCTGTAGGTGAGTATGGAAAGTAAGAAGGAAAACATCACTGGCCAGATCCTGACAGCCAGCTCTGTGTTACCCAAAAGCTTTGTACTTAGAAAGTTAAGGTAGGCTACCATAGGGGGTTTGGAGTAGTAGCTAAGGTCCAAATGTCTTGACCAGTCCCAGTATTGAGCTTCTTCTGGAGTTAGATCAAGAGGATAGTAAAGGATGTAAAGCAGGCGAAAGACGAGCAATGAAAGGTTAAAAAGGAGAACAAAGAGCATAGTTCACTCTTCAAGATCCAATTCCATGTAAACCTTGCTCACGTTGGCGTTGTGAAAGGTATCGTACATAACATGGTTTTTGTAAGGGCTTTCTTTTAAGGTTTGCTTTATCTCATCCAAGAACATACCCTTTTCCTTTAACTTTTTTATGTTCTCTCTTAGGTAGGTTATGTAGCCCAGTGTGTAATCTATGGCTGACTTATCCATAGGCATGTTGTGTCCACCGAGTATGACCTGAGTGTCTAAGCTCTTGAGCTCTTTCAGAACCTTCTCCCAGTTTTTGGAGTTTGCTCCAGCATCACCCATGAAGGGTATCCTCTTCTCGTAAACCAAGTCTCCAGCGAAGAGTATCTTATCTTCAGGCATGTAAATCACTATGTCATTGTTGGTGTGAGCTGGTGCCACTGCCCTTATGAGGAAGGTCTTCTGTCCTACCTTCAAGATGGTCTCTGTGTCTACCACTAGGTCTGGCTTTACCACTACCACACTGTCATAGAGTTTAGGGAAACGTTCTTTTATAGTGTTTATGTAGCTGTTTAACTCACCAGAGTCATACATCTCAAGCATCTTCTTGTGGGCTATCAGCTTGGCTCCTATATCCCTATAGGTTTTGGTGCCAAAGTAGTGGTCAGGATGGTAGTGGGTGACTATAATGTACCTTACAGGAAGTTTCTTGACCTTTTGTAACCTTTGGATAAACTCCTTGGAAAGTTCAGGTGTCGAAAGAGCATCTATGACCACCCATCCTTCCTTTGTAAGGACTGCGTATGCATTAGAGATAAAACCCCTGTTCTCCACAGAAGGCAGAGCATCCAAGCCTCTAACCATGTAAACATCCTTTTTGATCCTTATAAGCTTCATCTCATTGCCGAGAGAAAAGACAAACAAGACCAACAAGTACACAAGCACCCTAACCATATCCAATCCCCCATACTAATTTTATCTGTATGGGCATGCTGTCCTACTTGAACCTATCGGAGGAAGAGTGGCATAAGCGTATAGAAAAGGCCTTCAGTATGCTGGAAAACTGTAGAGTTTGCCCACACAACTGCGGAGTAAACAGGCTTAAAGGGGAGAAGGGTGTATGCAACACGGGTAGGTACGCGGTAGTAGACTGCTATTTCCCTCACCTAGGTGAAGAAAGGCCCATCAGAGGTTACAAGGGTAGCGGTACTGTGTTTTTCTCCAACTGCAACCTTAAGTGTGTTTACTGTCAGAACTACCAGATAAGCCAACTCGGAGAAGGTAGAGAGGTGGATGAAGAACAGCTGGCAGATATGTTCCTGAACCTTCAACGTATGGGCTGTCATAACATAAACCTTGTGACACCCTCTCACGTGGTCCCGCAGATAATAAAGGCCATCTACGTAGCAGTAAGGAAGGGCTTAAGGATTCCCATAGTTTATAACACATCCTCCTTTGACTCGTTGGAATCTCTTAGGCTTCTGGAAGGTATCGTGGACATATACCTTGCAGACATAAAGTACTCTGACAATCAGATGGGAAGGAAGTATTCCAAGGTAAAGAACTACTTTGATGTGGCCAAAGAAGCCATAAAGGAGATGTACAGACAGGTAGGTTCCTTGGTGATAGACGAAAGGGGTATAGCAGTAAGGGGGCTACTTGTTAGACACTTGGTGCTTCCCAACAACATAGCTGGTACCAAGGAGTGCATGGACTTCATAAGGAGTTTAGACAGTAGGATAGCGGTGAATGTGATGAGTCAGTATTATCCTGCGTACAAAGCTTTTGAGTATCCAGAGCTTTCAAGGAGGATAACAAAAGAAGAGCACATCCAAGCTCTCAAAGAGTCCCAAGGTTTAAAATTGATCTTGGACTGATGAGGGTTTTAATAACAGGTGTTGCGGGGTTTATAGGCTCTCATCTGTGTGAGAAGTTTTTAGATGAAGGTCATGAAGTCATAGGTCTTGACAACTTCCTAACAGGCTCTCCCGACAACATAGCCCACCTCTTTGGGCACCCAAGGTTTAAGTTTATACACTACAACGTGGTCAACTTCTTATACGTAGATGGCCCTATTGATTTAGTGGTTCATCTGGCCTGTCCTGCCTCCCCTGTGGATTACCTGAACAACCCTATACACACTATGAAAGTTAACTCTCTAGGGACTTTGAACTCCCTAGGCCTTGCCAAGTTAAAAAGAGCCAGGTATGTGTTTGCCTCATCCTCTGAAGTCTACGGGGATCCACTGGTGCATCCGCAAAGAGAAGACTACTGGGGAAACGTAAACCCCATAGGTCCTAGAAGTGTGTACGATGAGGCCAAGAGGTTTTCCGAAGCTATGTGTATGGCCTATCACAGAGAACACTCCCTTGATGTCAGGATAGCCAGGATATTCAACACGTATGGGGAACGTATGAGAATAGGGGATGGAAGGGTTATCCCCACTTTCATACAGCAGGCTCTGGAGGGTAAAGACATTACCATCCACTCGGACGGTTCCCAGACTAGAAGCTTCTGCTACATCTCAGATATGGTAGAAGGGCTTTACAAGCTTTCTGTGGAGGAAGGCCTTGTAGGAGAAGTGGTAAACCTAGGAAACCCTCAGGAGGTTACCATAAAACAGCTCGCCGAGATTATAATAATGCTCACAGGAAGTAAGTCTAGGATTACCTATACAGAAGGTAGGGTTGACGACCCGAGGAGGAGGTGTCCGGACATAAGCAAAGCAAGAAGGTTGTTAGGATGGGAACCAAAGGTTGACCTGGAAGAAGGCCTTTTGAGGACGATAGAATGGTTTAGGAGGAAATGCTATGGAACCTTACGTTAACCCCTTTGCTTACCTATTTAATATCCTGTGGTTCTTCTTCCTCTTTATGTTCTTTATGCTTCCTTTCTTGAAAAGATATGCTCTTAACAAAGCAAGGGAGGAGATGATAAGCCAGATAGAAAAGAAGAGAAACAGCAGGGTAATAACCCTGATACACAGACAGGAAAGCTTGGGCTTTTTTGGCATACCCATGTTTAGGTTTATAGACATCGAGGACTCGGAGGAAGTACTAAGGGCCATAAGGATGACCCCAGAGGACATGCCCATAGACCTCATAGTGCATACCCCTGGGGGTCTTGCTCTGGCGGCCACACAGATAGCCAACGCGCTTGTAAGGCATAAGGGACCTGTGAGGGTTATAATACCCCATTACGCCATGTCCGGTGGAACTCTTATAGCCCTAGCAGCGGATGAGATAATAATGGATCACAATGCTGTCTTAGGACCTGTGGATCCACAGATAGGTAACATGCCGGCTGCCTCCATACTTAAGGTCCTGGAGATGAAGGAACCAAAGGATATGGATGATCAAACTCTAATACTAGCGGACGTGGCTTCAAAGGCCATAAACCAGATGAAGGAATACCTTGTGTGGCTTCTTACCCAGAACGGAATGGATCATCAAAGGGCAGAGCGGATAGCAGAGGAGCTGGCCACTGGAAAGTACACTCATGACTATCCTCTAACCGTGGAACACCTTAAGAAGTTGGGGCTGAATGTGTCTACAGACGTTCCAGAAGAGGTCTACATGCTCATGGAACTCTATCCACAACCTGTGGGCTCTCAAGTTCCATCAGTTCAGTACATACCAGTCCCATACAAAAGCTCAAAGGTGCGTTAAAATTTTTACCACCATGAGACATCTTTACCAGGTGGATAAGGAAATCTTCCAGGCTGTAGTAAAGGAGTACGAAAGGCAGTTTTACCATCTTGAGCTCATAGCCTCCGAAAACTACACATCACTGGCTGTGATGGAAGCACAAGGATCAGTGCTCACCAACAAGTACGCGGAAGGTCTTCCTGGAAAAAGGTACTACGGCGGATGTGAGTTTGTAGACATAGCAGAAAGCTTAGCCATAGAAAGGGTTAAAGCCCTTTATGGAGCTGAACACGCCAACGTGCAACCACACTCGGGAAGCCAAGCAAACATGGCTGTCTACATGGCCGTGCTAAAGCCTGGTGACACTATCCTTGGTATGGACCTGGCACATGGTGGGCACCTGACCCATGGTGCAAAGGTAAACTTTTCAGGAAAGGTATACAACGCAGTATACTATGGCCTTAACCCAGAAACAGAGCTCATAGACTACGATCAAGTCTACAAACTAGCAAAGGAACACAAGCCCAAGCTCATCGTAGCTGGAGCTTCAGCATACCCAAGGGTAATAGACTGGGCAAAGTTCAGAGATATAGCCGACGAGGTAGGAGCTCTATTTATGGTAGACATGGCCCACTACGCAGGTCTCGTGGCCGGCGGGGTCTATCCAAATCCAGTACCATACGCGCATTTTGTAACATCTACCACACACAAAACCCTGAGGGGTCCAAGAGGAGGTTTTATACTCTGCAAGCAGGAGTTTGCCAAGGACATAGACAAGTCCGTGTTTCCAGGTATACAGGGTGGCCCCCTCATGCATGTGATAGCTGCAAAGGCCGTTGCTTTCAAGGAAGCCATGTCCGAGGAGTTTAAGGATTATGCAAAACAGGTGGTTAAAAATGCACAGGCTCTTGCCGAAGAGCTTATGAGGGAAGGCTTCAAGATAGTCTCCGGTGGCACAGATAGTCATATAGTCCTTGTAGACCTTAGAAATACAGGCCTCACAGGTAAGCAAGTAGAAGAGGCGTTAGGGAAGGCTAACATAACGGTGAACAAGAACGCTGTTCCTTTTGACCCACTACCACCCACGAAGACAAGCGGCATCAGGATAGGCACACCCGCCATGACCACAAGGGGTATGAAAGAAGATGAGATGAGAATAATAGCAAGACTCATATCAAGGGTCATAAAAAACATAGACGACCAGAAGGTGATAGAGGAAGTGAGACAAGAAGTTATAAGTCTGTGTGAACAGTTCCCCCTCTATCCCGAGTTGAGGGAGGCCATACATGAGCTTTCTGATAGCAAAACAACCCGTATTTGATAAAAAGGGTAGCGTTGTAGCCTTTGAAGTCTACCTGAGGAAAAAAGAGAATATAAACGAATACCCAAAGGAAGTACCCTACAACAGAGCAACTTTTATCATAGTAGAATTGTTGTTTGAATACGGATTTGCCAGAATAGGAGAAGGGAAAAAGGTTATTATAAATGTGGCCTTAGATTCCATAATCAATAAGACCCTTAGTTCGTTGGATTATCAACACCTTATAATAGATATACTAGAACCTCAGGTGTTTGTAGGTGATGTGGTCTATAAGCAAACTATAAAAGTTATAAATAACATGAAGGAGCAAGGTGTTTTGTTTATCTCCAGTCCGTGGGTCTTTAAAGAAGACCGCTATAAGGAACTTGCAAATCTTGTAGATATCTTATCGATGAGTGTTAAGTATATAGATGAAAATGTATTACATTTTAGTAAAGCAAATAACAAAAGAGTTTTGATTACCATGATAGAATCGGAGGATGAGTACAAAAAAGCTAAAGAAATAAAAGCTGATTTTTTCCAGGGGAATTATTTAGATAGACCTTATGTGATAAAGGAGTTTCATACTGCACCTTATCTTAAGAGTACTCTCTTAAAACTGCTAGCTATGGTACATACAGCACAAAGCACTAAGGAAATAGCCCAGGTTATAGCTACAGATGTAGGTATGTCGGCTAAGATTCTAAGGTTGGTGAATTCAGCATACTTTTCACCCGTCAGCGAGATAAAGAGTATAGAGCAGGCCTGTGCTATGCTCGGTCTTAAGAATCTCAAGAATCTCCTTTTAGTACTTTCAATAAACGACTATATGAGTATAGAGAATCCAGAGCTCTGGAGAAAATCTCTAATAAGAGCTATAATAGCTTCAGAATTGACGGGAATGATAGCTCCTAACTATTACTCTGAGGCATACCTTATGGGACTCTTCTCTCTTATAGACCAAATATTGGGTGTGGATAAGATAGATTTTCTAAAAGAAGTTAAAGTTGACCATGCGATAATAGATGGATTTACTGGAAAGAATACACTTCTAAAAAACCTTCTATACGCAGCTACGTTGTTAGAAGAAAAGATGTATGACTTGAAAGGATACGAACTAGAAGAGTTAGAGCGTTTACTTGGCATACCAGTAGAGCGGCTTATAGATATAGCAAGGGATGCGGAAAATAAAGCTGACTACTTGCTAAAACTGTAGCTTATACGGTTTTTGAACCTTTCCTAAAAGCTGTTAAGAGAAGTTCCTTTAAAAGGTTCGGAGGCACCTTTTGCTCCAAGGATTTAGATATTAGTAGATCTACAAGTTCTCCTTCGCTTACATAAACCTCTTCTAAGACTCCATCGTCCGATACATAAACCAAGTCGTTGAGACTTTCTAGAAATTCCTTAAAGTCCTCTGCGGACATGCTATTTTTGTATATCTGTATAAGCTCTTGGAACAGTTGCCTTTGATCCATATCTGTCTTTTGAAGAATCCTGTCTGACCCTACAGGCATGTTCAGGAGCATATCCATGATCGCCTGTAATCCTTCGCTGCTTACAGGATTCCCCATCTTGGGGAAAACCCTTTTTATATGTAATTTTTTAAGAATAGAAAGAGCGTTTCTCAGAGAGGAAGTACAAGGTAAGTGAGAAGCATTAAACATAAGAAGCATCTCCTTTTCTGGATCCTGCGATAGAGAAAAGTCTTCTGCGCTAGCGTAAGAACTAAATAGCTCTCCCGTAAATAGAAAGCCTGTATTTTCCTCATAAACGACAAAACTCCCTTTGTCTGGTACATAGGATATCTTTATGAATCTAAGTACATCTCCAGTTGACAGCTTAACGCGGCCGTCTACAAAGCTTTCTATAAACCTGATCCTATTAACGGGTACTCCAAGTGAAAGGAAATCATTTATAAAGTTTACGCTTGTTATTATGTAAAGCCTTGGATTATCCCTGAGAAGATTGAAAGCATTTACGTAATCCTCAGGCCTATTACCAAACACAACTACCGCCTTTAGAAGCTCCACAGGGCCTATAACGCTTTCTATCTTAAGTCTAAGGGTTGAATAATCCGTAGGATTACTACAACCATAAAGCATAGCAAAGCTCACATTCTCCTTTTTGTATACCCTAAGGTAGGCATTCCTTTGAAGGAGGGAATCGTATCTAACATTACCTACCCAATAGAGGGCATCGTCTGCTAATACAACAGCCTGATTCAGGTCTTCTTTCACAGGGACAACAGCCTGAACTTGTGGAGCTTCTTTATGGACTTCTTCAGGAGCAAAAATAAGACTAAAAAACTCCGAATTGTTTTTTACGTATGTTTCCAACTTGACGTCTTCTTCGTATGGAAAGAATTCCATAATATACTCTTGACTTTGAAACAGATCTCTTAATACTTCTGGATTGCAGCTAAAGCCTTTTATCTTTCCATCTTTTATGTAAACCTTACAACTTTTACCCTTTGCACTGATTTCAAAAGCTGTAGATAAATCTCTTCTCATTACATCTAGAAGTTCGTTCATAGGACCTCTATCTTCCATTAAGAAAAGATCTTTTCTTACAAGGTGAAGGACCTTAGCAAGAAAGTCAAGGGGATTAAAGGGTACAACAGCTATGTTATAATCCGAAAGGCCAAATTTCTTTAGATCTTCTAGTCTGTCGTAGCTTTCTGCAAAGAATATAGGAAATAAGTAGTAATTTTGTTTTAAAAGCTCAACCCAGAAATTTAGGTATTTAATATCTGCTAAGAATACATCTACAGGCATTATCTTCAGAAGTTCGTAAGCCTTATCTTCTTCGAGGGCTATAAGCAGTTTATGTCCAGTGATAGTAAGTATATCTCCTAAGGTAGAAGAGTATTTTCTTTCCTTATCAAAAAGGAGAAAGCTTATACCCATCAGTAGATCTCCTCTTTTCTAGCAGCTATCTGTAAGTTACCGATCTGATCTTTAAGGACTATCATGGATTGTACTACCATAAAAAAGGCATGCTCTAAGTTCAACAAGGCTGCTTGGAAAGAAAGACTGTCTTCCAATACTCTCAACTCTCTAAAGCGCCTGTAGTACTCATCTATCTTAGTACCACAATCTATAAGATCCTTTACTACCTCATGGGACAGTTTTAAGGCCTGCTCTCTTGTATCCATAATCTTCCTACCTGGTTTCCCTCCTTCTTAGGCATATTATACCTACTATAGAGTATTGATTCAAGCTTTAGTTTATCTTCTTCAGAAAGTCCTATAAAGACTAGCTCTTGAAAGTTCTCTTCTTGTTTGTATATAACGTTGAGTGAGCAATCTTGTGTGCCTACAATAACGTCACCGCCACCGTTCATAAAACCAACCGCCAGGGACATGGTGCAAAAGTTTAGCTCGTTTACACACATGAGCGGCTCTCTTTCTTCTATAACCATAAGTATACACAGAGCGAGTCCAACCCTTAAGAGATTTTCTGCCGTGAGAGGATACACCCCGGCCGTACCTCTTATGCTTGAACCTTCAAACAACTTGTTCAAGGGCACGGTCTACCTCCTTATTTATATCTTCCACTTCTGGAATACTTCTACCGGCAAGCACAAAAAACTCTTCATTCCCTTTTGAGCCTTTAGGTTTCGACTTTATTATTCCCCCTATTTTATAGCCAAGCTCTCTTATAAAGTTTACAACCTTGATTATAGCTTGTCTTTTAGCCTCTCTGTCTTTTACCACTCCCTTCTTTACAAACTTAGGCCCTACTTCAAACTGAGGTTTTACCAAAACGAGCAGAAGTCCTTCCTCCTTGAGAAAAGGTACCACGTGAGGAAGGACCTTTGTAGCCGAGATAAAGGATACGTCCACAACGGCTATGTCTACCTTCTCCGGTATGTGCTCCTGAGTTACTTCTCTTATGTCCGTCTCTTCGTACAGGATTACCCGTGGATCCTGTCTTAGCTTTGGGTCCATCTGACCTTTACCTACGTCCACCGCGTAGACTTTATCTACACCCCTTTGCAAAAGACAATCAGTAAATCCACCCGTAGAGGAACCTACATCCAAAGCCACCATTTTGTGAACGTCCAAGCCAAAGTTCTCGAGCGCGTGTTCTAACTTGTAACCACCCCGGGAAACGTACTTGATGGGTTCTTTTACTTCTATCCTCTGTTCTCTTTTTACCTGATGCCCTGGTTTGTCCACTACCTTACCATCCACCAGAACGAGACCAGCCATTATCAAAGCTTGTGCCTTTTCCCTAGTGGGTGCGTAGCCAAGCTCTACAAGAAGCTTATCAAGCCTTTCCTTCAAAGTTTGAAAGCTATCTTTACAAGGTAGAGGATGAATAAAAGTACAGCAGGGGAGAAGTCAAGCCCGTTGTAGGGTGGTATAAGCTTCCTTATAGGATCCAGAAATGGAGAGAGGAGCCTGTCTAGACTTTCGTAAAATTTACTCTCTCTGACTGCAGGTATCCACGAGCCTATGGCATGCAGGATGACGAGGATGATAAGTAGGTTAACGAGGAGGGAAAAAAGCCCCCTCATTCTACAAACTCAAGTATGGCAAGCTCACAGGAATCGCCTATTCGTCTGTGAGGAAGTTTTATTATTCTGGTATAACCACCGTTCCTATTCTCATACCTGGGAGCTATATCTTCAAAGAGTTTCTTTACAGCTTTCTTGTCTGGCAAGAGTGCCAAAGCTCTTCTTCTTGCTGCAAGGTCTCCCCTTTTGCCAAGGGTTACAAGCTTTTCGACAAAAGACCTTACAGCTTTTGCTCTCTGTAAAGATGTCTCTATCCTTTCTTCCAGTATCAAAGCTCTAGCAAGAGATCTGTAGAGAGCTAACCTCTGTTCCTTTGTCCTATCAAAGTGTTTCTTCTTAACCTTGTGCCTCATGGTCTTCCTACCTCCATACCAAGGTATAGCCCCATCTTTCTAAGAGCTTCTTTTATTTCGTTTATTGCCTTTCTACCTACGTTCTTCGTACTCTTAAGATCCTCTTCTGTGAGAACCACTAGTTCTCCTATCGTGGTTATACCCATCTTCTTTATGGAGTTAAGGGCCCTTTGAGATATATCGAGTTCTTCCACAGGCAACGATAGCTTCTCGGCGAGCTCATCTACGGATACTACCGGTTCTTCTACCCTTGGATACTCATAGGATATCTTCTCTAACTTGCTAAAGTGATTAACAAGTATGCTTACTGCCTCTTTTACCACCTCTTCGGGTGTCTTTGTTCCCTTTGTCCACACTTCCATTATGAGCCTGTCATAATCGCTTCTCTTTCCTACCCTGGTTTTTTCTATCCTGAAGGCAACCTGTTTTACGGGGCTAAAGTCTGCGTCCACGAGTATCCATCCTACCTCACCTATGACTTCCATCTCCTCTGTGGGTAGATAACCAAAACCGTTTTCTATACGTACCTCTATGTTGAGCTCTTTTTCTGGATCGGTGATGGTAGCAATCTTCTGGTCTGGGTTCAGGATGCTTACGTTTGGTGGCAGTGAAAAGTCCTTTGCGTACACTTCTCCAGGACCCTTCTTCTTGAGGTACAGAGTTTCCACAGAACCTTCATGAAGTACAAAGAGGACTTTCTTGAGGTTTGCTATGACTTCCAGAGCATCTTCCATAACACCTTCTATAGGAGAAAATTCGTGGTAGCAACCGTATATCTTTACTCCAGTAATGGCCGTTCCTTGGATGGAAGAAAGGAGCGTACGTCTAAGGGAGTTGCCTATGGTGGTACCAAAGCCCCTTTCTAAAGGTTCTACAACAAACCTGCCATAAGTTTTTGTCTGCTCTTCCCAGTAAATCTTAGAAGGATAGAGAAACTCTCTCATACTGTACCTCCATCAGACCCTCGAGTAGAACTCTATAATGTACTGCAGGTTTATAGGAATTTCGAGCTGTACGTCCTTGGGTAGGTCTATGACCTTGCCTCTAAAGTTTTCCTTGTCGAGCTCAAGCCATGGTGGTATGCTCCTTGGATCTATGTTCTCTAAATTCTCCAAGAGCTGAGGGATGTCCCTAGAGGATGGCTTTACCTCTATCACGTCCCCCACTTCAACACGGTAAGAGGGTATGTTTACCTTCTTTCCGTTCACGAGGAAGTGCCCATGAACTATCCACTGCCTTGCCTGTCTTCTTGTGGAGGCAAAACCGAGCCTGTAGACTACGTTATCCAGCCTTCTTTCCAGTAGCTGTAGGAGAACCTGGCCTGTGTTTCCTTTTGCCCTAGAAGCTTCTTCAAAGTATCTTTTGAACTGTTTCTCTCTAAGGCCGCCGTAGAGGAATTTGAGCTTCTGCTTCTCCATAAGGCGCAGACCGTACTCTGTAAGCTTCCTCCTTCTGCCTTTTAACCTTCCGTGCTGTCCAGGCGGGAAGTTCCTTCTTGAGAGTATCCTACCGGCGCTTTTCTTCCCAGATACTATGACGCCAAACCTTCTGTCTAGTCTAGACCAAGGTCCTATGTATCTTCCCATATCAGACCCTCCTCTTGGCGGGTGGTCTACAACCGTTATGAGGTATGGGCGTTATGTCTCTTATCACGTTTACCTTCACACCTGAGGCAAAGACAGCTCTAAGAGCAGACTCTCTTCCAGCACCAGCACCTTTTATCCTAACTTCTACCTCCTGG
This sequence comes from Thermocrinis minervae, assembly GCF_900142435.1. Lineage (NCBI taxonomy): Bacteria > Pseudomonadati > Aquificota > Aquificia > Aquificales > Aquificaceae > Thermocrinis > Thermocrinis minervae. Next base: position 742,054 of record NZ_LT670846.1, read on the forward strand.
AGACCATACTCTTGTATGGCTCTTTTCATGGCCTTTTGTGCAGCGAGTTGTGCTGCATAAGGGGTGCTTTTCCTGGTGCCCTTAAATCCTACAGTACCACCGCTTTCCCAAACTAATGTGTTTCCTTGCTCATCGGTGACTGTAACAATGGTGTTGTTGAAGGTGCTAAGTATATGCACTATACCCTTGGTTACTGTTCTCTTCTGCTTCTTTTGCTTTTTAGCCATACTTTACCTCCTTACTTTACTATTTTCTTCTTAGTGCCGCCTACGGTCTTTCTCTTACCCTTTCTAGTCCTCGCGTTTGTTCTAGTCTGCTGACCTCTTACAGGGAGGCCTTTTGCATGCCTTATGCCTCTGTAACATCCCATATCTATGAGCTTCTTTATGTTCATCTGCACTTCACGCCTGAGGTCACCCTCTACCTTGTAGTTCTGTTCTATGAACTTCCTTATGGTGTTTAGCTCCTCGGGAGAAAGTTCCCCCACTCTTTTCGTGCAGGGTATTCCAGTCTTTTGACAAATCTCTCTAGCTCTTGACCAGCCTATACCATAGATGTAGGTCAGCGCTACCTCTAGTTTCTTATGATCGGGTAAGTCTACACCAGCTATCCTTGCCATAACTCTACCTCCTTAATTACCCTGCCTTTGCTTATGCTTTGGGTTCTCACATATGACCATAACTCTACCCTTTCTCCTGATGACCTTACATTTGGCACATATAGGTTTTACTGAGGGTTTTACCTTCATCTGAGCACCTCCTTAGTATCTGTATATTATCCTTCCCCGTGTGAGGTCATAAGGTGATAGCTCTACCTTCACACGGTCTCCTGGAAGTATACGGATAAAGTTAACACGCATTTTTCCAGAGACATGTGCGAGTACTAGATGACCCGTATCCAACCTTACTCTAAACATAGCGTTTGGTAGCACCTCTTCAACAACACCTTCAAGTACTATACCTTTTTCCTTATGTTGCTGTTCATCTTTCTTCTTACCCATGGCCAAACTCCGTAAGCACTATAGGTCCCTCCTTGGTAACAGCTACCACATACTCAAAGTGAGCACATGGACTGTTATCTTTTGTCCTTACTGTCCAAGGGTCCTTTTTGATGTCTTCTTCGTGTACGTATTCATCAGATCCTACAGCTATCATAGGTTCTATGGCAAGTACCATGCCCTGCTTTAGCTTTAAATCTTTGACTCTTTTACCGTCAAAGTCTGCAGGATTGTTAGGCACGTATGGATCTTCGTGTACACGCCTGCCTATACCATGTCCACCTAGACCTTTTACAGGCTTAAACCCATACTTATTTGCAACATTTGCTATGGCATTGGTTATGTCGGAAAGCCAATTTCCGGCTACGCAGGCTTTTGTGGCTTCTTCAAGGGCTTCTTTTGTAGCCTTCATAAGCAGCTCTTTCTGTTCATCTACTTGACCTACTGGAACCGTTATCGCCGAATCACCTGCATAGCCGTCTACGAAAGCTCCAAAGTCGATGCTCACTATATCTCCTTCCTTTAATATTTCTTCTTCCTTGGGAAGACCATGCACTATTGCAGAGTTCACCGATACGCATAAGGCCGCAGGGTACTTAATGTCACTAAAGGGTGGCTTGTAGTTTAAAAATGCCGGCTTTATTCTAAGGTCCTTACATAGCTCTCTTGCCCTTACCTCAAGGTCCCATGTACTTATGCCTGGCTTCACTAGCTTAGCCACCTCCTTAAGCACGTAAACTACAGCATCACATGCCTTCTTTATCTTCTCAATTTCTTTGAAAGAGTAGAGCTCAACAGCCATGTACCAAGCCTTTTAACTCTTCGTAGATTTCCTGCATACTCTTAGATGCGTCCAAACTATATAGTATACCTCTTTTTTTGTAAAAGTCAATAAGCTCTTTGGTTTGGGCTCTATAGACCTCTAGCCTACGCCTTACCACATCTTCTTTATCGTCCTCTCTCTGTATAAGGGTACCACCACATATGTCGCATACTCCTTCTACCTTCGGTGGGTTAAACTTAATGTGATAAACAGCTCCGCACTTAGAACATACCCTTCTACCTGAAAGTCTCTCTACTATCACCTCATCTTTAGCATCAAAGAAGATTACCCTATAAAGTTCCTTGGAATGTTTTTTAAGGAATTCGTCAAGAGCTAGAGCCTGCTTTACAGTTCTTGGAAATCCATCAAGTATAACTCCTTTATTGTCCTTGGGGAATACTTCTTCTATGAGTGCTATGATGAGCTCATCGGGTACCAACTCACCTCTATCCATGTATTCCTTGGCTTTTTGGCCGAGAGGCGTCCCGTTCTTCACAGCCTCTCTGAGAAGATCTCCTGTGGAGACGTGTAAAAATCCACACTCTTGCGAAAGCATCTTCGCCTGCGTCCCTTTTCCAGCTCCGGGTGGACCTAAAAACACAAGTATCATCTCCTCCTCCTTATGGCACCCATAGTGTATTTCTTCTGAAGAAGTTGAGCTTCTATCCTATTTATGGTATCGAGCGCCACACCCACAACTATAAGGGCTGTAGTTCCACCAAAGTAGAAAGGTACTTTAAGCCATATGCTTATGAATAGAGGAACGGTAGCTACCACGCTAAGGAACAGAGCTCCTATGAAGGCCAGTCTGTTGATTACACCTTCTAAGAATGCTTGTGTATCCTTACCGGGCCTTACGCCTGGGATGAAAGCACCAGCTTTCTTTAAGTTATCCGCCACATCCATGGGGTTTATGAGGACGGCCGTGTAGAAGTAAGTAAAGAATACTATGAGCATTACGTAAAGTACGTTGTACAAGGGACTCGTGGGATTAAAAGCTTCGTGTATCGCTTGAGCTATGGGATGCTTTATAAAGCCTATTATTGTAGAAGGAATGAGTAATAAGGACTGGGCGAATATTATGGGTATTACTCCGGCTGGGTTTATCTTGAAGGGTAAGTAGGTGGATCCACCTACTATCTCCTGTCTACCTACCTGTCTTCTGGGGTACTGTACTGGTATACGCCTTTCGGCCTCTTGTAGATAGACTATGGCAAATATGATAGCTATCACGAAGATCACGGCGCCTACTACAGCAAAGGGAGAAAGTTCTCCGGAGGTTAGCATACTGTACACTCTTATGGAAGCGTTAGGAAAACCTGCTACTATTCCTGCGAATATAAGGAGGGACATCCCGTTTCCTAATCCTCTATGTGTTATCCTGTCTCCTACCCAAACTAAGAACATGGTGGATGCTGTAAGGGCTATAACTGTTGTGAAGGTGAATAGAAGACCTTTCTCCACCACTATGGGAGTACCTTTCGGAGACGTTTGATTTTGCAACCATATGGCTATGCCTGTAGACTGAACTAAGGCTACGAAAAGGGTTAAGTACCTTGTGTATTGGTTTATCTTGTAACGTCCATAATCACCCTCTTCCTTTGCCAGTCTTTGAAGCTCTGGAATGGCTACTGTGAGTAGTTGCATCATTATGGAAGCTGATATGTAAGGCATAACGCCTAAAGCAAAAAGAGTCATCCTGCTTAGGTTCCCGCCGGAGAATATGTCGTACAGATAAAAGATGGTGGTCTGAAAGCTCTTGAAAAACTCTTCAAGGGCCGTAGTATCTATACCCGGTATGGGTACGTGGCTACCAAACCTGTAGACAGCAAACATAAAGAGGGTGTAGAAAAACCTCTTTCTGAGGTCCTCTGAGGAGAAGATCTCCTTTAGGATATTTATCACTTTAGTACCTCGTAGGTGGAGCCTGAGGCTTGAATCTTCTCTATGGCACTCTTGGAAAAAGCATGGGCCTTTATGTGTAGCTTTTTGGTAAGCTCACCGTCACCTAAGATCTTTACAGGCATTCCTTTCTTCACAAGACCCTTATCGTATAGTGTGTCAGGGTTTACCTCTTGGCCCTCGGAGAAGTACCTATCTATAGTCTTTAGGTTTACTACTGTGTATTCTCTACGGGATGGGTTGTTAAAACCTCTTTTGGGTATGCGTTTATGCAGAGGTGTCTGGCCACCTTCAAACCATGAAGGCATCTTCCTATCGCCTGATCTTGACTTTTGACCTTTGTGTCCTCTACCGGCGGTTTTTCCATGTCCAGAACCTATGCCTCTACCTACTCTCTTTCTTTCCTTTGTAGCTCCTTCATGTGGAGCAAGTTCATGAAGCTTCATCTTCTACCTCCTCCACCTTTAGAAGATAGAAGGCTTTTCTTATATTACCCCTTACCATAGGGTTGTCAGGCAGTATCCTACTTTGTCCAATTTTTTTAAGGCCTAAGCTATGTACAGCTTTTACGTGTTCCTCTCTCTTTCCAGCTAAGCCTCTAACTAAGGTCACTTTTAGCTTCTTCATGGCAGCTGTACCTCTCTCGCGTATAGGTTGTATCTCTTTCTTAATTCTTCTTCTGGTATGCCTCTCATCCTGCTTACTTCTTCAAGAGTTCTAAGCTGTAACAGCGCATCAAATACAGCCCTTACTACGTTGTTGGGGTTGGTGCTACCTTGTAGTTTGGTAAGTACGTCTGTATAACCTGCTAGTTCTAAAATGGGTTTTGCAGCTCCACCGGCTACTATACCCGTTCCTCTCCTGGCTGGGAGGATCTTTATCTGTGTGGGGCCGTAGTGACCTATGACTTCATGGGGTACTGTTCCGTTTACTATGGGAACCCTTATTATATGCTTTTTCCCATCCTCTATAGCCTTTGCTATGGCTATGGGTACTTCCTTTGCTTTACCCAATCCGAAACCGACAAAGCCTCTTCTATCTCCTACCACCACAAGAGCGCTAAAGGAGAACCTCCTACCACCCTTTGTAACCCTTGCAGTCCTTTTGGCGTAGATAAGCCTTTCTTCTATCTGTAGTTCATCTTCCAAGGCACTTATACCTTGTTCTCTTCTTCTCCTGTCTATGAGTTTTTCTATGGACTTACCACCCATTCTCTACCTCCTTTTTAGAACTCAAGACCTAGCTCTCTGCAAGCATCTGCAAAGGCTTTTATCTTCCCATGGTACAAGAACCCATTTCTATCAAAGACTACCTTTGTTATGCCCTTTTCCTTTGCTTTCTTTACCAAAAGTTGGGCAACCTTCTTCACATCCTCGATAGACTTTCCACCTCTTTTCCCAAACATCTGGACGTAATCCTTGTCTATAGAGGATGCAGATACTAAGGTGATACCTTTAGTATCATCTATTATCTGAGCGTAGAAGGCGTTTAAACTCCTGTATACGCAAAGTCTTGGCCTTTCAGGGGTACCAAAGATCTTCTTCCTTATCCTCTTGTGCCTTCTTTCCCTTCTTTCTTGTCTTGTCAACTTGGCCATGGAAAACCTCCTTACTTCTTACCCTTTCCTGCAGCTTTTCCAGCTTTGAGCTTTATAACCTCACCTTCGTACCTTATACCCTTACCTTTATAGGCGTCTGGCTTCCTGAAGGATCTTATCTCGGCAGCCACTTGTCCAACCAATTGCTTATCTATGCCACTTACGTATATCTTGTTTTCCTTAACTTCAATCTTTATACCCGGTGGTATAGGATACACTATTGGATGTGAATATCCAAGGTTTAACTCTAGGTTATTCCCTTTAACTGCAGCTTTGTAACCTAGACCTACTACTTCAAGTACCACCGTATAGCCTTCTGTAACACCCTTTATCATGTTCCTTATAAGGGCTGCTGTGGTTCCGTGAAGTGCCCTGTGGAATGGATCGTCTGAAGGTCTTTCTACCCTTATGACGTTTCCTTCTTGTATTACTTTCATGTCAGGGTGTACATTCATGGAGAGTTTGCCCTTTGGTCCTTCAACGGTTATAACACCGTTAGCTATGCTTACCTTCACGTTTGAAGGTATCTCTATGGGTGCTTTACCTATCCTTGACATGGCTTCACCTCACCAAACAAAAGCTATTACTTCGCCACCCTTTCCGAGTTTCCTGGCTTCGTGGTCTGTAACCACACCAGCGTCTGTTGAAAGTATGGCTATACCCAGTCCTCTTCTTACGTAAGGTATCCTGTGCTTGGGTACGTAAACCCTTCTTCCTGGCTTTGATATTTTCTTTATTTCGGTGAGCGGACTTACTTCCTTCTTGGGATCAAGATATTTCAAATGTATCTTGAGCATATACTGGGTGCCCTTTCTTTCTTCTTCTAGTCTTTCCCAATCTTTGATGAAACCTTCCTTTTTGAGTATCTCTAGTATTGCTTCCTTTAGCTTAGAAGAAGGAACTATCACGTAATCTTTCTTCTGCATAAGGGCGTTTTTAATTGCGGAAAACATGTCCGCTATCGGGTCCATTCTATCACCTCCTTACCAGCTTGCTTTTCTCACTCCAGGGAGTTCACCCCTAAGGGCCCTTTCCCTGAAGCATATCCTGCACATACCGAAGTACCTTATGTATCCTCTTGGCCTTCCACACAGAGGACATCTGTTCTTCTGCCTTACCTTATACTTAGGAAAATGCATAAGGTCCTTAGCTACTTTGCACTTCCTAGCCATGTTACACGCTCCTTATGGGTAATCCTAATAAAGAAAGAAGCCAAAGGGCTTCTTCGTCTGTCTTGGCAGTTGTATGGATGATTATATCCATACCCCTGATAGCATCCACCTTCTCGTAGTCTATCTCTGGGAAGACTATTTGCTCAGCTATACCAAAGGCGTAGTTACCTCTACCGTCAAAGGATCTGGGGTTAAGACCCTTAAAGTCCTTAACCCTTGGTAGAGCTACGCTTATAAGTTTGTCCAAAAACTCCCACATCCTGACCTTACGTAGGGTTACCTTCAGGCCTACTGGCATTCCCTTCCTAAGCTTGAAGCCAGCCTCTGACTTCCTAGCTCTTCTTATGGAAGGATGCTGACCTGTTATGGCCTTGAGGTCTTCCATAGCCCTCTCAAGGTACTTTATGTCGCTTACCGCCTCTCCAACGCCCATGTTGACCACTATTTTCACCAGCCTGGGTACCTGCATGGGGTTTTTGTAGCCGAAACGTTGGATAAGCTTAGGTACTACCTCCTCCTTGTACTTTATGTACAGCCTTGGTACGTACTTGGTCTGCGTGCTCATGCTTTAACCCTCTCTAAGGCTTTTTCTCTAACAAGGTCTATGTTTTCATTGCATTTTTTACAGTACCTGTACTTCCTCATTACATTTCCTTCTTGTACTATCCTAAAGCCCACCCTCGTCGGTTTTTCGCATTTGGGACATAGGAGCATCACGTTGCTTATGTGAATTGGAGCTTCCATCTCAAATATGCCACCTTCCCTTACGTTGGGTATAGCCTTAACATGCTTTTTGACTATGTTCACACCCTTAACCAGAACCCTGTTCTTCTCCCGGATAACCTTAAGGACTTCTCCAACCTTACCCTTGTCTTTACCCCTCATAACTACCACTTTGTCTCCCTGCTTTATTTTAGACGCCATCAGACTACCTCCGGTGCCAAGGATGCAAGCTTAGTAAAACCTCTGTTTCTGACCTCTCTGGCTATTGGTCCCAGGATACGTGTTCCTAGGGGCTCTCCGTACTGGTTGAGAAGCACCACCGCGTTATCGTCAAACTTTATGTAGCTTCCGTCAGGTCTCCTTACCTCCTTCTTGGTCCTGACCACAACAGCCCTGTAAATGTTTCCCTTCTTGGCAGGGCTGTTGGGGGCAGCGCTCTTGACGGTGACCGTTACCACGTCACCAAGGGTGGCATACTTCCTAGGCGCATAGGGTATACCTATAACCTGTACTTTTTTGGCACCAGAGTTGTCTGCAACATTACAGTAAGTCTGCCTCTGTATCATGGCACATCACTCCTCGTTAAAATACAAGACTTAATACAAGCTTGTATATTATAGCACAAGTTTTATCGGTTCTTAGACTGCAACTATCTTTGGAGCGGGAAAACCGTTAAAGTTAGAAGCGTAGACGTTCGTGTAAGCTCCGGCAGATAGGATGTAAACGTAGTCCCCTACCTCAGGCTCAGGTAGAGCTACGCTTTTGGCCACCACGTCCATACTGTCACATGATACACCCCCTATTGTCCACTCTTTTAAAGGACCTTCCCTCTCTACGTAGAAGGGATACCTTATACCACCCAGAGCTTCGGCAAGACCGTTGAAGACACCCGTATCTATGTAGAGCCAATGCTCTTCACCCCTCTTGGCCTTTCCTATGACCCTAGTGATCATGATGCCCTGGTCTCCCACCACACCTCTTCCAGGTTCCATCTGCACCTCGTGGGGTAACTTAGGGAAATACTTTTGAAGAAGTCCCTTCACGTAATAGGCTATATCCTCCACCCTTAAGGCCTCGTACATGTACCTTACGGGCAGTCCACCACCCATGTTTAGCACTTGAAGGTTTATACCCTTCCTTCTTGCCTTCTCCCATAGCTCGCTGGCCAGCTTTATAGCTATGAACCAGTTTCTGTAATTGTTGCACTGAGAACCTACGTGAAAGGTTATTCCATACGGGATGAGACCTTTGTCTTTGGCATATTCAAGTACTTCAAGAGCTGTATCTATGTCTAAACCAAATTTCTTAGAAAGGGGCCATTCACTGCCTTCATTAGGTACTACTATACGTACGTAAACCCTTGAACGTTTTGCTACTTTTGATATTTTGTCCACTTCGACAAAGGAATCCACCGCAAACCTGTCCACACCATGTCTGTATGCGTACTCTATAAAGTCCATGGGTTTTATGGGATTGCTAGAAATTATCCTGTCGGGTGATACACCAAAAGAAAGAACTTTCTTGAGCTCTTCTGTGGAGGCTATTTCAAACCCAGAACCGAGCTCGGCCAGGGAGCTTATTATGGATATGTGGTCGTTGGCCTTTACTGCATAGTAAATTTTAACAAAAGGCAGGTGGTACTTTATTTCTATGTATCTACTCTTTACACCTTTGAGGTCTATAAGGAGGGTAGGGGTTTCATCAGGCTTAAGGTAGTCCTTAAGATGAGGCCTGTCGGAAATAAACTCGTTGAAGTACCTTCTTGAGTAATCAAACTGTATCTTAAGGTAGTCTACAGAACCTGCAACCATACAGAAAAATTTAAACTCAAAGGGTGCTTATGGCCCACTTTAGTGCATCTATCACGGTGTCCATCTGGTCGGTATTTATCACCAAAGGCATCATGAGTACCATGACATCTCCCAAAGGTCTTAGGAAAACTCCCTTTTCTCTACACTTGTAGGCCACTTTAAAGCCTGTTCTTTCTCCATATGGGTAGGGCCTACCTGTCTTCTTATCCTCTACTAACTCTATACCTGCCATAAAGCCAAGTTGGCGCACGTCCCCCACGTGGTCCAGATCCCAAAACTCCTCAAGCCTTTTTGTAAGATACTCTATCTTGTGCTGGAGCTTCTCCAGGGTTTTTTCTTCCTCAAAGAGTTCTATGTTGGCAAGTGCTACGGCGCATGCTAGGTTGTTACCTGTATAGGTGTGCCCATGGTAGAAATGTTTCTTCTCGCCAAACTCACTCAGGAAGGCATTAAAGACCTCCTCGGTGGTCAGGGTTGCCGCCAGTGGTAAGTAACCCCCCGTTATTCCCTTCCCGAGACACATAAAGTCAGGGCACACATCTTCTTGCTGGCAGTAAAACATGCTACCCGTCCTTCCAAAACCTGTGGCCACCTCGTCCACTATCATCAACACACCGTACTTCTTAGTGAGTTCCCTTACCCCTTTTAAAAATCCTTTTGGGAAGGGTAACATGCCAGCGGCTGCCTGTATGCCAGCTTCCAATATAACAGCCACCACATCAGACCTCTCTTTTAGCACCTTTTCTAGAATGGACAGAAGCTCTTCCTTACACTCATCGCATAGCCTTCCGTACTTCTCTTTACAGAATAAGTAAGGAGAAGGAATCTTTACTGTTTCAAACAGAAGGTCTTTGTATGTGCCATGGAATAGATCTATACCGCCTACGCTCACAGAGCCTATAGTGTCTCCATGGTAGGCTTCCGACAAAGTTACGAAAACCTTCCTTCTCTCTCCTAGGTTTCTCCAGTACTGGTATGCGAGCTTTATGGCTATCTCCACGGCTTCAGCTCCATCCTCTGAGTAGAAGACTTTGGTAAGGCAAGAAGGTGTTATGTCTACTAGCTTCTTGGCGAGGAGTATGGCAGGTACGTTTGAACTTCCAAGGGTTGTAGTGTGAGCCACTTTTTGAAGTTGTTCTATAAGTGCTTGGTTTAACTTAGGGTGATTATGTCCGTGGACGTTGCACCATAGAGAAGATATGGCGTCTATAAACCTCCGCCCATATATATCGTATAGGTATACGCCCTCTCCTCTTTCAAAAATAAGATTCTCTTCTTCCCTGTAGACCTTCATCTGAGTAAAAGGATGCCAGAAATAGGTCTTGTCCCAATTTTCTAAGGTCTTTGGGTCCAGCATGGGTAGAATTATAAGGTTTCTTGACAGGAAAATTAATGAACGTATATTTATTATTCGTGCAGAACACCTCAGCTAGTCTTTTAAATACCTACAGGGATACGAAGATATTCCAAAAGCTTGTGAAGGATATAAAGAGAGAACTACAGGACCTTCCAAACCTTCCTATTCACATAATGGAGTTCTGCGGTGGACATAAGACTTTTTGAAAGGTGAGCCACCGGGTAAGGTTTTAGCCGTTAGAGATGAGACTGTATGCATAGCAACCCTGGATGGAGCCGTTTGGATAACCCATCTAAGAGAGAAGGGTAGGGATTCTATAAAGCTGCCAGCGTTAAGGGTGTTACATGATGTGTATGCTAAAGAAATACCGCTAAAACCTTGGGAGAGCTATGAAGGGAGGACATACAGAGAGATAATCTACTGGGAAGAAAAGGGCATAGGAAACATTGAGTTTAACTTCTACAACGGAGCCATGAGTACAGAGCAGTGCCAAAGACTTTTGGAAACTATAAGATATGCCAAGAAGAGGCCGGTGGATGTAATCATACTGTGGGGTTCGGAGGACTTTTGGTCAAACGGTATGAACTTAAACACCATTGAAAACGCAGAAAGTCCAGCCGATGAGTCGTGGAGAAACATAAACGCTATGGATGACCTATGTGAAGAGATGATCAGAAGTGTGGATAAGTTTTTTGTATGCTCAATGCAGGGAAATGCTGGGGCGGGTGGTGTATTCCTAGCTCTAGCTGGAGACTTGGTAATAGCGAGAAGTTCTGTAGTTTTAAATCCTCATTACAAGAACATAGGTAACCTCTACGGATCCGAATTTTGGACTTATCTGCTTCCTAAAAGAGTTGGTTGGGATGTCAGCAGACAAATAATGGAAAATAGACTGCCTATCAGCGCAAGAAAAGCTCAGGAGATTGGCCTTATTGATGTTGTCTTTGATGGGGACCCTAAGACGTTTAGGAGTAAGGTCATGGATTCTGTAAAAAAACTTATCTATGAAGGAAAATAGAAGAGTTACTCATGAAAAAGAGACTCATAAGGGAGGCAGATGAAAGGGAAAAACCCCTCAGCTGTTACAGGGAGGAAGAACTATCAAGGATGAAGTTAAACTTTTACGGATTCGACACAAGCTATCATATAGCAAGATATTACTTTGTACATAGAACTCTGCCTTTTAGAACGCCACCCTACCTTGCAAAACATAGAAGGGGCCAGGGGCCCCAGAAGGTTTAGACAGCTACCTTTTTTGGCGGTGGCGGTAGGAAGGGCTCTAGGCCCTGTTCTTGGGCCCACTTTTTGGCAAACTCGTAAGCGGCTTTAGCTGTTTCCAGGTTTTTCTGAATAAGCTCAAGCTTCTTCTTAAACTTCCTTTCGAGGGCCGAGTCCAATGAAGCCGTTCCACCAGAGGCTACGAACTTCTTGAGGAACCTGGACTTTATTCCTTCCTCTATAGCTTCTATACTGATGTTTCCTATAGCGCCAAAAAGGGCTCCTATCATGGCCATGTTGGTGGAGAGCTCTGTTCCGGCTATGTCTATGGCAAATTTGGTGGCTGAAAAGTTTAGCACTTTTACGTTCAAGGAAGCTAGAAACTCCTTGTCTTCATCCGTCAGAAGGTCTTCTTCAGAGTTTATGATTATCAGACCATTCTTCTTTATGCCAGAGTAGAAGGGCATGGTGTAGGATTTACCCATGGTTATGACCTGTGGGTGAAAGACCATAATGACGTCTGGATAGACCACTTCTCCCCTGTCAAAGATGGGCTCTACCCCTATCCTTGCATAGCTTTCGGCGGGCGCCATCCTCTTCTCAGCGCCAAAGAAGGGGTTCGAAACAGCGTAATAACCTTCGTAGTCTGCAGCGGTTGCTATAATGTGGGCGGCTGTAACCGCGCCTTGGCCACCCAGAGCTGGCATCCTTATGTTTACCCTCTTCCTCATCATAGCAAGCCTTCCTCCTTCTTCCTGTTTATGACCTCCTCCGCTTGCGGTGTCATGTATTCAAAGAAGCTAAACCTCTCTTTATCCCTTGCCCTCATCTCTTCAAGTCCGTCGTCTGAGTTTAGACCTATCTCAAGTATGCAGGGAGTGTATAGGTGTATGTAGGTAGGACCCACTTCCCTGGCCACGTATATGGCCTTTTTGACCACCTGTTCTACCTTCTTGGGAGATGAGACGGTAAGTCTTGCTACGTAGTGGCAACCAGAGTCGATAGCTAACTGCCACATGGGGACCTTGTCCCACTGTTTGCCCTTTGGTGCCATCTTAAAGACATGTCCTCTTACAGTGGTTCCGCTCTCCTGACCGCCCGTGTTGGCGTAAACTTCGTTGTCAAAACATATGGTGGTTATCTTCTCCTGTCTGAAGAAAGATTGGAGGGTGCAGTCCAATCCTATGTCAACAGTAGCACCGTCTCCCGCAAGTACTACTACGTCCTTTACCTTATCTGGGAACCTCCATTCGAGTACTCTCTTTATACCAGATGCTACAGCATTTTGGTTTCCAAAGAGTGAGTGGACAGTGTGCAGAGCTATGTGTGGGAAGACTAGGGATGTACAACCCGTGGAGTTAACTATTATGGTATCCTCTGGGTTAGGCAGGGAGGCAAGTATGTACCTAAGAGCGGCCGACTCTGGACATCCTGCACAAAGGGAGTGCTCCTCTATAAGCTCCTTAGCGTAGGGCAGGTCCATAACACCCCTTTTGGGATTGCCCCAGGTAGCTTTAAACTGTAGGTCCTTGATCTCCTGGGGCATGACGTCCAAAAACTCCTCGTTTATCTGGTAGATCTTAAATGACATGCTTTACCTCCTTACCTACGAACTTTAGAACTTCCTTAACTATGACTTCAGGAGGCATGGTCATACCACCAGCAACCCTTGGAGATCCTATTATTTCGGCATCAGAGTGTTTGTACAGGTACCTTCTTACTTCCCTTTCAAGCCAACCTACTACATTGAACTCTGGTACAAATATATACCTGGCATTTTTGACAGCTTCCCTAAGCTCCTGTATAGGGAAGGGCCTTATGGTCTTTAGCTTTACTACCTTTGTCTTTATACCCTCTTCGTCTTCAAGTATTCTGCATGCTTCTTTTGCTTGAGCTGCGGCCGTTCCGCAGGTGACGAATACTATGTCTGCCTCTGGATCTCCAAACTCCTCTATGAGCCCTCTGAGGTAATGCTTGGCGTATGGTCTTGATCTCTCTATAGCAGCTCTAACTTCCCACTGCCAGCTTGCATGGGTGGCGTAAGATATGTAGTTGGACTTCATCACAAAGGGGTCCCTCAGGAATCTGCCTGGTGGAACCTCTGCATCTATAACAGGCATGGGTGCTCTGTAAGGGTTATAAGGTGGTAGGGCTATGTCATCTGGTGGGAGCATAACCGCTTCCCTAGTATGAGATACAAAGAAGCCGTCTACTACTGTAATCACCGGAACGTGAACATCTGGTTGTTCTGCGACTACAAAACCTGCCAGTATCATGTCAAAGAGATCTTGGGCATTCTCTGCGTACCAGATCATACATCCTGTATCGAGCAGAAAGCTAACCTCAAGGTTGTCGGGCTGTATAGACAGGGGTGAGTTTACTCCTCTTGCCATGAGGACAAGCTGGACAGGTATGCGTGTTCCTGCCCACATGGGGAAGTTCTCCATAGCCCTTAGGGTTCCTGGTCCTGATGTGGTTGTGATGCACCTAGCTCCCGCAAGGGCACAGCCAGCTATCTCGGACATAACGCCAAATTCAGATTCTCCCCTGAAGTAAACTCCTACGTAACCTTCTACCCATAGTTCACCTATGAGGTGTGCAGCTTCTGATTGAGGAGTTATGGGATAAGAGACTGAAGCGTCAACGGAAGCTCTTTTAACGGCTTCCTTTACCGCCTCAGATCCTGTCATGAAATGCTTTGTCCTTGGTGCTTCGAAGAGAAGATAGTCTGGTGAGACTATCCTCTGCCCGGCCCTGTTGTATTGTACAAGCTCAGATTTTTGCATGGACCTACCTCCGTTGAAGTTTTCTACTCAAATCTACTTTGAGGTCTTTAAGAAAACAAGGATCTATATCATCATGTATGTTCATTTTCCTAACTCCTTCTTTACCTCCTCAGCTATCTTTATAAACTTCTCCATCTCCTCTATGTGCTGATCTCTAAGGGTTATCATAGCATCCTCATGTCCAGCCATGCCGCACATGGCTATGGTAAAGCAATCTGTCTCGGCCCTTATTATCTTTAGGGCTACGTTTGCATAGTGGCAATGGACTCCTACAAATATGCATGCTTTTATCTTGTTGTGCCAAATGGTGAGATTTGGATGGTTAGGGTTTATCTCAACGGCTGGGTTTATCTTAGGATACTTAGGCCTGTAGTCGTACATGGGGATTATCCTGGCGTTTAGAACCTCGGCCATCTTCTTTACGAGTTTAGCCTTTTCTTTTGCTTCTTCATTCCACGCGTAGAGTACCTGTGGCCCTGGGAATATAGTGGGATTCTGTCTTGTAAGCATGGCCTTTGCGGCCTCTCTCATTGCTATCTCTTCATCAACTATTTGATTAAACATAAGGGCCTTTCCAGGTGGTGGATTTAAAACACCTTCATAAACGGCTACAGGATACGGTGAGTATCCAGATGGTCCAAGGGTTGCCATGCTATACCTCCTTTACTTTTCTGCAAGAACTTCTGGCATTACCATTCGTATGGCATTTCTTTTAAGAAGGTCAGAGCACACGTACACGCAAAGAGCACACCCCTTACACCGTTCAGTTATCACGTAAGCGTGATGCTCCGCATCGTTGTACATCAGGGTGTTAGGCTCTGGACAAAAAAGGGTGCATTGCTTACAGTTGTACTTACTGCACTCTTCGTTTATGACCTCTGCCACATAGTACATACTCCGGCCTCCTTAAAAAAAGTTTGGGGATTAATTAATATAGATTTTTACTCTATACTTGGCAAGTTTTTGTTTACCCCTTGTCTAGGAACTCCATCCAGCTATCTTTATCCTCTATGCAATGGGCTAAAGGTTTGTTGGTGTGGATAGCTCTTATCCTTATGGTGGTTTTTGCCTTCAACATGTTAGAGGTTGAAAGGGAGCACTCTATAAAGACATCCATAAACACCGTGCTTCAGCTTGCAGACGAAGGGAAGCTGAAAGAAGTCAAGGTCAAAGACGGTGTGCTTATAGGTCTTACCACGGACGGTCAGAGGATAGAGACGGGCATACCACCTACCGGTAACCTGATAGATGATCTTGTCAAGAAGGGCGTTAAAGTAGAGGTAGTTCCCCCTGAACGTTCAAGCTGGCTTATCACCTTCTTGGTTTCGTGGCTACCCATAATAATCTTCATAGGCATATGGATCTACATGATGAGACAGTTCAGCTCGGGTGGAAACTCAAGGGCCTTCAGCTTTGGAAAGAGTAGGGCAAAAGTTTACATAGAGGAAAGGCCAAAGGTTACCCTTCAGGACGTGGCGGGTATGGATGAGGTGAAGGAGGAGGTAAAGGAGATAATAGAATACCTAAAGGACCCTCTCAAGTTCCAAAGGCTTGGTGGAAGACCACCTAAGGGGGTTCTCCTTTTTGGAGAACCTGGAGTAGGCAAGACTCTGCTGGCAAGAGCCATAGCTGGTGAGGCTCATGTTCCCTTCATATCCATCTCCGGCTCGGACTTTGTTGAAATGTTTGTAGGCGTGGGTGCTGCCAGGGTGAGAGATCTTTTTGATACTGCCAAAAGACATGCGCCATGCATCATCTTTATAGACGAAATAGATGCTGTAGGAAGGTCAAGGGGAGCCTTCAACCTAGGTGGAGGGCACGACGAGAGGGAACAAACCTTAAACCAACTTCTTGTAGAGATGGACGGGTTTGATACCTCCGAAGGGATAATAGTCATAGCCGCCACCAACAGGCCGGACATCCTGGACCCTGCTTTATTAAGACCCGGTCGTTTTGACAGACAGATATACATACCAAGACCAGACCTAAGGGGTAGGTACGAGATACTGAAGGTACACGCAAGAAACAAAAAGCTTGCTCCAGATGTAGACCTTGAGATAGTAGCCAGAGCTACGCCAGGGTTTACAGGCGCAGACCTTGAGAACCTACTAAACGAGGCCGCTCTACTGGCGGCGAGGAAGGGTAAAGAGGCCATAGAGATGTCTGACATAGAAGAGGCCCTTGATAGGATAACCATGGGACTGGAAAGGAAAGGCATGGTTATGTCCCAGGAGGAGAAGGAGAAGATAGCTTACCACGAGGTAGGCCACGCCATAATGAGCCTTATGGTTCCTGGCTCGGAAGCTTTGCATAAAGTATCCATAATTCCTAGAGGTATGGCTCTTGGAGTAACTCAGCAACTTCCTATAGACGATAAGTACATGTACGACAAGAGGGACCTTTACGGTAGAATATTGACCCTAATGGGTGGAAGAGCTGCAGAGGAGGTGTTCTACGGGAAAGAGGGTATAACCACAGGAGCTGAGAACGACCTACAGAGAGCTACAGACCTTGCCTACAGGATTGTCTCCATGTGGGGCATGAGCGAAAGGCTCGGACCCATAGCCGTCAGACGCAACGCAAACCCCTTCCTGGGTGGAATAAGCACCTACGTGGACATAAGCGAGGAGCTAAGAAGGGAGATAGACGAGGAGGTAAGACGGATCCTAACACAGGCCTACGAAGAGACAAAAAGCATCATCCAAGAGAACGCTGATGCTATAAGGGCCATAGTCAAAAAGCTGCTGGAAAAGGAGACTATGACTTGTGAAGAAGTAGTTGAGATACTAAGCCTTCATGGTGTTGAAGTTAAAAATGGTTGCAAGAAGGAAGAGTATAAAAAGGGGATAAAGGAGGAGCGTAGGGTAGAAGCTTAAGGAGGAGGTAAGCCGTGGGTATGACTATAACTGAAAAAATACTGGCAGATCATGCAGGTAAGAAAGAGGTCTATCCGGGAGAGCTCATAACGGCTAGGATAGACCTTGCCATGGCCAACGACGTGACAGCACCCCTAGCCATCAAGGTGCTTGAGAAGTACGGCATAGACAAGGTCTTTGACCCTGAAAGGATAGCTCTAGTGCTCTCTCACTTTGTGCCTGCGAAGGACATAAAGTCTGCAGAGCAAGCTAAAATGGTCAGGGATTTTGTAAAGAAGCACAACATAAAGTGGTTCTTCCAAGAAGGTGAAGGTATAGAGCACACCATACTTCCAGAAGAAGGACTTGTAGTACCTGGAGACCTTGTTGTGGGTGCTGACTCTCATACCTGTACGTACGGTGCACTCGGTGCCTTTGCCACTGGTGTAGGTTCTACGGACATAGCTTACGCTTTTGCTACTGGAGAGATTTGGCTAAAGGTTCCTGAATCTATGAAGTTCATTTTCTACGGAAGGACAAAACCTTGGGTTTTCGGTAAGGATCTCATACTCTACACTATAGGCCAGATAGGTGTGGATGGTGCTCTTTACAGAGCTATGGAGTTTGAAGGAGAGGCTATAAGGGAGCTTTCCATAGATCAGAGGCTTACCATAACCAACATGGCTGTAGAAGCAGGAGCAAAGAACGGTATCATAGCCCCAGATGAAAAGACCATAGAGTACGTTTCTCAAAGGGCAAAAAGACCGTGGAAGATATACCAAAGTGATCCAGACGCTCATTACCATTCTGTGTACGAGTGGGATGCAGGAAGCATAGAGCCTTTGGTAGCCTGGCCGTATCTTCCTTCCAACGTCCATCCCGTTACTGAATCTACCCATATAACCATAGACCAGGCCTTCATAGGCTCTTGTACCAACGGAAGGTTGGAGGATCTTAGGATAGCGGCTAAGGTCCTAAAGGGTAAGAAGGTACACCCTTACGTGAGATGTATAGTCATCCCAGCTTCAAAGAAGGTTTATATGCAAGCCCTCAAAGAAGGACTGATAGATATATTCCTTGAAGCTGGCTGTGTAGTATCTGTGTCCACATGCGGGCCATGCCTTGGTGGTCATATGGGTATACTAGCAGAAGGAGAGAGATGCATATCCACATCCAACAGGAACTTCCCTGGTAGGATGGGTCACCCTAAGAGTGAAGCCTATCTAGCAAATCCTGCTGTAGTAGCTGCCAGTGCTGTACTAGGAAGGATAGCTCATCCAGAAGAGGTGGTAAAGCTAGAAGAGGTATACACCTAGAGGTTTATGAACTCAACCCTCGTGGAGAGGATGAACTCGGGGTAGCTCTTGTCTACGAAGTTTCTGACCTTAGCGAGGATCTCTTCGGCGATGCTCCTCTCCGCGCCCACACATACTACAGCTAACAGAGATCTCTGCCACAGATCTTGCCCGTCTACCTCGGCCACTGACACGTTAAAAGAGTTCTTTATCCTCTCTTTTATAGACCTAAGGTACTGCCTTTTCTCCTTAATGGACCTACTTTCTGGAAAGTACAGGTCTACAGTAAGTACACCCACAACCACGGAGAATATTTTAAGACAGTGGTAAACCTTTTCTAACCTCGTCCACTAGCTTTAAATCCACGAAGGAGGAGAGAAGAGTATCACCCCAGTCTGAGTAGGCAAGAAGCCTTCCCCAAGGGTCTACTATGGCGCTACATCCTGCGTACTCTTCCTCTCCTATCTTTCCGTAGGCATTTGCTAGTATGAGAAAAGATTGTGTATCCAAGGCTCTTGCAAGTGTCAGAACTCTTAGATGCTCTTTCCTCCTTAACCCCCACATGGAGGGAACAACCAAGATCTTGGCACCCTTTCTCCTTAGATCTAACGCAAGCTCTGGAAATCTGAGCTCAAAGCATATGAGAATACCTATTGGGCCGTGTGGTGTATAAAACACAGGGTTTTCATCTCCAGGGGAGAAATGATTATTCTCCTCGTACAAAGGGAAGAGCTTTATCTTCGACCTTTGACCTAGTAGCTTTCCCTCCGATATAATTACTGCGCTGTTGTAAAGCCTTCCATCCTTGAGTACGGGATACGTCCCTACTATGGTGAGCTTTCTTTTGCCAGAGTATTCTACTAGCTTTTCTATTATCTGATCTGTAGCCTTTGCATGTTCATACATATTTTCGTAGTCAAAACCACACTGCCACATCTCAGGAAGGACTACCAAAGATCCTTCTTCTACCTGATTCAGAAATCCCTCTGCTATTTTTAGGTTTTCTTCCACCTTTCCAAAGGCTACTTTAAACTGTAAGCTATAAACCCTCATGATCTCACAACTTTAGACGTAAATTTGAACATAACAAGTAAAACAAACAAACCCACCATAAACATCACTATACTACCGCTGGGTGGCACGTTAAGAGTGAAGGATGTGAAGATTCCAAGCAGTGTTGCTATCAAAGAGAATAGAATAGAAAACACTATTGTCTGTAGAAAAGCGTTGGCCACCATAAGGGCAGCAAGTGGCGGTATTGATATGAAGGAAGTGGCCAGGAGTAGACCTAAGGCTTTCATAGAAAGTACTATGTTTATGCATGCGAGTGCTACAAGCATGTAGTTTAGGATCCTTACTTTTATCCCATGTACCTTGGCTATGTCCTCGCTGAAGACCATCAGCATTAGACGTCTGTAGTTAAAAGTCAGAAAGGCTATGGTCAGGAGTGATGCCAGTAGGGTGTAAAGCACCTCGTTTGTGGATGTGGTCAGAAGGCTACCAAACAGGTACGAAACTATTTGTGTACCAAGCTTGCCACTTAGTCCGAGTATGACTATGGAAAGGGCAACGCCGAAGGAGAAGATTAATGACAGAACTGTGTCAGCAGGCAATCTTCTGTCTTCTATGAGGTACTCTGTTACAAGCCCAGCAACTAGCACGTAGAGGAGTGTAAACAGAAAGGGATCCAGATCCATCACTATAGCTATGGCTATACCGCTAAAAGCAAAGTGAGATATGCTTGCTCCTAGCATGGATAGCCTTCTGAGGGTCAGGTAAACACCTACGAAGGATGCAGATACGCTCACCAGTATGGCTGAAACTATCCCTTGCCAGAAGTATATAAGGTCACTCATGTTCAGTGCAGTCCGTATATGTCCACCAGCATGGTTTTTAAATCCTGAGGCTCTACCAGCCTGCACTCTTGCATACCCAAGCATAGTACCTTTGTGGCGTTCCTCACTACAAAACCAAGGTCGTGGGATACTACTACAAGGGTTTTGTCCTTACGGGCAGTCCTTAAGAACTCTTCCACATGCTCCTGGGCATGTATATCCAAACCAGTCGTGGGCTCATCGAGGATAAGAAGGTCTGGATCCTTAAGGAAGGCAATAGAAAGAAGTACCTTCTGTTGCTCGCCTCCAGATAGCTTTACGTAAGGCCTGTGGAGGACATTCTCAAGGTGGAGAAAGCTTATGATCCAGCCTACCTTCTGCTTTGGTGCTACAGCCCTGAAGAGTTCCGCCGGGGTTCCAGTAAAGAACCTTTCCACAGAAATTCTCTGCGGTACGTACCCAACCCTTTTGCTATTTACTAAAATCCTGCCACTTTGCGCTTTTATCAGGCCGAGTATTATCTTAAGGAGGGTTGTCTTTCCAGCACCGTTTGGTCCAACTATGCAGAAGAAGTCTCCCCTGTACACTGAGAAGCTAAGGTCCTTAAAAAGATACTCTCCCCTTCGGTAGGCAAAGGTTAGGTTTTCTACCCTTATTATCTCATTCATCTGCACTCTAAAGCTCTGCGCAAAGTTTGAAGGTTTTCAAGCATAAAATCTATGTAGTCTTTGTTACCCTCTGGCAACATGGAGGTGTTTATGTAAAGTACCTCAACTCTTGCTTCCTTTGCTATCTTATTGACGGCATCTGAGCTAAAACCCTTCTCCACCAGGATATACCTTAGGCCCTTCTCTTTTATAAGGTCTATCAATCTTGCCAGGTCTTTGGGTCTTGGCTCTTCTTCTGCATGTAGCCCAGCTATACCCACGGAAGAAATGCCATAGTCTTTCAGGTAGCCTAGGGAAAGGTGAGTAGACACAAGGAGGTTGAACTTGCACGATGAGAGGCCTTTTCTGTATTCATGATCCAAGGCGTAGAGTTTCTTTAGGTACTGCCTCTTCTTGTTTTCATCCACGAAGTCTCCCTTGAGGCCCTGGACGTAGGCTATGGTCCTTTTGGGAGAAAGCCAAAAATGGGGATCTGTCTGCCCGTAAGCCTTTTCAAGGAATACCCAATTTCTCGCCTCCAGTGTTCTCTTAGCGTAGCCCATAAGCTTCCTCTCCCATGGTTCCACGCCTAAGGTTATGAGCAAAGATGCCTGCGAAAGCCTTCTCATATCGTCTGGGTTAAGCTCGTAGTGATGGGGATCTCCAGAAGTTTTGATGAGTACGTCCACTCTGTAACTATCTTTTACTATGTTCTTTACTGGATAGTAGAGTGGGTACGTGCTTACCACTATAAGGTCCTTAGCAAAGGATATACCTAAGAGTAGTAGGAATAAAGATAAAAACACCTTCATGGGTTTAGCCATCTCATGAATACGTAAATCAACCATCCAGTAAAGGCTACATAGATCCACACAAAGGCGGTTATAGGAGCAACCTTTCTATGCTTGTGGTGTAGTCCTTTAAGTCCATAAAACAAGGTAACGACAGCTAGAGGAAAGTTTACCAAGGCGAGTATGGTATGCGACCACAGTATGGTAAGGAAAAGCCCCCTGTAAGGTCCCATGTACTTCTCAGGCGGGTAGAGGGCGTTCTTTATGAGGTATAGGGCTACAAAGATGAGTGCAAAGAAGGATGCAGTGATCATACTTCTCTTGTGGTACTCCCTGAGGTTCTTCTTTATGAAGACAAGGCCCGCTATTATGCAAAGCCCACTTATACCTATGGTTATAGCGCCAAGAGTGTCCAACAGAAGCTTACCTTCCATGGTCAGATACCTCTAAAGATTTCTTCAGAACGTATACAACGAATATTATCCCAGATATCACGGCCAAAAGGGTTCCCACACCCATAAGAGCTAAGGAAAACAGAACGAAGGGGTCATCAGTATAGGCAGTGCCGTAGGTTTTGCGTGGAGCGTGCCTTTTGCCCGCAAAGTACAGACCCAGTACGAAGAGGATCATCCCAACACCGTACATAATCGTCTGTAGCTTAGAGAGACTTAGTTTTATCCTTTTACCTTCTCCTACAAGATAGTCGTAGGATAGTATCATAAGGGAGAGGGTTAAACTGGTCACGGCTCCGTGATAGTGAGCAGGAACCCTTAGATCCTGGCCAAAACCCATATAGGCTATAGCTATGCCTAAAAAGTAAAGACTCATAGAGAGAAGAAGTCCAGTTTTATGTAATCCTTCCGGCTTTAGACCTGCTTCCTTGAGTATGAAGAAGGCGTGCACAAACATGGGAATGCCCAAGCCTACCGCGTAGGCCACCTCGGTAAACACCTTAGCCTCTCTGGATACTGGGTCCTGGAAGAGAACGGGAACCAAGGCCAAGAGTGAACCAAACAACAAAAAGCTCACAGATACCCATCTTAACTTGTCTATTTTGATGTCTTTCTTTGAGAGGTAGTACCAGCAGAAGAGGAGAAGAGCACCGTTTATGTACTGGTGTATGTGGCCTGGTGCCCAATAAAGCCTCTCGTAGAAGAGATAAACCTCATCGTGAGAGCCTGTTTTAAAGGTAGAAAGTAGAAAAGCTACTAGCATAAGGAAGGATAAAGCTACAGTCAACGAAAGGGTATGTTTTTCAGGATATGTGGAAGATATATCTTTCATAGCCCTAGGTAAGGTTGAAAGGGTAGCTATCCAGAAACCTGCAAAAAAAGAACCAGCTCCAAGGAAGAAAAGGGGATGCACTATGGTGGGAAGGTAGTTGTTAGAGACGGCCTTTCCCTGACCTGCAAGAGCTGCAGCAGCTATAAGGAAAAAGCCAGCAAGAGCTAGGTAGTAGCTAAAGCGTGGAACTGTTTGGTAGTACCTTTGCCATAGTACCATGGTGAAGGTAAGCAAGAATACAACTATGGCTAGGTCTACGTGTCCTACGAGTGCGTGGTAGAAGTAATTAGGGGGGAAGTACTTGTATACGCCAGGTGTGCGGGCCATTGCCACAACAAAGGCTAAAAAACCACCAACACCCAAAGAGGTTATAGCCAGTAGGAAAAGCTTTCTCTCCATGTTATCTCACCATGTCAAACACCATCAAAGAAAAGAGCAGAGCAAGGTAAATTATAGAATAGAAGAATACCAGCATGTACTTTTCCTTCCTGAAGAAGAAGGCGTATATGGTTACCGCGATGTAAACAAGGCTGAGGATTAGGGCACAGAAGAAGTAAAGCTTCCCTGCCATACCGTAGACAGAGGGAAGAAGGCTTATGGGTAAAAGGGAGGCTGTGTAGAGCAGTGTCTTTAGCTTTGTTTGATGTATGCCAGCTACCACTGGCAGCGCTGGAACGTTAGCCTTTTTGTAATCTTCAAGGTACTTTATGGCTAGCACCCAAAAGTGTGGAGGTTGCCACACGAACATTATGAGAAACAGAAGCAAAGGTTCTACGCTCAAACTGTTGGACACAGCCGTATAGCCTATGACAGGTGGCAGAGCACCAGAAACACCACCTATCTCAGTGGCCAGAGGAGTTTTTCTCTTGAGCATAAGCGTGTAGACTACTGAGTACCAAAAGGCTGCAAGGGCTGTAAAGAATGTGGCCAGAGGGTTTGTAAAGTAGAACATAACCAGGAGGGCTATGACTATGAGCGTTATACCAAACACAAGGGCATGCGATGGTGGAACCGCACCCAAAGGTATAGGCCTATTGGAGGTTCTACTCATTATGGCATCTATATCTTTCTCAAACACTTGGTTGAGCACTGCAGAGCCTCCAGATGCTAAGCCAGTACCTACAAGGGTCCATAGGACAAGGTCTAAGTTTGGTATTCCCCTTTTGGCGAAGTACATACCCGTCAAGGTAGTTATGAGTACGAGTAGCACAATACCTGGTTTTGTAAGCGCTATGTAGTCTCTAATGGTGGTTGTGTATGATATAGCCTTTGTTAACTTCACCATGCTAACCTTACCTCTCTTTTAGAGCCCAAGCTCAGGTTTACATGGTAAGTGAGCCATACAAACAAGAAAAAGCCTGAGGCTGTATCTAAGAAAACAAGGGGTGTAAAGAAACCAGACAGAACCATGCTTATGGCAAAGACAAATTGAAGGTTTATGAGCAAGAAGGTAATAAGTGTTATCCTGTTTCTGTCTGCAAGAAAGACTATCAAAAAGGCAAGCCATGTGGTGTAGGCGAGGTTCCTATGGATGAACTGTAGAGCTACCCGCCAGTCTTCCATAGGAGGTATAAGGTAACCGTTACAGGTCGGCCACTCATGTCCACAGGCCTCACCTGAGCCAGTGTACCTTACTAGTACTCCAGTAAGCATCGTAGCTATGGCAAAAGCGTAAGCCCATAGAGGTATGCTACCCCTTGTCCACCTTTGCGAGTAGAGAAACCTGTATGTAAGCACAAGTCCAAAGAGTACAAGCATAGACTCGTATATGTGAAAGGACTCTATGAACATGTGTGAGAGGTGTTTAAGGTGTGGAGTTTCTTCCTTTATCATCCTCATACCAGTAAAAGCGGCGCTGAGGGTAAAAAACAAAGCTATGGCTGAAGTCAGTTTGGGAAGTCCCTTGTATTGCCTCCACACGTAGATGAAGCTAAGCAGGACAAACACACCAGCCAATCCGCTTATGGTTCTGTGCCCCATCTCGAGCTTTGCAGAGAGGTCCTTAGGTATGCTAAAGTCACCGTAGCACAAAGGCCAGCTGGGGCAGGCGAGTCCAGAGTCTGTGGTCCTTACAAGACCTCCCCATACCATGACGAGGTACGTAAACAGGATACCCAACAACAAAAAAAGTTTTACCTTCATGTTGATGATTATAAGACTACTTAACAACTTACAATATAATCTCTTAACTACTATGGAGAAGTTTTACGTTACCACGCCCATATACTACGTGAACGACGTGCCCCATATAGGACACGCTTACACAACCATAGCTGCCGACACTCTGGCACGCTACTACAGGCTAAGAGGCTTTGATGTCTTTTTCTTGACAGGGACGGATGAGCATGGGCTAAAGATACAGAAGGCTGCAGAGGAGAAGGGCATACATCCAAAAGAACTGGTAGACCAGAATGCCCAGAACTTCATTAACCTATGGAAGGAGCTAAACATAAGCTTTGACCACTTCATAAGGACAACGGACCCATACCATGTGAAGTTCGTACAGGAAGTCTTCAGGATAAGCTACGAGAGAGGGGACATATACCTAGGAGAATATGAAGGTTGGTACTGTGTAGGTTGTGAAGAGTTCAAGAGTGAGGCCGAACTCTTAGAAGGAAACGTATGCCCAACGCATCTTAAACCCTGCGAGTACATAAAAGAGCCCTCTTACTTTTTCAGGCTCTCCAAGTACCAGGATAGGCTCTTAGAACTTTATGAAAGCCAAAAGGAATTTGTGCTTCCATCATACAGGTTCAATGAAGTTGTAAGCTTTGTAAGGCAAGGCCTTAAGGACCTGTCGGTAACAAGACCCAGACAGAGGGTAAGATGGGGCATACAGGTACCCTTTGATCCAGACCACACCATATACGTATGGTTTGATGCCCTGTTTAACTACGTATCTGCGGTGGAGGGAAAACATTACTGGCCTGCAGACCTACACCTA
Source organism: Thermocrinis minervae (assembly GCF_900142435.1). Lineage (NCBI taxonomy): Bacteria > Pseudomonadati > Aquificota > Aquificia > Aquificales > Aquificaceae > Thermocrinis > Thermocrinis minervae. Next base: position 768,091 of record NZ_LT670846.1, read on the forward strand.
GTGGGTAAAGACATATTACGGTTCCATGCTGTTTATTGGCCTGCCTTTCTAATGTCTACAGGTTACGAGCTACCAAGGAAGGTGTTTGCTCATGGTTGGTGGAAGGTAGAGGGGCATAAGATGTCCAAATCCCTCGGTAACGTGGTACATCCTCTAGACCTTGTTAGGACCTATGGACTTGACGAAATAAGATACTTCCTCTTGAGGGATATGCCTTTCGGGGATGACGGAGATCTTAGGAGAGATTCCATAATCAAGAGGTTGTCAGGGGAGCTTGCCAATGAAATAGGAAACCTTTTCAGCAGAGTTTGGAGCATGGACCTCAAGTACTTAGGCGGTTCAGTAAGTGGGCAAAAGGACATACAGTATCAAACCCTTGCACTTGATGTCGTAGAAAGCTACCACAGAAGCATGCAGAGGGTAGACTTCTACAACGCTCTGGAGGAGGTGTTAAGGCTCTCTTCTTTCTTGAACAAGTACGTAGACCAGCAGGCACCTTGGACTCTGGCAAAAACGGACCAAGAGAAGCTTCAAAAAGTCCTGTATACGCTGACGGATGGTGTCTTCCTTCTGATATGCCTTCTCTATCCTTTCATGCCTGGAAAGATGCAAAGAGCCCTTGAAAACCTCGGGGGTATCCAGATACCCACACAGATGGGACCTTACACTTACAGCCAATACACAGTAAAAGAAAAGCTTGTCCTTTTCCCAAGGCCTGAATGAAGCTTTACGTAGTAAAAGAGCTGGAAGGTTTCTTGCCAGCCACCCTTTTCCAAGCAATGGCTCAACTAGGGCAGGAATGTTTGATAATAACGGAACCAAAAGACACCTTCCTCAGCCTCGGTTACTTTGACAACCTCAAGTACCTTATAGATATCCACGAATGTCAGAAACTGAAGGTGCCCATCATGAGACGTATTACAGGAGGAGGTGCTGTTTTGCTCTCGAAGGGTCAGGTCTTCTACCAACTGGTTATAGATAGACACAAGGCTCCATTCAAAGTGGAAGAAGCCTACAGGAAGTTCTCCAAGCCAGTCATAGAGGTTTACAGAAGGCTAGGTCTTGAGGTCTACTACAGGCCTATAAATGACCTTGTGACCAAGGAAGGAAGGAAGATAAGCGGTCAGGGGGCGTGTGATGTGGGGAGAATGTTTGTGTTCGTGGGAAACGTCCTCGTGAACTTTGACACCCACCTTATGGCCAGGCTTTTTAGATTACCCAAGGAGTTTGTTAGCTTTGTGGAGGAGGCGCTTAGGGAGAATCTAACGTGGCTGGAGAGGGAGCTAAACAGGATGGTATCCTTTGAAGAGGTTGCTTCCCTTCTTGTAGAAGAGTTTTCCAAGATGTTAGACCTTGAAGGTCCATACCTACTGCCTGAAGAAGCCTTGAATCTTGCACAAAGTATAGCTCAAGAACAGAGCTCTCCCGAATGCCTCTTTGAAGACACGGGAAGAAAACATGAACTTATAAAGCTCAGAGAGGGAGTTTACCTAAAGCTTGTAGATTCTGGCCTTCTGCTCATAGAAGATGGGCTAGTGAAGAGGTCTTTATCTTTTGAAGAATGATCCGATAATAATATGTGAGCATGTTTGGGTATACCTTCGGTGTAATCTCGGCTGGATTGGAAGTATTTAGGAAAGCCATAGACATAACCAACAGGAATATACTAAACGCGAACAACCCCGATTACGCTCAGGAAGAGCCTGTTATAACCAACTTTGCTCCTGCAGGTGTGAACCTACAGACTATCAAAAGGATTCAGAACTTCTACTATCTTTCCCTGCGTAACGACAAGCTTTCTACTGTTTACTACCTTAAAGAGAGGGTAAGCGGTAACTCTCAAGTGGAGGACATATTCCAAGAGTTTACACAGGGTCTGGGCGGTACTGAGTACATAAATGATCTCTTTGGAGCTTACCAAGATCTTATGAAGGATCCTACCAATGAAGGAGCTAAGGCTCAGCTTATCAATTCTGCCAAAAGCTTAGTATCCTACCTAAGGGACAGGATAAACGATTTGGACAGGATAAATAACGGTATAGACTACAACCTAAGAAACTACATATCCCAAGTGAACGATCTTACCAAGAAGATAGCGGAGCTCAACAAAGATATACTCATACAGTATGCACAGACTTACGCAAATGGTCAGGATTACAAAAACCTCCTTGACCAGAGGGACCAGTACTTGAAGGAACTTTCTCAGCTTATAAACATAAGAGTCCAAGAGGATGATCTGGGAAGGGTAAGGGTAGAGACCTCACAGGGCTTTGTGTTGGTGGAAGACGGTACAAGTTGGGATCTTTCTTACGATGGGGGTTCAAGGAAGGTCTACTGGAATTCAAAGGATGGAAGCAAAGTAGACATAAGCTCCCTTCTTACCTCTGGGAAGATTAAAGGGTTGCTTGACTTCTCCCAAGACATAAGCAGCTATATGAATAAGCTTGACAGCGTGGCTAAAGCTCTCATCAGCCAGGTGAAAGTGCCATTAAGACAGGGTTATGGTAATACCTTCTACTACATCCAAAACGTCAGCAATCCTACAGCTCCATTGGGTATTAGCAAACCCATTACGCTGAACGGCAGCTCCTCTGTTATAATAACCCCTTCCCCCACAGATTCCTTGAATGACCTTGCAAACACTATAAATGCAGCAGCCGTTGGCTTTACAGCTTCCGTAGTAGCCAATCCGGATGGTACATACACACTCAAGGTAGTTGCCTCTGATCCAAACTACACTATACAAGACCAAAACGGTAAGTTATTCAAAGCCGAAGGACTTTTTACTGGAACCTCTGTAAGGGATATAGACCTAAATCCAAACGTGTCAGACATGCTGCAGAACATGGATTATTCCCTTGCTGATGAGTTTGACAGTTTTTCAGTAGAGTGGTGGAACACTGTTAAAGGACAGTACCAAAACCTTTTAAACGATGTCTCATCAAACTTAAACTCACTCAAGAACAGACAGGACAGGGAATCTGCGCTGCTCAACTCTTTGGATGCTAAGCTTCAAGAGATGCAGGGTGTTTCCATAGATGCAGAGTTCATGCGAGCTATGGAGTTGCAAAGGAGCTACGAGGCCTTAGCAAAGATTGTGAACGCTATGGATGAACTCATAAGAACTACTTTAAACATGGTTTGAGGTGAAAGGCTATGAAGGTACCAGATAATCTACTCTTTTCTCTGTTTGTAGAGCAGGATGCAAGTATAAGAAAAAAACTTGAAGAAAAAACTCTAGAGATATCAACAGGAAGAAGGCTACAGCACATATCTGATGATCCTGGAGCACTTTTAAACATCACAGACCTCAAGAAGGAAATAGCTCAACTTTCCGAGTACGCTCAAAAAAGGCTCTTTGCTGACACAAACCTTTCCTTTATAGACAAAAACTTGGGAAACGTCGAAAACGAGCTGAAAAATCTTTACTCTCTTACTTTGCAGGCTAAAAACAGCACCGTAGATGTGAACTCCCTTACATCCACTTCACAGGCTTTCTACAAAGCCCTTTCCTTCATATTAGACACCGCCAACGACAAGATAGGGCAGAATTACCTCTTCGGTGGTTCATCACTAACTACAAAACCTTTTGATGAGAATCTAAACTACGTAGCCTCAAGCACACCTTTTGAAGTCAATATCTCAGAGAATACCAAAGTTTCTGTTTTCCTACCCGGCAAGGATGTATTCGGGACAAACATCCTTTTATCAAACTATTCCACCAACGACCCAAACGCTGCGTTTACTACACCAGGTACGCTTACAATCCAGGTAGGGACTGATGTTATCAGCGTAAACTACGGGGGTATGGGCCAACCTCAAAACCTTTCGGAGCTTGTCAGTTATATAAACTCCAACTACGCGGGCAAGCTCGTAGCCTTTGTATCTCAGAATGCCGATGGAAGTTACTCTCTGATGTTATCTCCGGCTACTGTATCTACACCCATATCGGCTACAGCTACGGGTGACCTTTCTTCGGGTTTTACTAATCCTAACATCATGCAGGTTGTAAAGAGGATTGCAGATAAGCTGAACGCAGGCATACATCCAGATGACTCAGACGTGTTTGCTATAACGAGGTCCTACGAAAGGATAGACTATCAAAGATCTAACGTGGGTGCTGTCCTTTCCCAGGTGAAAAACCTTCAACCTATGCAGGAGAACAGGGGGGATGTTTTAAACAAAGAAAAGTCTGACTTGGAAGATGCAGACCTCTCTAAAAGTATTATGGATTATACTAAGTACCAGCTGGCTTACGAAGCGCTAATGAAGATAATAAGTTCTCAGAGAGACATGACCATACTTAGGTATGTTTAGACCTAACACTCCATATCTTGCCGTTGATGGTATAGTAAGGTTGTGGGAGGGAGAAAGGTTCAAGGGTATAGTACTCATAGAGAGGAAGAACCCACCCTACGGGTATGCTCTACCAGGAGGTTTTGTTGAAGTAGGTGAGCGTGTCGAGGAGGCAGTACTAAGGGAGGTAAAAGAAGAGACATCCCTTGAAGGTAAGATAGCCTATCTGCTGGGAGTCTTTTCAGACCCAAACAGGGACCTTAGGTTTCATGTGGTGTCTGTAGTTTTTGTCATAGATGCCGAAGGTACTCCAAAGGCTTCAAGCGATGCCAAGGAAGTACACCTTTTCCCCTTAGAAGATATCCCCTGGGACTCTTTAGTCTTCGATCATGCCAAGATATTGAAGGAATTTCTAAGAAGGTAGTTGACCCATATCATAAAGGTTCTCTAACAGGATAGGATAAAATCTAAGAAAAATTTGCAGGAGGTTTAGCCATGGCCGAACAAGTAACACTGAAGGGAAACCCTGTGACCCTATGCGGTCCTTCTCTGAAAGAGGGTGATGATGCTCCCGTTGCGGTAGTTGTGACTAAGGACCTCCAGGAAAAGGCCGTAGGTGGAGCAAAGGGCGTTGTTCAGGTGATAATAACAGTACCATCTTTGGACACTCCAGTCTGTGAAACAGAGACTAAGAAGTTCAACGAGCTTATGGCTGGTATGCAGGGCGTAGACGTAACCGTTGTTTCCATGGACCTACCCTTCGCACAGAAGAGGTTCTGTGAGAGCTTCAACATAGGGAATGTAACGGTAGCCTCTGACTTTAGGTACAGGGACATGGAGAAGTACGGAGTTCTAATAGCTGAGGGAGCCCTTAAAGGCATACTTGCAAGGGCAGTCTTCGTAGTGGACAAAAACGGAAAGATAGCTTACAAGCAGCTTGTTCCTGAGATAACTCAAGAACCCAACTATGACGAAGTGGTCCAAAAGGTAAAGGCCCTACTGTGATGGGGGCCTTCCCCATTTAATCCCTAAGAAGAAGGTAGATAAAGAAAAGCAGGGTTGCTTGAAGACCAAAGAAGGCAGTAAGCTTTACGTAAGAGAAGTGCGGGCTTAGGTACCTTATAGCTATACCTGAGGTATTGTCAAGGAAAGCAAATACAAAAGACAGTGCAGTCATTAGGTTTATGTATTTTTTCCTGTCGCTGAACAGGGCAAGGTGGCCAACGGTCAGCAGATAAAGGGGCATGGAAAGAAGGTGAGGGTGGAAGACCTTCCACATACCCTCCCATGTTTTGGGTTTCATGTACCTCTCTGGGTTTCCTAGGTAGTAGTCTTTTATGCCCTGTAGGTCAAAGCCCATCTTGGAGAAGAAGGCCATAAAGCTGGATGCTATAAAGAGCAGGGAGAGCAAGGAGAATAAAACAAGGATAAGTCTTATAGTGGAAATCCCTACCTTTTCTCCCTTGGAGTTTGAAAAGAGAAATAAAAAGTTAAGGATTATCAAAAGGGCTACCGTAAGCTGTAAAAGTACAAAGAGTACTAGCTTGGGTAGCACCCAGTGAGGTCCCAAAAAGTAGATCACCATATCCCACGCGTGGTACAGTATGGCAGTAAGGAAGGCTGTAGCATTAAGGACTTTCTTGAAGGTTTCAGGAAAGTTTGTCTGCAAAAACAAGGAGCTGAGTACGAGAAGGAACATTGAATCTAGAAAGGTATGCACATGCATATCCTCCGAAAGTTGGGCCAAGGATATCCTTTCCGGAGATTCAGGATCTTGAAAGTAGTATCTGAGGAGGCTCTCATGGCTAAAACCATACTTGGTGTAGAAGAAGAGCCACGAGCTTACCCAGTAGAGCACGGAAAAGAGAAGGAAGAGCAGGAGCATGTAGTAGAGCATCCTATTTTCCTTTATGTTGGAAGATACGAAAAACCTCATCTAGCACCCCCAAACAGCACCTTCCACATATGAAGCACCTTCCTGGCGTTGTCCGTTATGGCCCTTGAGGTGAGGGTAGCACCCGTCATGTTTATTACGTCCTTTTTTAGCCTGACAGGATCTGCCCCTGACTTTCCTTTGAACTGCCTTAGCCATTCCTCATCGGGCATGTACTCCAAGGGTTCATTGAAGGAAAGGACCTCAATCGCAAGGATCCTACCCTTTGAATCAAGGGCGTAAAGGACTGTCTCGGGATGCGTCCTTACAGTATGCACGTCTACGTAGGCGTAGCCTACTATCTGTCCATTCCTTTTGGCTATGTACCAAGAGATAAGCCTGCTGTTTAGTTTTACCTTAGAGGCCTCTTCTATGGCATTAACCTGCTCGGGAGTAAGCACTACATTCTTCACCTCCACCTTGGCACCTGGGAATATCTGAGCGAGGGCTCTGTCTAAGGTTTGGAACTCCCTTGAACCGCCGAAGGAGAAAAAGATAAGAACAATCAACAAAAACCAACATCTACACATAGAGGATAAATATAAAGACCCCTCCTTCAGGAGGGGAACATGAGCAAGAGCCCTGGCCATGGCACACCCTTAGAACATAAAACCAAGGGTAAGCCTGTACTCGTTTTCATCCTTCTTGTTGTCCTTGTAGTTTATCCTTACGTAGTCTGTCTTTATGGCCACCAGTGGATGAGGTTTGTAGGACAGTCCCAGGTTGTATATGTCCCTTCTATGCCCCACCGGCTTTATAAAACCATCAGGAACCTCCTTGTGTGTGTCTATGTTCTCGTAGATACCAAAGAGGTAAAGCTCCTGATTACTCATATCAAAGAGTCTAAAAAGATCGTAAGCGACCTGTACGTAGAAGCCTTGCTGTTTTGACGGAAAACCGTTTATGCCCGCATCCTGTCCTATCCTTTTAGCATCCGTAAAGTTGACAAAAGCCCCTACGAACCTGATGTCAAAGCCCGCATACTGCCACCAGAGGTGGGGAGAGAGCAGGAAAACAGAGCCTACCTTGCTGCCACGCCTTAAGCCAAGGCTTGAATCCATTCCACCCTTGGACTGCACATCTCCATAGAAGAACGATGAACCCAGCTTAAGGTTGTAAGGGAGTTTAAGGTCTATCCTACCTGTAAAGCCGAGCCTGTCGGCGACAGCCCTTGCTCCCCTTTGTTTTAGAGATTGCATTATACGTGTGTTTGACGTTTTTTCATTTCCGTTTATCATAAGACCGTTAGTCACGTAAAACCTGTAGTCTACGTTCTTTATGGTGCCATAGATTCCAAGGCCCATCTCCTCCCACGTGGATGGGATAAGTGTCCTTTCAAGGAAGGGCCTTTGGGCGCTTGGAAAGGTAGGTGGTTCGTGAACCTCGTTTATGATACCAACAGGCATAAGGAGCAAGCCACCTCTGAAGCCAAGCTCTGGCCTGTAGGCGTAATCAAGCATGGCCAGCTCAGCCTTAAAGTATTCTCCTCCAGTTCCTTGCTCTTCGCTGGTTGAAGCATGCTCCAGCTCTAGCTCAGAGGTAAACTTCAGTCTTTCTGTAAAGGCATAGCCAAGGTACACAACGAACCTTTGCATGTCGGCTATGCTTTTGGCACCACCTCTTTTGTCTACGTCGTTGTGTTCAAAGGTGAGCTCTCCGTAACCCCCTACGGACACGCCCTTTGGGTTGAACAGCGCCTTAGAGGCCGCGGGTCCAAGCCCTGAGTAAGATCTAAACTCCACAGAAGGCATGGCGATTTCCAGCCTGAGCTTCCTTATCTCCTCCTTTAAGACCTCACTCTCTTCAGAAGCTTCCTTTTTACTCCTTTCCTGTTCTTCCTTTAGCCTTTGTATCTCATGCTGGAGGGCTTTTATCTGTTCCTCCAGTTGACGGATTTTGTCTTCTGTGGTTTGAGCTAAAGCAAAGCTGGAAAAGAGGGCTCCTAAAAGAAGCACCTTTCTCATGTCAACCTCCTTTATAGAGTTTGAGATTGTATCTCATTTATGCAGAAACTGATATTAGATGTCAATATGATTTATCTCATTTAAGATAAACTCATCAGTTGTTTAGACTTAAACAGGGACAACATCTGCGATGCTCCTTACAGACCTGTGTCCTACAGCTCTGTGCTCTTTGAAAAGTACCCCATCAGCTTACTCTTCTACGACAGCTTTTTAGTTAACTTGTTTTTAACCCCAGCACGCTCATAGATAAAGAACCCCTTGCTAAAAGACCATGATACGTGTAGAAGATCTGTATAAATACTTCCGAGGTAAGAAGGTACTTAAGGGGATAAGTGCAGAGTTCAAGGAGGGCAAGAGAACAGCCATACTAGGACCAACCCGATGGCGGGAGGGTAACCTTTAGGAACAACATTGACCAAAGGAGAGTGATAAGTTACATGCCACAAGAGCCGAAGTTTCCGGAGAATCTTACGGTGCTTGATATAGTGAGGATGGTGGAGGACATAAGGGGTGAAAGATCCAAGGAGCTGGACAGTCTGTTGGAGCTATTCCTCTGTGTTCTTGTCCGTATGTGCAACCCTCATACTTCCTTATCTCTTGGTCTCCATAGCCCTTTATTACTACTTTTACGGTTTTGAGCACATGTACGTATTTCCTGTCCTGCTCTCATCTTCCTTAATTCCTCTCTTCGTTTCTGTCGGCATGTTCGTATCGCTGACCGTAGAAGATAGATTTACTGGCTTGCTCGTAGCTTTGCTTGTATGGCTATTCTTAGCAGGTCTGTACGATGCGTTCATCCTTTACCTGGCTATACTACTATCCGAGTATCCGGTGGAGAGTGTGGTCATTCTCCTGACCATGCTTAATCCCATAGATACCAAACACCGGTCTTTCAGAGCTCCTGAGCTTTGTGGGTAGTTGGCTTAAGGAACGTTCCAGTCTACTCCGGCCTCTCTCCTTCTTGACTACCTTCTTCTATACCTTTTCCTTCCTATTGGTGGGTTTGAGGGCATTTCGCAGGAAGGATTTCTGATAAAATATCCGGATCATGGTCAGGAAAGCCGTTCTACCGGTGGCGGGTTGGGGGACGAGGTTTCTGCCAGCAACGAAGGCCATGCCCAAGGAAATGTTTCCGCTCATAGACAAGCCCATAATACAGTTCATAGTGGAGGAGTGCCTTGATGCAGACATAGAGAACATCATATTCGTCACAGGAAGACACAAAAGACCCATAGAACACCATTTTGACATAAACGCAGATTTGGAAAGGTTTTTGGAAAAATCGGGAAAGTACACTTTACTTGAAGAAATACGGCAAGTAAGCAGGCTTATAAACCCTATATACGTAAGACAGAAAGAGCAGCTTGGTCTAGGTCATGCCGTGCTGACTGCTGAGCCAGTGGTAGGAAACGAGCCTTTCTTAGTAGCACTGGGAGATATAGTACTAAGGGGCCCTTCAAATTCTACAAGGGATATTATCAAAGTGTTTGAAAGATTAAAGAGAAGCGTTATAGCTGTCTTTGAGGTTCCTTATTCAGAAGTCTCCAAGTATGGCATAGTGAAAGTAGAAGATCCCTCCGCAGAACTGTCGCGCATAGTGGATTTGGTGGAAAAACCTAACGTGGATGAAGCACCCTCAAACCTGGCCATAGTGGGAAGGTATGTGTTTACGCCTGCTATCTTTGAAAAGCTTAGAAAGACAAGGCCAGGTAAAGGTGGAGAGATACAGTTGACGGATGCCATAAAGCTTTTGCTTGAGGAGGAAGAGGTCTATGCTTTTAAGATAAAGGCGAAGGTGTACGACACAGGGACACCCCTCGGTTACCTTCAGACCCTTGTTGATTTTGCTCTGCACAGAAAAGACCTAAAGGACGAATTCTTCCTCTTCCTACAGAGGATCGTCAATAGTAGTAACCTACAGCCAGATAGAACTTAGCTCTTTTCATATGATCCGTAGGTAAGGCCACGTATACCCTCAAAGGTCCCACAGGTGTCTTCACCCCCCCTCCAATACCTACGTCCCACTTAAGAGCTTTTATCACATCTGGAAACCTGTTGCCCACTTGTCCTACATCCACGAAAGGAAAGATCATGAAAGAACCATGTACATAAAGGCCAAACTCAAGCTTTCCAAAAAGGTAGTATCTTCCTCCATTTGGTTGGCCCACGCTTTCGTAAGAGTATCCCCTTAGGTTGTACAGCCCACCTAAGAAGAACCTGTCAAATATGGGTGCATTTCTGGAAGCGTAACCGCCCTCCAGCTTGAAATCAAGGTCCACACCCTCCTTCAAAGGTATCAGGTAAAAGGTCCTAAGGTCTACTTTGTAATAGCTTGTATCACCTTCCGCCCTTATAAGGCTAATGTTCTCGTACTGTAACCTTTTAGGTGAGAAAGGGTTATCCTTGTACTCCCTTAGGAGAAATATACCGTACTTTTTAAGATTCAATGTTTGCCCACTAAAACGGTTTGTGGTGATAGAAAGTACAGGTCCTATGGAGGTCCTTCTTGTAAGCCTGTATCCTACGCTTAAAGAAATACCTTCCGAAGTCAAATCGTAACTAAGATGGTTTTCGTAGTTCTTAAATATAGAAGATTTAAACCATAGTTTTCTTGTAAAAATTGCGTTATCTGTGAAGTTTAGAGAGTATATCTCCTGTTTAGCCGTTTTCCTGTAGCTAAGTTCCGAGTTTAGACCAATTCCGAAAAGGTTTTTCCAGCCTACGTACAGGTCTATACCTAGCTTTTCCTGAGTGTTGTAGAGTAAAGATATGTCTAGGTACCCTCTTTTATCTTCTTGGAGCTCAATAAGCCTGTGAACTAATTTCTTATCTTTATCAAGAAAGGTATCTATTTTTATACCCGCAAATAGTCCGCTTGCATAGTAAGTTTCGAGAGTTTCATCGTCAAGGTTTTCTGAGTAATAAGTATCCCTTACAGTCATGTACCTTAATTCACTAAGGCGTGTGTGGTTGTAACCGTAGAATAGATCGTCTCCAAGTTTGTACCTTGTACCTTCTGAAACTTTGTAAATATATGTGTAGTACGTGGTGTCTCCTTCTGTTTGGATGTTTACCTCTGGAAGGTAATCTCCTTCCATGTAGCCCTTTTCTTTGAAGTACTTCTCTATGGATAGGTTTAGATCTTCTATGAGCTTAGTGTCGTATATGGCTGGTAGCTTTGAATTGGCTTTTTTGAATATTTTCTTTATATTCTTGTTGTCTCCCTCGTACACGAAAGCCTTAATGACTTGTCTTGTACCCTTCTGTATCATAAACTTGATATAGACTTTCTTAGACTCCTTATCTACGAACTTTTCTACATACCCTTCAGCTAGGGTGTATCCTCCATTTTTAAGGCGATCGATCTCTTTATTCAGCCTTTCTTGTAGTGTTTCTTCATCGTAGTAACCTATGTATTCATCTCCCATGTAAGCTCTGTATCTTTCTCCCTCTTTTACACTAAACTCTACTCTTCTACCTTGCCATTCATAAGACACTTGTACGTCAAAGAAACCCTTACTTTTATAAAGCTCTTCTATTTTCTGCTTTGCTTCTTCTAGAGAGAGTGGATCTACACCCTTGTAGCTTAGATCGGTAGCTTCTAGCAACTCTTCTGGCTTAAAAAAGTGGGCTCCGTTGAAATAAAACTCATACTTTTGACCTTCTATAACTTCAAACACGGGTATGGCAACGTAACCTCTTCCTGTGAGAGCTTTTAGGGTTGAGATGGGGCGGGTAAAGAGGTTTGAAATACCCTCAAAGAAGGCAGAGGAAAGGGATAAAAACCCTCCTCTTCCACTGTAGGGTAGGAGTACCTTCCACAAAGGCTTATTCAACCTCTCTTTTTTCACACTTTCAAAGTAGACAAAGCTATCCAGGTACCCTTTTCGAATGTAGACATCTTGAAGTTTGAACACTAGCTGCGCCAACTCTTCCTGTCTAGCTATCCTACCCTCTACTATGTTCAAAGCCTTATCCAACTCCTTTGGGTTTATAGTAGTACCTTTGTACATACCACCCCTTAGAAAGTAAGCTTGTCCCTCATGGATATGTATATGTATGCGTGCTTTTCCGTCCTTGTCCACGTCTATGTTTACCTTTACCTTTGCATCCAGATAGCCTTCATTTTGGTAAAGTCTCAGTAGTTTGTTCTCTATATCCTCACTGCTAACATCCTTCAAAGCTTGGCCTTCGTAGATACCAAGGTAGTTCAATATAGTAGCTTTCCAGAGAGCTAAGTTCCCTTCTATCTTTACCTCTTCTATTATAGGGTAAAGCTCTACATGCAACTCTACGTTATCGTTTATTCTTATAACGCTTACATCTTTTACTATGTCCAGAGACTTTAACATCTGCACGACTTGCATGTAATTGTTTTCGTTTACCACATCTTCCAGGTTTGTTCCCGAAAGGGGATAGTTAGAAGATATGTAGACTTTAGAAAAGGCCAAGAAAGGAATTAAGATTAAGATTAATAGTATCATCCCACTTTAACCCTCTTTAAGAAAGTGATATTATAAAAATTCGAGATTCATGAAAGGGTTTATAGACCTTTTGGTGGTTGAAAACTTCAAGTCCTACGGTGAGGGTAAAGTAGAGATCCCGCTAGGGAAAGGCTTCATAGCGGTGGTAGGTCCTAATGGGGCCGGTAAATCAAACATAGGGGATGCTATATCCTTTGCTCTGGGTCTTGCCACGGCAAGAACCCTTAGGGCTAAAAACCTAAGCCACCTTATCTTCTCAAAGGATGGGAAAAGGGCAGATTACGCCTACGTGGAGGTTCACTTCAAAAACTATGGAGCATTTCCTACACATGAAGAGGATGTTGTTATTTCAAGGAAGGTATACAAAGATGGTAGAAGTGTTTTTAGGATAAACGGTGTACAAGTAAGAGAATCGGAACTGGCAGAGTTTCTCTCCAAAGCTGGTCTATACGAAACAGCTTACAACATAGTGCTCCAAGGAGATGTAGTGCGTTTCTTGAAGATGACACCAGTGGAGAGAAGGAAGCTAATAGAAGAGATAGCGGGCATAGGTGAGTTTGAAGAGAAGAAACAGAAAGCGTTAGAAAACCTTGGTCAGGTAGAACTGAAAATAAGAGAGCTAAGACTTCTGATAGATGAAGTAGAGCTTCAGATGGAAAAGCTATCGGAGGAATTAAAGAGGCTTGAGGCTTACAGAGAGTTGGAGCACAAGAGGAAGGTACTGCAAGCTAAGCTCTACCAAAAAGAGCTTACAACGCTAGAAGACAGAATCAAAGAACTTTTCTCACAGAAGCAAGCTATACATGACCAGCTAGAGCAGCTAAAAGGCACCATAAGGCAGCTAGAGGAAAAGCTAAAGGAGAAGGAAGAGCTTTTAGAAAATACTAACAGAGAACTTTTGCCATATAGGGAAAAGGTAGGAAAGTTAAGCTCTGACTTGGAACATGCTGAAGAGAAGATAAAGGAGCTAAACAGAAGATCCTTGGAACTAAACCAGGAGGTAGTTTCTGCTACAGAAAGGGAACGTATCTTTCAAAGGACGCTGGAAGAGCTAGAATTTCAGATTAACACTCTACAGGAAAGCATAACTGTGAAAGAGGAAGAACTTAGGGAGCTTGAAGAGGAAGCCCAAAAAATAAAGGTAGAGCTAAGTCAGAAAGAAGATGTGCTCAGGGTATCCCTTGAAGAAGCTCACAGAGCTGAAGAAAAGCTAGGCCAAATGAACAAAGACCTAAAGGAGAAGAAAAACAGGCTTTCTTACATACAGCTCAAGGTAAAAGAGCTTGAGATGAAAATACAAAAGGTAATGGAAGACATACAGAGACTTTCAGACGAAGCCAATAGTATACAGAGTCAAAAGGAGGAGCTCCTCTTAAGCTTGGAAAACTACCGCAAGATGTTGGAAGAAGAAAACATATCCCTCTCAAAGAAAAGGATGGAATTAAAGGAAGCGGAAGAGAGGCTAAATGAAATGAGAAAGGCGAGGGAGGAGCTTCTCAAAAAGATGGCAGTGCTTGAGGATACTTTAAGTAGAATCTCGCCTGAAAGCCTTCCCTTTGAAGGTATAGAAGGAGTATACGGAAGAGTTTCTGACCTTATAAGTGTAAAGGATCCTCAGCATATAAAGGCTATAGAGGTAGCAGGAGGCGGTAGGCTTTCCTTTGTTGTGGTGGAAGACGAAGAGGTGGCCAGGAAGTGCATCCAAAGGCTAAAAGAGCTAAAGCTTGGGAGGATGAGCTTTATACCTTTGAACAAGGTAAGAGAGCAACCCCTTCCGCCATACCCTAGGGTCAGGGGAGCGTTGGACTTTGTGGTGAAGCTAGTAGACTACGATCCTAAGTTCAAGAAGGTAGTATCTTTCGTGTTTGGAGATACACTGCTCGTGGAGGACTTTGAAGCTGCCAAGAGAATAGGCATAGGAACTTACAGGATGGTAACCTTGGATGGAGAGCTCTTTGAAAAGAGTGGAGTCATAAGTGGTGGCTCTTATGAAGTTAGGGGTGAACTAGGTAGAGAGGTTTACATAAGGGAGCTAGAAGATCTAAAAAAGCAAGAGGAGAAACTTTTAGAAAGTTTAAAGAAAGAAGAAGAACGTGTTAAGAGACTAAGGGAAGAGCTGGTAGAGAAAGAGGGAGTCTTACACATACTTCAAAGGCGCATAAAGGAAATAGAGGAAAAGGAAAAAAAGGATCTAGACAGACTAAAGGATATAGAAAACAGGATAATCAAAGCCCAGGAGTACATAACCATCACCCAAGAGGAGATAAAAAAGCTACAAGAGGAAGAAAAAAAACTCGTGGAGGAGATAAACTACCTAGAAAAGAAGATAGAAAACATCAGCATAAAGAGACAGTCTATACTTAGCCACTACAAGGAGCTGGGCATAGAAGAGTTAAGAAGACAGTATGAAGCGGTTGAAAGCAAACTCAAGCTAAAAAGAGAAGAGCTTTACAAGCTTCAGGTGGAGCTAAAAGAAAAAGAAGCACAGAAAGAAAGCGTTTTTAAGGAGATGGCAAGAGTAAAAGCACTTTTTCAACGTGTGGAAGAAGAACAAAAGGAGATATCCCAAAAGCTTGCATACCTCACCTCACACAAGGAACGCCTGCAAGAGGAGCTCAAAAAACTAAACGAGGAAGCGTACAAGCTTTATAAACTCAGGGATGAGCTTGAAAAGGAGATAAAGGATCTTCAGATAGAGCTTGGAAGGTTAAGGCTCCAAGAAGAGGAGAAGAGTACATATCTCAATTCCATACTTGTAGAGCTGGCAAAGCTAGAAGAAAGAACAAAGGAACTGAAAGAAAAGCTTGCATCTCTTGGTGTAGAACAGACACTTCAGGTAGGCGAATCTATAAACTCTCTGAGGCAAGAGCTTGCGGCTGTAGAGAAGAGGCTTGAAAGGTTTGGAAACGTAAACTTTATGGCTGAAGAAGATTACAAACAAGCTTTAGACAAACACAAGGAACTTACAGAACGCTACAACAAAGCAAAAGAGGAAAAGAAGGCAATAACAGAACTCATACAGGAAGTGGAAAGTAAAAAGCTAAAGGCCTTTATGTCAGCCTTTAGAGCTATAAACGCAAACTTAAAGAGGGTGTTCGCCTACCTTTCTCCGGGTGGAAGGATAAACATGGAGTTGGAAAGGGAAGACGACCCATTCTCAGGTGGTATACACGTACACATAAAACCAAGGGGAAAGGACGTCCAGTACATGGAAGCCATGTCTGGAGGAGAGAAAACACTTGCAGCTCTCTCTCTTATCTTCGCAATACAGGAATACAAACCCTCTGTGTTTTACTACTTTGACGAGGTGGATGCCCACTTGGATGAAGCAAACGCTGTTCGCGTAGCCCAGCTCATAAAGGAAAAATCTAAAGAACAGCAGTTCATAGTAGTTACCCTCAGGGAGGCTATGGCGGAGTTTGCTGACAAGCTTATAGGAGTAAGTGCAAGAGGGGGAATATCAAGGGTATTCCCCCTCCAAAACATCACTCAGAACGCTCGCTAAAGGCTACCTCCATCTTCTTACTCTTCTTTACGGGCTTTAGGTAAGGCTTGTCATCCTTTACTCTGATCTCAACTGTGTTCACATCCTTGAGGGTGCCCTTTATAAGCTCTTCTGCTAACAGGTCTTCCACATGACGCTGCAGCGCCCTCTTTATGCTCCTTGCACCGTACTCAGGCCTGTACTCTTTATCTATAAGCCAGTCTACAAAGCTTTTGTGCGCTTTGACCGTGACGTTCCATTCTTGTAGGTTCTTGTTGATCTCGTTGAGCTGCAGCTCTACTATCTTGGCTATGTCTTCTTTTTCCAGTGGTCTGTATACGATTATCTCGTCAAGCCTGTTGAGGAATTCGGGGCTGAAGGTCCTCTTGACCTGATCCATGACGTTCTTCTTCATCTGCTCAAAGTCTATAATGCCAAACTTCTTCTCAAACCCCATGGTGGAGCCGTAGGCTATCATCCTAGCCCCCAAGTTGGATGTTAGGATGATTATGGTGTTGGAAAAGTCTACTACCCTTCCCATAGAGTCTGTAAGCCTTCCGTCGTCAAAGATCTGCAGGAATATGTTGAAAACGTCTGGATGAGCCTTTTCTATCTCGTCAAAGAGTAGAACAGAGTAAGGTCTTCTTCTTACCCTTTCAGTAAGCTGTCCGCCTTCCTCGTAGCCTACATATCCTGGTGGTGCTCCTATTAACCTGGAGACGGTGTGCTTTTCCATGTACTCGGACATGTCAAACCTTATGAGGGCATCCTCCGTTCCGAAGAGGTATTCGGCCAAAGCCTTGGCTGTTTCTGTCTTTCCTACACCTGTGGGACCTAGGAACAGGAACACTCCTATAGGTCTGTGTCTACCCTTTAGACCTACCCTGGACCTTCTTATGGCCTTTGCTATGGCTTTTATGGCTTCATCTTGACCTATAACTCTCTTCTTGAGCTCGTCCTCTATATGAAGGAGTTTTTGCATATCATCTTCATGAACTCTCTTGACGGGTATACCTGTCCATCTGGCTACTACTTCTGCTACGTCCTCTTCTGTAACCTTAGGTCTGTTTTTGCTCATCTCTTGCTTCCAGTGTAGCTTCATGTTTTCAAGCTTAGCTCTTAGCCTTAGCTCTTCGTCTCTTAACTTGGCAGCTTTTTCATAGTCTTGCTCTTCTGCAGCCTTTTCCTTCTCCCTTTCTATCTCCTTGATCTTCTCTTCCAGTTCTTTTATCTCAGGTGGGTACTGATAGGACTTTAGTTTTACGAGGGATCCTGCTTCATCCATGACGTCTATTGCCTTATCTGGTAGGTTTCTGTCCGTTATGTACCTTACGGAGAGCTGTACAGCTTTTTCTATGGCTTGAGGTGTGTATTCTACATTGTGAAACTCCTCAAACTTGCTCTTAAGACCGTAAAGTATTTTGATAGTATCCTCTTCAGAGGGTTGTTCTACTATGACGGGCTGGAACCTTCTTTCCAGAGCTCCATCTTTCTCTATGTACTTCCTGTATTCATCCAGCGTTGTAGCACCTATTACCTGTATTTCACCTCTTGCGAGGGCTGGCTTTAGCATGTTGGAAGCATCGATAGAACCTTCAGCAGAACCTGCTCCCACTAGGGTGTGTATCTCATCTATAAAGAGGATTACGTTAGGAGCCTTTTCTAGCTCCTTGAGTATGTTTTTCAACCTTTCTTCAAACTGGCCTCTGTATTTGGTACCCGCTACCAGAGCTGCCAGATCAAGGGCTACAACCCTCTTACCTTGCAAAGGTTCTGGGACCTCTCTGTTTGCTATCCTTTGAGCTAGACCTTCCACTATGGCTGTTTTTCCTACTCCAGGATCTCCGAGCAGTACTGGATTGTTCTTTCTCCTCCTTGAGAGTATTTGGATTACCCTTTCTATCTCCCTTTCTCTACCTATGACTGGATCAAGCTTACCTTCTCTTGCCATCTGTGTAAGGTCTCTGGAAAACCTGTCTAGGTTGGGCGTGGGAGCGTGCTTTATCGTCTCTTGAGGTGGTAGCTCTCCTAGTATCTGTAGGACTTCCCTTCTTACTGTGTATTCGTCAAGGCCGAAACCTCTTAGTATCCTACCACCCAGACCCGTCTTCTCTCTTACTACACCTATGAGTAGGTGTTCGGGGCCTACGAACTGGTGATGGAGTATGCGCGCTTCCTCTACTGCAAACTCAAGGACCCTTTTGGCGTCGGGCGCAAAGAGGATTTCACCCGAATGGGTCCCTCTTGTTACCTGTCCAAGTATAGCTTTTCTTATCTTTTCCGGCGTGAGTCCTGCCCTGGAAAGGATCAGGGTAGGCAAGTCCTCTTCTTTTATTAGAGCCAAAAGTATGTGTTCGCTTCCTAAGTATGTATGTCCAAGCTCAAGAGCTTCTTCTCTTGCTTGGAGTATCACCTGTCTTGCCTTTTCTGTAAACTTCTCAAACATGGCCTTTCACCTCACTACTTAATTAAGATAGGTTCTAAAGGTGGCTTTTTCAAGGATCCTAGGACTTGAAAGGAACTCCTCTGGTAGGTGAAGAAGGAACGGCATAAGTTCTCTTTGGCATCCTTCCTGCAAGGTAAGATAATCTTCCAGCTATCACTGCATACTTCATTGCTACGGCCATCTTTATAGGATCCTTTGCCTCGGCTAAAGCCGTGTTGGTAAGGATGGCATCCACACCTAGTTCCATGACAGGTGGTATGTCTGCCGCTGAACCTATACCTGCGTCTACTATTACGGGGACAGAGACAGCTTCCTTTATAAACATTATGTTGTATGGGTTCTGTAGACCAAGACCAGAACCTATGGGTGCTGCCAAGGGCATTACTGCGGCACAACCTATGTCTTCGAACTTTTTGGCGTACACAGGATCGTCAAAGATGTAAGGGAGTACTACAAAGCCTTCTTTTACTAAAAACTTGGCGGCTTTGTAAGTTTCCTCCATATCGGGGAGTAATGTCTTTTGGTCTCCTATGACCTCAAGCTTTATCCAGTTTATGCCTGTTGCTTCTCTTGCCATCATGGCCGTCTTTATGGCCTCTTCTGCTGTGTAGCATCCAGCTGTGTTGGGCAGTATCAGGTACTTGTTGGGGTCTATGTAGTCCAGAAGGTTTTCCTTGGTAGGGTCTGTGATGTTTACCCTTCTTACTGCAACGGTTATTATCTCTGCACCTGATGCTTCGAGGACTTCCTTGTTCTGCTGGAAGCTTTTGAACTTTCCAGAACCTATGATTAACCTTGATTTAAAACGCCTGCCTGCTATCTCGAGGTAATCATCCTCTAAGAGCTTTTCGTAGTCAAGCATGCATATAAAATTTAATCCTGCTTTAGTCTTTCTGCAAGATAGTCGGCTATGTGCATTACCTTTTGACCAGTCTTGTGCTTTATACATCCGTCCTTCAGGTTTAGCACGCATCCTGGACATGCTGAGAGAACTACATCTGCCTGTGTCTTGCTAAGGTCTTCTATCTTCTCCTTCTGGACTTGATCCGAGATCTGAGGGTTTGTTATAGAGAACAGGCCAGCAAAACCGCAGCAGGATTGGTCTTTTTCGGCCTTTACAAAGGTATCGCCTTCTACCTTCTTCAGAGCTGTATAGAAGGTTTTTGGGTCTACCTTCATGGCTGAGTAAGAGTGACAGGGTACGTGGAAGGTAGTCCTTTTTCCATCTCCTTTAAACTCTAGATCTTGGATAAGCTCCACGAGGTCGTAGACCTTTTTGTTTAGTCCATAATCTTCGCTGAGAGCTCCTCCGCATGTGGGGCATGCAACCACAAAGGCGTCAAAAGAGTACTTTTCAAACTCCTTCAGGTTATGTTCTTTTAGGCTTTCAAAGGTTTTGGTGTCTCCAGAGTAGTAGTGGGGTGCTCCACAACAGCGTATGTCCTCCGGGACTATCACCGTATAACCTGCTCTGTTTAAGAGTTTTATCACGTTCTTGCCTGTACTCGTCTGGAACATGTCTATCATACATCCTGTGAAAAACAGAAGGGTAGCCTTTGGATTTTTTACGTCAAAGACCTTACCTCTGAGCTCAAAGGCATCTTCCTTAAACTTGGGCATGTACTTTTTGGCACCAGTTGGAAAGAAAACCTTTATCTCATCCTTTGGAATGAACTTAAAAACTTTACCAGCCAACGGTACCAGCTTTCTACCTACTTTGGACTGCATGAGTTCAAGGCCTTTTAGTCCAGCCTTCTTTACTAAACTCTGACCTAGTGTCTGATTTTGAAGCTCTTTTGCCTTTACTAGTATTTCCTTGTAGTGGACGTCATTTGGACATATCCACTCGCAGCGCCTGCACATAGCACACTGATCCCACTGAAGGGCTACCTCTTCCGTCAGCGGAAGCTCACCCTTTAAAACCATCTCGGCCAGGGCAAGCCTTCCCCTTGCAAAGCCCCTTTCTTCCTCTATGTATGGATAAGTAGGACACACGGATTTACACAGCCCACACTTTACACACTTTTGAGCAAGTTCTAAAGGTATCTCCACCATCATAGTTCTTTATAAAGGTATTCTATACACGTATAAGCGTTTATGATGATTGTTAGTCAAAAGCTTTAAAATATTGTCTGGTCATGATAAAGTTTGGCACAGATGGATGGAGGGCAAGGATAGGAGAAGACTTTACCTTTGACAACGTAAGGAAGGTTGCTCTAGCTCATGCTAAGGTCCTTCAGAGGAAGAACCTAAGAAAGATCTTTGTAGGTTATGACCATAGATTCCTGTCAGAGGAGTTTGCCAAAGAAGTAGCAAGCGTCTTTAAAGTAGAAGGTTTTGAGGTTTTCTTATCTTCAGAGCCTTGCACTACTCCAATGGTATCCTTTGCTATAAAGTACCTGGGCTTTGATAACGGAGTTATGATAACTGCATCCCACAATCCACCTGAGTACAACGGTTACAAGATAAAGGATTCCTTCGGTGGGTCTGCAACTGTAGAACTTGTCAAGGAAGTAGAAAAAGAAATAGAGAGGATAGAGAAAGTGCCAAAAGAAAGACAGAAGGTAGAAACTCTAAGTGTGAAAGAAAGCTATATAAACAAAATTCGGGAGTTTGTAAACTTAGAGCTATTCTCAGAAAAAGAATCGCGTATGGTACACGATGCCATGTACGGAACGGCGGCTGGGCTCCTAAACCTTGCCCTTAAAAACACAAAGATAGAAGTACATTCCATACGTTCTTACAGAGATCCACTCTTTGGGGGACATCCACCAGAGCCTGTAGAGAAATACCTTAAGCCTTTGATAGAAAAGGTGAGGTCTGGAGATTATTCCCTCGGTGTTGCAAACGATGGAGACGGAGACAGGATTGCACTCGTGGACGAAAAGGGAAGTTTTGTTAACACACAGATGATATATGTGCTCCTTCTCCTACATCTACTCAAGCATAAGAATATCAAGGATGGCATAGTCGTAAAGACCGTATCTACTACGTACCTAGCAGACAGGATATGCCGGGCCTTTGGTGTCAAACTAGTAGAGGTACCCGTAGGCTTCAAGCATATAAACGAGCTCATACTTAAGGAAAAGGTCATATTTGGTGGAGAGGAGAGCGGAGGTTATGGAGTGATCCACTACCTGCCAGAAAGGGACGGACTTTTCAGCGCCCTTTACATCATTGAGATGCTCCACCTTCTAGGAAAGCCACTTTCTGAGGTCATACAGGACATATTCAAGGAGTTTGGTACAGCTTACTACGAACGTGTAGACATGTACGCAGAAGAAGACAAAAAGCAAAAACTAAAGAACCTTATAGAAAATCCACCCCAGAAGCTAGGAAGTTACAAGGTAAAAGAAGTGATAACAAAAGATGGGTTAAAGCTTGTTTTTGAAAATGATGGATGGGTCCTTGCCAGAGCTTCTGGAACAGAGCCCCTCATAAGGATATACGCCGAGATGCCTACTAAAGAAGAGCTACAGCAAGTCATAAAGTCCATGGTAGATATCTTTTCTTAAGAGTTTTAATACAGGTACTTTTAAAAGCCTTGAGACTCAAGACTTCTACGAGATTTGTTTTTACGAAAAACAAAAGGTTGTAACTTTTATGGTATAAAAAATCCGCTACATTTACTCCCTACCTTTCTCATCCTTGTAGTACAAGGGTTTTGTATGGGTACTTTTGGAAATACTTTTGAAAAAACGCAATTTTTTGCACTTTTTGACTTTATGGGTGTCTAAAACTGATGTGTATCTTTTAAAAAGCTTGAAAATCAGGGATTTGGGAAGGGTGTGGAGAGTCTTTATTTTTAAATTTTTAGATATCTGGATTCTTCATATTTATGCATTTCTGAGGCTTGACACTCAATGACTTTAGGAGGGTGAAAGTGCTGTTTTTGAGGGTCCTTCTGGCCCACTGGCGGTTTCCGGAAATGCACCTTCATTTGAGGGGGGTACCCCCTTGACAAAATCTTTGAAGTGTGTATAATAGATAGATAGGTAAAGTTGAGGTTTCTAATCTTCCTGGTGGAGTTGAAAGGCATGTAAAGCTCGGGAGCTTCAGGTTCACTGCGGAAGGTTTCTAATCTTCCTGGTGGAGTTGAAAGGGCTGTGATAAAGATCTTCCTATCCATGGCTTACCTGTTTCTAATCTTCCTGGTGGAGTTGAAAGCAGGAATAGGAGTAGCAAAACTAAACTCCACCTGGAAGTTTCTAATCTTCCTGGTGGAGTTGAAAGGGCCTGAGGGGATTAGCATGACTCCACTGAGAGGTACTGTTTCTAATCTTCCTGGTGGAGTTGAAAGGCTATCATTCAAAGCAACGTCCCTGGCAAAGATCTTCAAGTTTCTAATCTTCCTGGTGGAGTTGAAAGTCGGGTTCTCGTGGTGGTAAACGGGGGATTATAAGGGTTTCTAATCTTCCTGGTGGAGTTGAAAGTGAGAATCAACGACTTGCCGGTTTTGTTATGCATGTTATGTTTCTAATCTTCCTGGTGGAGTTGAAAGTTGAGATGTCACCGTAGTCGACATTAAGAACAAGGTCGTTTCTAATCTTCCTGGTGGAGTTGAAAGCTGGCCAACCTTACTGATGCGGACCTGTTTGACAAGGTTTCTAATCTTCCTGGTGGAGTTGAAAGTCGTTTATCAAGCTCAGGGTAATGTGCGTATCCTTGTGTTTCTAATCTTCCTGGTGGAGTTGAAAGTCGTGAGCGGGATTATACTTTTTGAAGAGGGTAAAGCGTTTCTAATCTTCCTGGTGGAGTTGAAAGCAAGGCCGCATATCGTACATAAAAGAGTCTTGTATAAGGTTTCTAATCTTCCTGGTGGAGTTGAAAGGCACGTACCCAGTCCCGTACGGAACACGTACTGCATTGTTTCTAATCTTCCTGGTGGAGTTGAAAGGGAAAATTAGAACCCCACCCTGGCCGTGGGTGCTGTACGTTTCTAATCTTCCTGGTGGAGTTGAAAGCAGCTGTATTGCTGTGGCGGCCTTGATCTTGACTGCTTGTTTCTAATCTTCCTGGTGGAGTTGAAAGCGGTACTGGCAGGAGGGAGTTTTATACTCATCGAGAGTTTCTAATCTTCCTGGTGGAGTTGAAAGTGTTGTAGGGAGTTATACTTACAAACAAAGGAGTGTTTGCCATGAGGAAGTACGCTGTGTTTCCTGTGATCTTGTTGCTTTTGGCGTTCAGCTTTAGCAGTGGGTTTTTATTTGACCATCTAGGCAAGAAGGAAGCAGTGGTACATCATGTAACGGATGGGGATACCATAGTGGTGATAATAGATGGAAAGAAGGAGAGGGTGAGGTTGATAGGGATAGATGCTCCAGAGAGTAGCATAAACCCAAGGATCGAAAAGCAGAGGTCTTTAGGAGATGTTCAGACAATTCTCAAGATGGGACAAGAGGCTAAGGAGTATGTGCAATCCTTAGTAAAGCCGGGGGACAAGGTGTACCTAGAGTTTGATGTCCAGCAGAGGGATAAGTATGGAAGATTGCTGGCGTATGTGTATTTAAAAGACGGAAGGATGCTAAATAAAGAGATAATATGCAACGGCTATGCCATGCCCTTAACCATACCACCCAACGTAAAGTATGCAGATGAGTTTAGAAGGTGCTACATACAGGCAAGAGAAAAAGGCTTAGGCCTCTGGAAGGAAACCAAGTAATGAAATATGGAGAAAAATTGAAAATAAAGCGGTTTCTAAAAACCCTTAGGTAAAGGCATTAAAATAGAACTATGTCCAGAGCCGTCCTTGAGATATCCAAGGAAGCCATCAGACATAACGCAAGAGCTCTTTCTTCCTACTCAGGTAAAAAGGTAATAGCTGTTATAAAGGCAAACGGATACGGTGTAGGTGCTGTCCAAATGGCCAGTATTCTGGAGGATATGCCAGAAGTAGAAGGGTATGCTGTTGCTTGCGTGGAGGAGGGTATAGAGCTAAGGAAGGAAGGTTTTAGAAAAAAAATTTTAGTACTTGGTGGTGTCCTCAAAGGAGAAGAAAAGGCTTTTTTAGAGTACGAGCTTACACCGGTGATTTCACATGCAGAACACCTTAAGGCTATAGAGAGTGTTCCCATCAAGTTTCAATTAAAGTACGACACAGGTATGGGAAGGCTTGGCTTCTTCAAAGACATAGTCCATGACCCACGGGTGGAGGGTATTTTGACACACCTTTCTAGTCCACTAGACAAGGACTTTTCTCTTGCACAAATAGTATGCTTTGAGAGAATAATAAAACACTACCCTAAGCTTCCCTATGTACACCTGGAGAGCTCTGCAGGAGTTGTGTACAAAGTACCTTGGACTACCCACATAAGGATTGGCCTTGCCCTTCATGGAGAGAAACCCTTTCCAGGATATCCCATAGAGCTAAAAAGAGCACTCACCCTAAAGGCAAGGATACTATCAGTAAAGGAGCTTCCAAAAGGCTTTCCCGTATCTTACTCCAGAACTTACATAACAGATAAGCCCAAGAAGGTAGGGGTTGTCGCCTTTGGATACGCCGATGGCCTTCACAAGGTACTTTCCAACATTGCCCACCTATACTACAAGGGAAAGCCTGTAAAAATCTTGGGTAACATAACTATGGACATGACTATGGTAGATTTAGACGGTACTGATGCTAAAGTAGGCGACTGGGTTCACATAGTGTGTGAGCAGCAGAGTTTTACAGATCTTGCCAGGCTCGCCGGAACTATTCCCTACGAACTTATGTGTAACCTGTCAAACCGAATAAGGAGGGTACTACTAGATGAAGAAAGGATACTTAATCAGCTTTGAAGGCATAGACGGTTCAGGGAAAACCACTCTATCTAGAATGCTTTATGAACATCTTCTTAAAGAAGGCCACAAAGTCAGCCTCTATAGGGATCCAGGAAGTACAGAACTTGCTGAAAACATAAGGAAGCTAATCCTTGAAAACGATATGGATCCTACTACAGAGCTTCTGCTTTTTGAAGCAGCAAGGAGCAGCCTGGTGTGGGAGAAAATCCTTCCAGACTTAAGAGAAGGAAAAATAATTCTTCTGGACAGGTTCATAGACTCTACAGTGGTTTATCAAGGTTTCGGAAAGGAGATAAACCTGGGTACCGTCAACATACTCAACCACATCTCCACCAGGAGCATAAAGCCGGACCTCACAATCATAATAAACATTCCCCTTGAGAAGGCAGTAGAACGCCTAAAAACTTCCAAAAGTCGTTTTGAACAGGATCTGGAGTACCTAAGAAAAGTCAGGGATGCTTACTTTCTCCTGCCAGACATGTACAAAGAAAGAAGGTACGCTTTCGTAGATGGCAGTAGAGAACTCCAGGAGGTGTTTGAGGAGGTTAAAAACCTAGTGCTCAGTTTAATAAACGATTAACCATTGCCCTTTTTAGAAACAATAGAGGCGATCATAGATATGGCCAAGACACTTATGATGAGCAGTAAAGATACATAAGGCGGTATGTGGTAGAAGTTAGACACTAGCATCTTAAAACCTATGAAGGCTAAAACAAAGGCAAGCCCATAGTGGATGTAGTGAAAGAGGGGGAGTATGGTAGAAGCTGCAAAGTAAAGAGCTCTAAGACCTAAGATGGCAAAGATGTTGGAAGTGTAAACTACAAAAGGGTCTCTTGACACAGCTATGACAGCAGGTACTGAGTCTATGGCGAACATTATGTCCGAGGACTCTACAAACATCAAAGCCAAAAAGAGAGGTGTGGCGTACACCTTTCTGCCCTCCCTTATGAAGAAGCTACCAGACTCTACGCTTGGCTTCATTGGGAATAGATTGCTTGCTATCCTATAGGCCAAAGTGTTTTCTGGATGAAACTCTTTGTCTTCCATGGTGAGGATCTTTACTGCAGAAGCTATAAGGATAAGACCGAAGGCGTAAACTATCCAGTTTATCTTCTCCACAAGCCACAGACCTGTAAAGATGAAAATAAAACGGGTCACTATAGCACCAAGCACGCCCCAGAAGAGGACCTTATGCCTGTATTCTTCAGGTATCTTAAAGTAAGAGAAGATGAGGATGAAGACGAAGATGTTGTCCAAGCTTAGGGATTTTTCAAGAAGGTAAGCGGTAAAGTACTCTACAGTTCTGTCAAGACCTTTTGTGTAGTACACATAACCTCCAAAGGCAACACCAAGGGTGAACCAAAAGAGGGAGAAGAGTAAGGACTCCTTTATGGATATCTTGTGAGGAGTTCTGTGGAAGACAAAAAGGTCCAAAAAGAGGGCAATAAAGACTACGGCTCCAAAGACTAACCAGTTTATTTCCATTTCAGCTGGCCAGTTCATGCTTTATTCTTTCTATTACCCTAACAGGAATAGGGTCGTAGCCATAAGTTTGAGCTAGCAAGCAGCTTGTGTAATCCCCGAGATAAAGCAGGTACATGAGTCTCTTAAGGAGTGTGTTCCCTTCACCCTTCAGTATTATGGGAGCTATTCCCAGCTCCTTGAGTATGTTCTGAGTTATGTCAACCCTTTTCTTTATCCTTTCATGATCCTCTTCATCGTGCATGATCAAAAAGACTAAACAGTTTCTGGTTTTTGGGTTGTCAAGACCTACTACCTCGTTATGGTGCATCTCGGGAAGGGTTACATAATAGCAGAGGCTTTTGGAGTTTTCGTTTATCTGAGTTTTCCACCTGAAGGCTACAGGTTCTGTTAGGGGTGTAGCGTAGATTATCGGAACATAACCGTAAAGCCTTTTAGCTATGTAATCTGCTTCCTTCTTTATATTCTCTTTGCTGTCCTCAAGATGCTCTGAAACGTCCTTCATACTGATACCAAATAGGGAAAGCAAAGATGAGAGCATGTACCCAAAAGCATACCTAGGGGGAAAACCTTCTGGTAGGGAAATGTGGAGTACTCCGTGCATTAGAGCAAGTTCTTTTAGCTTTCCGCCCGAGCTTATAGCCACAAGCCTGCATCTCCTCTCTAGTGCTTGCTCAAAAACGCTTATTGTCTCCTCCGTGTTACCGCTGTAACTTGTACATACTACAAGCCAGTCCTCTCCTACGAACCTGGGAAGGTCGTATCCCCTTAAAGACAGCATAGGAAGGTTTAGGTCCCTCTCAAGGAGCAGCTTAACAAAATCCCCTACTATACCAGAACCACCCATACCAGAGAAGATTACACCCTTAATCTTCTCAAGGCTTATCCTGTGAGGGAGGTCCACCAAAAACTGTTTTGGAAATTCTTCTAACAGACTCAGGGCTTCTGTCATAGATCAAACTTTACCATAACCCTTTCCTTCCCTGGGGGTGGTGCCTCATGTCTTAGCAGGTTTAAAGAGAAGTTAAGATTATCGTAAAGGGTTATAGAATAGTTGTCCCAGAATACACACGTACCTGCAAGACAGAAGTAACCACCGGAGGTAGGTGCTATCTGCTCTGCTATCAGCAGTGTGTAGTAACCCATGTTAGATTTTGCTGTATCCTCAGCCCTTACAACTATCTTTATATCAGGCATGAGGGGTTTTATGGAGCAGGTACATGCAAGCATTACCTTTTCCACTCCCTTGTTGTACCTTCTTACCTTGCTGCTTACTACAAAGTAAGGGTCTGAGTTATGGTTATTTACCTCATCAGTGACTTCATCAGGGTTTAGTTCCATACCAAACCTTCTGGCTAGGGTGTTACAAGTGTCGGCTATCCTGTCCTCGTTCTTGTAGTATCCTAGAAGTATGACCTTCTTTCCAAGCTCCCACACCCATTTTTCTACATCTTGGGCTTCCTTTTCCGTGAAGGGTATCTCTGGGTAGTTAAAGACTATTGTGTCGTATTCCTTTAGGCTTTCCCACTTGTCTACCTCATCTATCTGTATGCCTGCCTTTGTAGCTTCCTTCTGAAGTATGGAAAAATAGTAGTAGTCTGTAATGGTAAACTCTTGATGCGTTATACTCCAAGCCACCCTAGCCATGGTTTTAATTATATCATTCTTCTAAGCTATAATTTTCTTATGCGCATAGATGAAAAAGCGGTAGAAGAAAGAGTAAAAGAGTTGGTAAAACCCATAGTGGAAAGGATGGGGTATAGACTCTTTGACGTCGAATTCAGACCCGAGAAGGGGTGGGTACTCAGGATCATAGTGGACAAGGAGGGGGGTATTACGGTAGGTGAATGTGAGGAGATAAGTAAAAGGGTGTCAGCTTTGTTGGATGTGGAAGATCTGATTCCTTTTTCTTACTTTCTTGAAGTTTCTTCACCTGGCCTAACAAGGGAGCTTAAAAAGCCAGAACACTTTGAGTTCTTTACAGGTAGAAAGGTGAGGATTATCTTGAGGGAGCCTGTACAGGGGAAGAGGGAGTTAGTGGGCGTTATAAAGGGTGTAGAAGAGGGGATAGTTAAAGTGGAGGTGGAGGGTCAGGTGGTCCATATACCCTTCTCTGTGATAGCAAGAGCTAACCTGGAGATGTGAACATGGTGAAAAATCTAAGAAAGCTCATAGAACAGGTGGCCAAGGAAAAGAACTTGCCTGTATGGACGGTGGAGCGTGCCCTCAAGGATGCCATAGCCGTAGCCATAAAGAAGGACAGGAAGATAAGAGATTACTTAGACGTGGAGTTGGAGGACGAGGGAATAAAGGTTTTCTTGGTTAGGAAGGAAGGAAAGGAACCTCTGGATATATCACCTGAGGACTTGAACAGGTTGGCAGCTTACGCAGCTAAGGAGGAGTTCCTGAAGGAGCTAGAGAAAGCCGAAGAAGAGAGGGGTTACCTCGAGTTTGTAGAGCTTGAAGGCCAAATAGTGTTCGGAGTCGTCAGGAAGATATTTGAAAACTCGGACATACTCGTGGATCTCGGAAAGGTAACGGCCATACTCCCAAAGAGGGAACAGATTCCAAAGGAGAGTTACAAAGTGGGAGACAGGATAAAGGCTCTCCTTCTGGAGGTGAGAAAGCAAAAAGGTCGCTACCAGCTCATACTTTCAAGAACACATCCTAAGTTTCTCTTAAGGCTTCTTGAGTTAGAGGTGCCGGAGATAAAGACGGGAGAGATAGAGGTAAAGGCCATAGCAAGGGAACCCGGAGAAAGAGCAAAGGTGCTTGTAAGCTCCAAGGATACAAAGATAGATCCTGTAGGTGTAGTTGTTGGCCTGAGAGGTTCTCGTATAGCTCCTGTATCAAAGGAGCTTGCAGGTGAGAAGATAGAGGTCATAAGGTGGACTGAGGATATAGAGGAGCTTATAAAGAGAAGCCTATCCCCGGCACCTGTTACAAAAGTAAGGCTCATACCTGAAGAAAAGAGGGCGGAGGTGGCAGTTCCAAAGGAAAAGCTTTCCGTAGCCATAGGCAAACACGGTTCTAACGTTAAGTTGGCCAACAAGATTACAGGTTGGTATTTGGATGTCATGTCAGAAGAAGACTTCGAAAAACTTCAGTCGCTAAGACGCTAAGATGGAAGAGTTAACGCTTGATATAGAAAAGCTTGTACATGGTGGCTATGGACTTGCCACTTACGGCGGCAAAAAGGTTTTTGTAAGGTATGCCCTACCCGGCGAGAGGGTAAAGGCTCAGGTAATAAAGGAGAAAAAGGACTACATAGAGGCCCAAGCAGTAGACATTATACTGCCTTCTGCTTATAGGGTTGACCCACCATGTCCTTATTATGGCTTCTGTGGTGGATGCCAGCTTCAGCACCTAGAGTATGGACAGCAGCTTGAACAAAAGAAGCTGATCCTGCTTGAAGACCTATACAGGATAGGCGGTATAAGGGAAGAGCTTCAGGTGAAAACGGTAGCTTCTGCTAGCTACCACTACAGGATAAGGGTACAGTTCAAAGTGAAGGATGGAAGGCTCGGATTCTTTAAACCTCAAAGTAACGAGCTTATAGAGATCTCTGAGTGCATGCTTTGTCATTCGGAGATAAACGCGCTCGTTCCATCTTTAAAAGAGGTCCTAAAGAAGGCAAAGGATGTTCAAGAAATTCATGTACTCTACTCTCCTACAGAGGACGAGTTTTTGGTAAAGCTTGTAGGGCCTATGGCTCAAGATAAAGACACACTAAGAAAGCTTATGGAAGGAACGTTACCAAAGCGCGTTGTAGGCTTGGGAGACTTTCATATACTTAGCGGCAAGCTTATAAAGAGATCTCATGTGGGCAGGGAGTTTACCTTCATAAAAGTTGGAAACTACACTTACAGGGTGAGCAATGAGTCCTTCTTCCAGGTTAACCATACCACTTGGGAAAAGCTTATAGAGGAAGCTATTGAAGGTGCTTACGGAAGGGCTCTTGAACTTTACTCTGGAGTAGGCTTTTTCAGTCTCCCCCTCTCTGAAAAGGTGGAATTTTTAACAGCTGGAGAGATGAATCCCACATCAGTAAAGGACGCTCAGTACAGTGCGAGGCTTATAGGGAGAAGCAACATAACCTTTGTTCACTCCCCTTCTAAGGAGATACTAAAAGATCATGCTGGAGAGCTTGTGGACTTTGTGCTAGTAGATCCACCACGCACCGGCTTGACGGGAGAAGAACTAAAACTCCTGCTTCAGATGAAACCTACCCGTATAAACTATGTCTCTTGCAACACTTCCACCCTTGCTAGGGATCTCTCCATCCTTGTAAAGGGTGGCTACAGCATAAGGGGTATTACCCTTGTGGACAACTTTCCCCAGACCTACCACATAGAAAGCGTGGTGAGGCTAGAGTTTAAAGGGACATAATATCTTGCTCCTTTGCCTCCATAAGTTTGTTTATCTCTTCTATGTACTTGTCTGTGAGCTTCTGGAGTCTATCCAAGGACCTTTTTATATCATCTTCGGATATACCCTCTAACTCTTCTATCATCTCCTTGGCGGATCTTCTTATGTTGCGGACTGCCACTCTTGCCTCTTCCGTCATCTTATGGAGCATACGCACTAGATCCTTTCTCCTCTCTTCAGTGAGAGGGGGGAGTATAACCCTTATCGTGTTGCCTTGTCTTTGAGGTGTCAGGTTTAAGTTTTCCATTATGGCTTTTTCTACGGCGGGTACTGCGTTGGAATCCCACAGCTGTATGAGTATTTGGTTAGCTTCAGGCACCGATATGGTCCCTAGCTGCTTTAAAGGGACTTTGGTTCCATAGTACTCCACCTTTAGATCCTCAACAAGTGAAGTGCTTGCTCTTCCAGTCCTAAGACCTGCTATCTCGTTCTTGTAATGGTTTAGGGCCTTCTTCATATCCTCTTCGGCGCTCTTTAGTATATCCTCCACCATCTGCAGCATGGCTTAACCTCCCTTTATGAGTGAACCTACCTTTTCCCCCAGTACTGCCCTCTTTAGGTTGTTTGGTTTGTATATGTTTATGACCATTATGGGCAGTTTGTTGTCTTTGCACAAGGTCATGGCCGTATGATCCATAACCCTTATACCCCTGTTTATAACCTCTAGGTAGGTTATTTCTTCGATGAACTGAGCTTCTGGATTTTTGTAAGGGTCGTCTGTGTATATACCGTCAACCTTTGTTGCCTTTATGTAAAGCTCTGCTTCTATCTCTAACGCTCTTAGAGCTCCTGCTGTGTCTGTGGAGAAAAAGGGGTTACCGGTACCTGCTGCAAAGATCACCACTCTGCCCTTCTCTAGATGTCTTATAGCCCTCCTTCTTATGTAAGGCTCTGCCACCTGTCTTATCTCCAGTGCAGAAAGTACCCTAGTGGGTACGTTGGCCACCTTTTCTAGAGCTGATTGTAAGGCTAAGGCGTTTATGACCGTGGCCAGCATGCCCATGTAGTCACCCACAGCCCTTTCTATGCCCATACTTTCTCCCTCAACACCCCTAAAGATGTTGCCCCCACCTATGACTATGGCTGTCTGAACTCCCAACTCCCATACGGATTTTATTTCCATGCTTATGTATTCTAAAAAGGCTGGATCTATGCCGTACTCCTTACCACCTGCAAAAGCCTCACCAGAAAGTTTGAGGAGAACCCTCCTGTACTTGGGCTTCGGGTTCTCCATCAGCCCTCTCCTACTTCAAACCTTACAAACCTCTCTATCTTAAGCTCGGGAAGAGCTTCCTTTATGTAATCGGCCACTCTCTTCTTATCGTCCTTTATGAAGGGTTGTTCTAACAGCACCTTCTCTTGATAGAACTTCTTTAGCTTTCCTTCCACTATTCTATCTATTAGGTTCTCGGGTTTGCCCTCCTGTCTTGTCTGCTCAGCAAGTATTTTCCTTTCTCTCTCTAACACATCCTGGGGTATGGTCTCTACGCTTACAAACTCAGGCTTCATGGCTGCTATCTGCATGGCTATATCCTGTACCACTCTGAGGGTACTATCATCCAAAGAGGGAGCTTTGAACTCCAGTAAAACCCCTACCCTTCCTATACCGTGTACGTAAGCGTGCACGTAACCCTCGGCGTCAAACCTTGCAAACCTTCTGAGCACTATGTTTTCACCTATCCTTGCTATGTATTCCTTCAGTACATCCTGAACTTTTTTGGAAGGGTCTTCAAAGAAGGGCTGATCGGCCACAAGCTCTCCGCTTCCCTGTTTGTTTTTGTTTTCCTCCACGTGTGCTATGTGCTTGGCAAGGCGTAAAGCAAGCTCGTTGAATAGCTCGTTTCTGGCGACGAAGTCTGTCTCACAGTTTAACTCTATGAGAACTCCCTTTTTTCTGTCTTCTGAGACAAAGGCGTAAACTATTCCTTCCTTTGCCACTCTACCTGCTTTTTTCTCGGCTTTTGCCAGACCCCTTACCCTGAGTATCTCTTTGGCCTTCTCTATGTCTCCGTTTGCTTCCTCTAAGGCCTTCTTACACTCAAGCATACCTGCACCTGTAAGTTCTCTCAGAAGCTTTACCTGTTCTGCACTGATCATAGTAGCACCTCCTTGATTACTCTTCTTCCTCCGCTCCCTTGTCTATGTACTCGTACTTTTCAGACATCTCAAGAGCTTTTTCGAATAGAGCCTTTTCTTCTTCTTCAACGGTGACAACCCTTCTCCTGGGTACTTTGACCTCTGCAGCTTCCTCACCCAAGCTTTCTCTTCTCATCTTTCCTTCTATGACGGCATCGGCTATCTTTGATGTCAGGAGCTTTATGGATTTAATAGCATCATCATTACCAGGTATTATGTAGTCTATAAGGTCTGGATCACAGTTAGAGTCTGCTACGGCAACTACAGTTATGCCCAACTTTTTGGCCTCTGTTACTGCTATGTGTTCTCTAACAGTGTCCACTACCCATATTATGTCTGGTACACGCTTCATGTTGATTATTCCACCGTAGAGCTTACGGAGCCTTTCCATCTTCCTGCGTAGGTCCCTTACCTCCTTCTTAGGAAGCACATCAAACACACCGTCAGCTTCCATTCTCTCAAGAGTCAAGAGCCTAAGTATGCTCTTACGTACTGTTCTAAAGTTGGTAAGGAGTCCACCAACCCACCTTTCGTTTACGTAGTGGACGCCTGCCCTTTCGGCCTCTTCCTTTATGACATCCTTGGCTTGCTTCTTGGTACCTACGAAAAGAACCTCTGCACCCTGAGCCACGCTGTCAGCCACGAAGTGGTAAGCCTGGTCCAGGTAAACTACAGTCTTGTTAAGGTCTATTATGTGAATGCCGTTACGTACCCCATACAGATATGGGGCCATTTTTGGGTTCCATCTGCTCTTAGAGTGCCCAAAGTGAACACCAGCTTCAAGAAGTTCTCTCATAGAAACTACAGCCATAAACTAAACCTCCTGTCGGGTTTTGCCTCCCTTTCTCCAGAAACCCCACAGAGGGGCAACCCGTTGGAGAAAGGTGCGGTCTTAACTTAAAATTATAATATAAAAGTACGGAGGTGCTGAAGCTTGTTAGAACTTTTAACAGAGAAGTTCTCAAAGAGCCTTCTTAGACTTAGGGATTCCAGGAAGGTGACAGAAAAGGTAGTTAACGATGTTCTAAGGGACATAAGGGCAGCCTTGCTTGAAGCAGACGTAGACTACCAGGTGGTCAAAAGCTTTCTGAAGAGGGTAAGGGACAGGGTCTTATCCGAGGATCTAAAGAAAAGCCTCTCCCCGGCTGACAGTATAGTGTTTACCGTATACGAAGAGCTTACCAAAATCCTTGGACAACAAAAGGAAGATCTCAAAAAGGGTGTCGTTCTCTTCGTGGGTCTTCAGGGAACAGGAAAAACTACCACTATAGGAAAGTTAGCGCATATGCTAAAGGCACAGAACTACAATGTGACTGTTAGTTCTACGGACGTGAGAAGACCCGCGGCCATGCTCCAGCTTCAGAGGCTCTCCGAGAAGGTAGGAGTTCCCTACTACAGCTTTGAAGAAGGTCTTTCTGCAGTGGACATAGCAAAGAAGGCTGTTGAGAGGTACAAAAAGGAAGGTATGGACTTTCTG
The DNA here is from genome assembly GCF_900142435.1 of Thermocrinis minervae. Classification (NCBI taxonomy): domain Bacteria; kingdom Pseudomonadati; phylum Aquificota; class Aquificia; order Aquificales; family Aquificaceae; genus Thermocrinis; species Thermocrinis minervae. Next base: position 803,001 of record NZ_LT670846.1, read on the forward strand.
CTCCTGGACACAGCTGGAAGACTCCATGTGGACGAGGAGCTTATGGAAGAGTTAAAGCAGATAAAGGAAGCCGTAAAACCTTCTGAGATACTCTACGTGGCGGATGCTATGCAAGGTCAAGAAGCGCTGAACGTGGCACGCACCTTCCACGAAGCCTTAGGGTTAACGGGTGTGATACTGACCAAGATGGACGGCGATGCAAGAGGTGGACTTGCGCTATCCGTAAGAGAAGCCCTTGGAGTTCCCATAAAGTTCATAGGCGTGGGTGAGAAGATTGAAGACCTTGAACCCTTCTACCCAGACAGGATAGCCCAGAGGATACTTGGTCTTGGTGACATACAAAGCCTTGTGGAAAAGGTTCAGCAGACCATACCGGAGGACGAAGCTCAGGTACTTGCTACAAAGGTTCTAGAAGGAGACTTTAACTTAGAGGACATGCTCAGGATAATAAGGTTTATCAAGAACCTGGGCCCACTTGAAAAGGTCCTTGGTATGCTGCCGGGCATATCGGCACAGCTAAAGCACATAAAGATAGATGAAGAAAAGTTCAAGAAGACTGAGGCCATAATCCTCTCTATGACAAAGGAAGAAAGAAGGAATCCTAAGATAATCAACATGAGCAGAAAGCAAAGAATAGCAAGAGGAAGCGGTACAACAGTGTCGGACGTAAACAGAGTCTTAAAGGAATACGAGGAGATGAAAAGACAGATGAAAAAGCTAAAAGGAGCACTTGGTTTAGGTACCATGCCAAGATTACCAAGATTCCCCTTTAAATTTTAGGGCCTCTTCTATCTGTCTTAGGGTACTAAGGTACTCGGGCTTTTTCTGTATGCTGAGAGCTTTCTTTATGTATGGGTAAGCTTCTTCCGGCTTCCCCTGTTTATACAGAACGTAGGCCAGGTTGTTAAGAATATCCGGGTCGTTGGGCTTTAAAGCTATAGCCTTTTCGTAAGCTTCTTGTGCCCTTTCGTATTCCATCTTCTGGGTATAGACATTTCCAAGGTTGAAGTAAGCTTTCCAGAGTCTCCTGTCTTTGCTTATAGCCTTTTCGTAGTACCTTTGGGCTACGTCAAGTTTGCCCTCTTTCTCGTATATGTAGCCGAGCGTTAAATACTCTTCAGCTGTTAGGGGATAATCTAAAATCACAATCTTAGGTACAGAACACGAATAGACAAACAACAGAAAAAGCAGAAATATCCTCACTCTATGATCCCTACGATATGTTCTTCGTAGCCGAAGATGTAACCATGTCCAAGATCTGCACCTACATCTATAGCCAGCTGCAGTTTTTTGAGAGAATCTATCTTCTTAAAGCATACCAGAGAGCCAAACTGTTTTATGTATGAAACAAGCCTCTTTAGGTCCTTATGGTTTAGCTTGCTGTAAAAATCCTCCTTTAGTGCTACCACCTCAAAGGAACCAAGAAGCATCTGGCTAAAGTCCATAGTGGGTACGTAAAAGTCATCGATGCAGATTCTACCACCCGCGGTCTTTATCTTCTGAACATAAAAGGCAAGATCCTGTATGGACATGTCCGCATTTATGCATACAAACAGATCTGCTTTTTTGAGAAGCACGCTATCTATAGACAACTCTACGGGTAAGTTTATGAAGATGTTAATGTCTTTCAGGTTTTTTAAAGCATATTCTAGTACCGTGTTCTCAACTTTTGCCCTCACATCTTTGGACAATTCTAAGAAATGGATTTCCTCACCTTCCCTTGTATAAACTCTTGACAGAACTTTATAGCCGTACAAGGTATCATCTCTTAACCTTACTATAGATTCAAGAACCATACTTACTTTCAATCTTTTATCCATTTTTCTTCCCTCCCTTAAGCTTTTTCCAGAAATTTAGGATATGTTCAAAAGGTACATTACCTTCCCGGATAGGTCTTATACCGTTGCCCACTACTCTAACGACAGTGGAAGGTTTCCCTTCCAGTCTGCCTGCATCCACGTAAAGGTCTACGCTATCACCAAAGTATTCCATGGCTTCTTCCACACAGCTGGCCGGTTTTTGACCTTCTGGGTTTGCACTTGGTGCCACCACTACATCACCAAGCCTTATGAGAATATCTTTAAGAAAGACTCCCTCTTTTAGGAGCCTGAGTCCTATACTTTTTCTACCCCGCGTAAGGTATAGAGGAAGGCTTGTCCTCTTTTGAAAGACAACAGTCACGTGTAGGTCTAGTATGTCCAGCTGCCAGGGTTTTATCAAGAGGTCAAACAGGTAAGCCTGAGACTTATCACCTAGTAATACCAAAAAGGGTTTGCCGCTAGGCCTTCTTATGTTGTAGAGTCTTTCTACAGCTTCTTTTGATCCGGCTCTTGCGAGAAGTCCATATATGGTGTCCGTTGGAGCAAAGACTATCTTCCCATCCCTTAAGAAGGACAGGATTAAGTCCTTAGCCTTTGGATCGTCAGCTTTCACTATCAACCTTTTTTACCTCCAGTTTGAGACCCTTGACTTTCAGTATTTTAACCCTGTCCCCCTTCTTCACTTCATCCTTTGAGTGAGCGAACCATATCTCCCCGTTTACAAAAACTCTCCCTTCACCGTTTACGAAGTCTTCCAGAGCTTGAGCTTCTTGGTTTATTAGTTCTTCCACCCCAACTTTACTTTTCAGTTTCTGGGCTTTGAGCCCAAGCCTACCTACGACTAGGAAAAATACAAGGCTGGCGAGCACCACTCCACCTATCACGGATATGGGTATCCTGCCGTATGGGGATGTGGGGTCTACCAAGAAGAAGGATCCTATGGCCAGAGATAGAGTACCTGCTACAGTCAGCCCACCATGTGTAGGTGTAAGCATTTCCAGGACAAGCAGTATTATGCCGAAGGCTATGAGTAGAAGACCTACCCAGTTTATGCCTATTATCCCAAGGCCATAGAGGCCGAGCAACAGGCTTGTGGTTCCTATGCTACCAGGTAACACACTCCCTGGGTTATACAGCTCAAAGATAAGCCCATATATGCCTATGATCATAAGCAGATAGGCTAACGTAGGGTTGGTTATGAAGGTCAAAAACTGTTCCTTTAGGTTCTTCTCAAGGTTGACTATATCCTGGTTTTCTGTTTTAAGAACTATCTTTAAACCACCTTTCTCAAAGGTACGTCCGTCTATGTTCTTAAGAAGGTCCTGGAGGTCTTTGGCTATAAGGTCAATGACTCCTTGCTTCAGGGCTTCCTCGGCTGTGAGGGATATGCTCTCCTTTACCATTCTTTCCAAAATCTTTTCGTTCCTTCCTTTCTGCTTGGCTATACTCCTTACAAAGGCCAAGGTATCCTGAAGGATCTTTTCTTCAAGGACTTTGTTTTTTTCTTGATCTCCTACAGTTACAGGATGGGCAGCACCTATGTTAGTACCTGGGGCCATGGCTGCTATGTCTGCAGCTACGGTTATTATGGCACCCGCCGATGCAGCTCTGCCACCAGGAGGGTACACGTAGACCACCACTACAGCCTTTGAACTCTGGAAAGTTTGCACTATTTCCCTCATAGAGCTTTCAAGGCCGCCGGGTGTGTTGAGGAGGAGTATGTAGACGTCACCAGGAGTTGTTTCTTTTAACGTTCTTTTTATGTAATCTACCGTAGTGGGTGTTATGGGATCTGCCCATTGAGCTACGTAAACCTTTGCAAAGGATATAACAAAGAAAAGCAAGCTTGAAATCAGTATAAGCATGCTTAATAATTTTATTTAATGGCTTTAGATTACCAGGGGATATACATACTTGGGAGTGGGATGCTCCTACAGGAGAGGAAGCTAGACCTTACTGCCAACAACATGGCCAACGCGGACACTGTAGGTTTTAAGAAGGACCTTATGCTTGTGTCCACTTGGAGGACTTCAAACAATCAACCTTACGCTGGTATGTCTCCCGAAGATCCAGCTAAGAACTTCCTGTACCCTATAGTAGAGAGAACCTACACAGATCTGTCGCAGGGTGTTGCTAGGGATACACAGAATCCATTAGACTTTGCTATAGAAGGTGAGGGGTTTTTCGCTGTAAGGGATGGTCAAGGGAACGTATACTACACTAGGAACGGAAACTTTAGACTGGATAAGGATGGTTATTTGGTAAACGCGCAGGGTTATCGGGTGCTCTCGGACAGCCTGCAAGAGATAAGAATAGAAGGTCAAGTCCAAGCAGCAAAGGATGGAACGCTCTTTGTAAACGGGAACCTTGTGGCAAGGTTAGGTGTTTTCTCTTTGACGAACCCCCAGAAGGTGGGTGATACACTCTTTGTAGGTACTGCGGCCCCAGCCACTAACTATAGGATACTCCAGGGTGTGTTGGAAAACTCCAACGTAAACATCATACAGGAGATGGTAAACCTCATACAGGCGGCTAGAGCTCACGAGGCATACTCAAACCTTATAAGATCCCTAGATAGCCTTCAAGAAAAGGTAAACAACCTTCCAAGGTAGTCTAAAAGAGACTTCTTTGTTTTGGTTTAGAGTAGAGCTTTTCTACATCTTGTAGGATACTCTTCATCTCGTATCTAAGGAGTTCTTTTTTTAGCCCTTCCAGTGAAGGTTCCTTAACGAGGAGGTCTTCCTCCTTGATTTCAATCGGTGGTGGGTGTAGCTTTACAAGGTAGTAAGAGAGACTAAGCTTTTCCCTATCTGCCTGTGGGTAGAGCCTTTGAAACTTTTCCCAGTTTTGTAGTATGTTTTCTACGGAACCAAAAGTTTCCAGAAGCTTTAGTGCTCCCTTTGGACCTATTCCCTTTATGCCCTCCACGTTGTCTGTCTTGTCTCCAACTAGGGCAAGGTAGTCTGGTATGAGCCTGGGTGGTACACCAAACTTTTCCACTACCTTTTTCTCATCAAAAACCTCGTTGTTCATAGGGTTTACCACTGTAACCTTTTCAGAAATCAACTGTAGCACGTCTTTGTCTGGGCTGTATATATTCACTTGAAAGGATCTTTCCACACTATACAGGGTTAGAGAGGCTATAAGATCGTCGGCTTCGTACCCTTCTACTTCAAACCTTGGAATTCCTAAAAGATCTACAAACCTTTTTATGACTGGTATCTGAAGCTTTAGAGGGTCTGGCATGGAGGGTCTTTTGGACTTGTACTCTTTAAAGACCTCTTTCCTCCTCGTGGGTGCGGGATGGTCAAAGCAGATAGCAAAGTACCTAGGGTTTTCTTCCTTCATTATGGCCAAAAGAGCCCTTAAAAAGCCGTAGATAGCTGACGTAGGAAAGCCATCCTTAGTAGAAAGGGGAGGAAGTGCAAAAAAGCTCCTGTAGATGAAAGCAGAACCATCCAAAAGATAAAGCCTTTTCATGGCATGTAGATCTTATCCTTCACTACCCTCTTGTAAGCCTCCACCAGAGACTGGGCTGCCTTTTTAACATCCTCAAAACCAAGTATGGCGGACACAACGGCTATACCCTTTGCCCCGGCTTCTACCACTTCCTTCACTCTGTAGGGCATTATACCACCTATAGCTATGACTGGCTTTGTGGTCATCTTACAAGCCTGTCTTAGACCTTCTATACCTACCAGTTTGTAGTTTTCCTTGGTGGTGGTCTCGTAGACGGAGCCAAAACCTATGTAGTCTATGGGTAAATGCTCTACCTCCCTTAGGGCTTCTACGCTGTTGACCGAGTATCCTATGTACATCTTGTCTCCCACGAGCTTCCTTACCACATCAGGTGGTAGGTCTTGACTTCCTACGTGCACACCGTCCGCCTCCACTGCCAGGGCCAGGTCTACCCTGTCGTTTACCACCAGGTCCACCCCATACCTTCTGGTGAGCTCTCTAAGCACCAAGAGCTCTTCGTACATCTGTCTGGAGCTTTTGTTCTTGAACCTGTATTGGACAGCGGTGACACCACCCTGTATAGCCTGCTCTATAGTACTTATAAGATCCCTGTCTTTAAAGTACTTATCGTCCGTTACCAAATATATGGTGAGATTCATAGAGTTAAAATATAAACCATGCTCAACTATAACGTCTTCATTGCTCTTCTCCACTACCCAGCGATGGACAAAGATGGTAAACCTATCGTGACTTCCTTTACTACCATGGATCTACACGACATAGCCCGCCCCTGTAGAGCCTATGAGATAAATACCTATTACATAGTCCAGCCCGTTGATGGACAGAGGTACATAATAAGGAAACAGCTAGAATATTGGCTCTCTGAAGAAGGTAAGAAGGATAATCCTACAAGGTACGAGGCTGTAAGCTTGGTAAAGCTTGCCTACACTTACGAAGAAGTTTTGGAAGATATTCAAAAAAGGACGGGTAAGATGCCAAAGGTAGTGGGTACAGATGCCAGAAAGTATCCAAACACGGTCTCTTATGACTTTTTAAGGCATGAGATACAAAAGAGGGAAGATAACTTTCTAATAGTCTTTGGAACAGCTTACGGCATACCACCAGACCTTATGTCCACCTTTGACTATATACTGGAACCCATATACGGAGCAGGAGATTGGAACCATCTTTCCGTGAGGAACGCTGCAGCCATAATATTGGATAGACTCCTAAGCAGGAACAGGTGCTAACATGCTCTACCACTTAGCTTTAGAACTCAGACACTATTTTTTTGCCTTTAATGTCTTTAAGTACATAACCTTTAGATCCCTACTTGCCATAATCTTGGCCTTCGTGCTTGTACTGGTGATAACTCCCATATTCACCAGAAAGATGAAGGCAGTCCAGAGGCTTTTTAAGGGGTACGTAAGGGAGTACACTCCAGAGGGTCATGTAATAAAGAGGTACGTACCCACCATGGGTGGTTTTGTCATCCTCCTGTCTATACTAGTGAGCTCTTTGCTTCTTATGAGGCTTGACCTTATCTACTTTTGGATCATAACCTTCTGCATGGTTGGCTTTGCCCTGATCGGCTTTTTGGATGACTATGTAAAGCTAAAAAATAAAAAGGGAATATCTGCAAAGCTTAAGTTTTCCCTCCAAATGGTAGTAGCTACCGTAACGGCCCTTTTTATATACTTCTTTACTGACGTAGGAACTAAGCTCTATTTCCCTGTATTCAAAAACCTACAGGTAGACCTTGGGCTTTTCTACATACCCTTCTGCGTTTTTGTGATAGTGGCTACCTCCAACGCCGTAAACCTTACGGATGGGCTTGATGGACTCGCCATAGGACCTGTTATGACTACAGCCGGAGCTTTGGGAGTAGTCTCTTACGCTGTGGGGCATGCTACACTTTCCAAGTATCTAAACATACCCTACGTGCCATACGCAGGTGACCTTACAGTTTTATGCTTTGCCATAGTAGGTGCAGGGCTTGGCTTTTTGTGGTTTAACGCGTACCCGGCTCAGCTCTTCATGGGGGATGTGGGTGCCCTCTCCTTGGGTGCTACCCTTGGGGTCATAGCTGTAGTCTCTAAGTCTGAGTTACTCCTCCCTATAGCTGGTGGTGTTTTCGTGTTTGAAACCTTGTCGGTCATACTACAGGTAGCCTACTTTAAGCTCACCAAGGGAAAGAGACTTTTCAAGATGGCTCCCTTTCATCATCATCTTGAGCTTTCAGGGATTCCAGAACCTAAGATAGTGGTCAGGATGTGGATAATCTCCTTCCTGCTGGCCGTTTTAACAGTTGCCACCCTTAAGGTAAGATGAGGTGGGATGTTATCGTAGTAGGTGCAGGACCAGGGGGATCTAGCGCCGCCTATCATCTAGCAAAGGCTGGCCTCAAAGTCTTGCTCTTGGAAAAACACAAACTACCAAGGCCTAAACTCTGTGCAGGTTGTTTGTCAGGCAGGATAGAGAGCTTGCTTCCAGAAGGCTGGAATAAGCTAGTACTTAATACTATTAGTGGTGGAACTTTGGGTTACAGAGGTGAGGAGTACACAGTCTTCTCTGATGGGCCTGTAGCCTACATAGTAGACAGATCAGAATTTGACAGCTTTTTAGCCTGTAGCTCTGAGCAGGCTGGAGCTACGCTTGTGCAAGGTGTAGAAGTTTTAGGAGTACATCAAGAAGGTAAGGACCTGGTAGTAAAGACTACAAAGGGAGATTTTATGGCTGATTTTGTAGTAGGTGCTGATGGGTTTTACTCAAAGGTAGCCAGGTCTTTAGGTTTTCGAAAAGAAAAGTTCTTCAGATCTGTAGAGTTTTTTACAGAAGGAGATCTAAAGAACAGGGTGATCATAGACATAGGTATAGTCCAGAGGGGTTACGCATGGGTGTTTCCAAAAGGAGACGCTGTAAGTGTAGGAGTGGCATCCACTGGAAGAGAAAACCTACTGAAGGTTGTGGAATCTTATTCAAAGTTAAGGGGTTATAAGTTTAACCTTGTGAAAGGTTGGCATATACCATACACGGAGAGTCCAAAGGATGTTTTCTTTGGGAGGGGAAAGGTGCTCCTGGTAGGAGATGCTGCAAACCTGGTGGATCCACTCCTGGGAGAAGGTATATACTACGCTGTACTAAGCGGAAGGTTGGCCTCCCATGCTATAGTAAGCAACCCTTCAGACCCTATAAAAGCCTATATAAGCCTTCTCAAAGATACAGTGAAAGATCTCATGTATGCAGGATTCATAGCCAAACTGGGTTATAGGTACCAAGGAGTAGCCTTTAAGCTGGCAAAACAAGGTAGCCTAGAGAGGTATTTAGATTTTCTAAAGGGAAAACATTCCTACAAAGGCATGTTTTGGAAGGGACTGCTTCCTTTTATAAAAGGTTTCTTTTAAAGAATAATTAATAAAATTTTTATACTATGCACCGCATCAAGGACAAACCTGTAAAGCTTCTTATACCACACGAAAAGGTTCAAGAAAGGATAAAGGAGCTTGCAAGAGAGATAGAGGATTACTTCAGAGAACCTTTCCTAGTGGTGGGTCTTCTGAAAGGAGCTTTCGTATTCCTTGCTGACCTCATAAGGGAGATCCAGCTGCCAGTAAAGGTGGACTTCATCTGGGCATCTAGTTATGGCTCTTCCACTGAAAGCTCTCAGCATGTGAAGATAGTAAAAGACCTAGACATGGACGTAAGCGGCCAAAGAATCTTGCTCGTAGACGACATCCTAGACACGGGCTACACCCTCAAGGAGATAAAGGAGCTTCTACTTTTGAAGGGTGCTAAAGAGGTAAAGACGTGCGTCCTTTTGGACAAGAAAGAAAGAAGAAAGATAGACGTCGAGGCAGATTTTGTGGGCTTTGATATACCCAACTACTTTATAGTAGGCTATGGCCTTGACTGGGACGAAGAAGGGAGGAATCTAAAAGGTGTATATGCGGTGGAAGATGCTTAAGGTAAAGGCCATACTCCTTATCCTCCTTACGTTCATAGCTGGTTGCGCCACAGTAGGTATGGAGTCTGCTTTTCTACCAACTGAGCAGGAAGTAAGGTTAGGCCAATCCTTAAAGGATGAGGTATTTAAAAAGTATCCCCTTTACCCTAACAAGGAAGCGCAGGCCTATCTACAAAGCGTGGGTCAGAGGATTGCCAGGAACAAGACAAGACCCATACCCTACGAGTTTTATCTGGTAAAGTCCGATGAGGTAAACGCCTTTGCCCTACCGGGTGGTCCAGTGTTTGTAACCACTGGACTGTTTAAACGCCTCAGCAGCGAGAGCGAGCTTGCAGCCGTTTTAGGTCATGAGATATCCCACGTGGAGCTAAGGCATCACGCCAAATTTTTGGAAAAGGTCTACGGTCTTAACTTCTTGCTTAACTTAGCGTATGTTCTTTCAGGTGGTGGAGCAAGGGGTGAGGTAGTTGCACAGCTTGGAAGCATAAGCGCAAACCTTCTTGCTTTGAAGTTCAGCAGGGATCAAGAGAGCGAAGCAGACCAGAATGGTATAAAGCTTATGCTACAGGCAGGATACGATCCTTATGGAATGATAAGGGTCTTTGAAATGTTCAAGAAGATGGAAAAACAAAGGCCACCCGAGTGGCTTTCAACCCACCCCCTTCCAGAGTCACGTATAGTAGAAGCTAAACGAACAGTTGAGATGTTAAGACCTTCAGGTGCCCTGATAACCGACACGGAGGAGTTTCACAGGATAAAAAGGCTGGTAAACTAGGCTAAAATTTTCTCATGAGCGTTTTTATGGGAGTAGGAACAGCAGGGCTAAAAGGTAGCAAAAAGCCCGACATTCTGGTAATCCACCTGCAGAAGGAGTGTGCAGCCTCTGTGGTCTTTACAGGCAACCACTTTAAGGCTGCGAGCGTCTTATACTCAGAGGAAGCCTATAGAAGGAGCGGAGGGTACATAAGGGCCCTAGTAATAAACAGCGGTAACGCCAACTGCGCCGTGGGTAAAGAGGGCATACTACACGCCGAGCTTATGGCCAAGAAGATATCGGAGTTGCTTGACATTCCAGAAGAACAGGTCCTTGTCTTCTCCACCGGTATAATAGGTAAACCATTACCCATAGAGGACGTGCTAAAGGCTATAGAGCATGCATGTTCAAACCTGGAGGAGCTTGATCTGAAGACTGCGAGCGAGGTAATATCTACTACTGACAAGTTTCCCAAGTATGACTTCCTTAAGAAAGACCACCTTGAGGTGTTCGGTTTTGCCAAGGGAGCCGGGATGATACACCCAAACATGGCTACCATGCTGGCCTTTGTTTTTACCAACGCAGACCTAGACCCTTACGAACTAAGTAGCATTCATAGGGAGATAACAGAAAGAACTTTTAACTCCATAAGCGTGGATGGCTGCACGAGCACCAATGATTCTTTTGCCCTTATAAGCCTTGGTGTATACAGGGAAAATGACCTTACCAAGGTGAGAGATGCTGTAGAAGAGGTGTCTTTGAGCTTAGCTAAAAAAATAGTAGAAGATGGAGAGGGAGCCACAAAAGTTATAAAGGTAGTAGTCAAGAATGCAACCCTTCAGCTGAAGGCCAGGCTCATAGCTGAGAAAATAGCCACGTCTAACCTAGTTAAGACGGCCATATTTGGGGGAGATCCTAATTTTGGTAGGATACTGGCAGCTGCAGGATCCACAGCCTTCCCCATAGACCAGTTTAAACTAAAGCTCTACATAGGTAACCACCTTGTCTACGACTCAAAGGTGCACCCTCATGCTCTAAAGCACGCAAAGGAGTACCTACAGACGGAAAAGGAGATATCCATAGTGCTGGACCTTATGGAGGGCAAAGAAAGCTGGACCTACTATGCTTCTGACCTTGGTTACGAATACATCAGGATAAACGCCGAGTATACCACTTGATGAAACGCATATACTTGGTCAGACACGCCCAAAGTGAGTACAACGAAAAGGGAATCTTTCAAGGAAGGTTAGACAGCGATCTTACACCCTTAGGCTTTGTCCAGGCAAGGCTATGCGCCCAATACCTAATGGACAAGGGCATACAAATAGTCTACACTTCTCCCCAGAGAAGGGCTTACAAAACAGCCCTGACCATAGCAGATGTTCTAAACCTTGAGGTAATAGTAGATGAACGTATAAAGGAAATGTCCTTCGGCGTGTTGGAGGGTAGACACTTCTGGACCATGGTAGAAGAAAACAGGGAGATGTTCCTAAACTGGCTTAGCAACCCTGTAAAGTATCCCCTTCCAACGCAGGAGGACATGGGAGAGTTTGAAAGAAGGGTAAGCAGCTTTCTGGAGGATATAAAAGAAGTCCCCTACGAAAACCTAGTGGTGGTAGCGCACGGTGGAACCCTCCATGCCCTTGTATGCCTTGCCCTTAACCTAGGTCTTGAAAACAACTGGAATATTCACATGGATAACACAGGCATAAGCTTGCTTGAGTACGATGGAAGGTTCCACCTTAGGTACCTAAACGACACGTGCCACCTAAAACTCCTTAAGTAAGCCCCTTACCTTGTCTTCCCATCCAGGGTTAACAAGGGTAGGCTTCCTTAGCCTCCTCTTCCTGTCTTTGGCCTTCTTGGTGTTGTAGTGGGAGCCTCCTGCTCTCCATCTCTTTATCTTACCCGTGGCCGTTATCTTAAACCTCTTCTTTGCCGACTTGTTTGTCTTCATCTTAACCTTAGCCATGCTCAGTATTATAACACGTGCCTGTCAGATTGAAAAGCCTTGGCCGTTATATATGAATAGGAAACGTAAAAGGAGGTATAGCTATGAAAAAGCTTCTACTGTTTGCACCATTTATGGCCCTTGCCCTTGAGATGGACATCTCCTACAGCCCCTCTTACTTCAAATGGAAAGAGCCAGTTATGGAAAACAAGGGATGGCTTCACAGGGTAGACTTTAGCCTCAAACAACCCTTTAACAAGCTTGTCTACGGTAAGCTTGGGGCTTCCCTCTTTGGCGGAAACGTGGACTACAAAGGGCAAACTTGGGGAGGAACTCCAGTAGATTCTGACACCACCTACGAGGGATGGGAGATCAAGGGACTTTTGGGTGTTGACTACCCCATGAGCAAGCAGATGAAAGTAGGAGGCTACACGGGACTTGCCTTCAGGAAATGGACCAGAACCTCAGGCGGTTCTCTAAATGCAATAGGTTACACCTAAAAATGGCACTCCCTCTACGCTCCTTTAGGCTTTACCCTTGAGTACAACGTAAAGCCTGTTACCTACTATGCTGACGCTGGGCTTACCTTCCAGATAGACAATGAAAACTATGCTCCAGCCTTTGACGTAAAGACAAGGCCTGGTAAGAAGGTAAACCCTTACATAGAGTTAGGACTAAAGTATAGCAAGCTAAAACTGGGAGTGTACTATGAGAAGTTTAATACAGGAAGCTCAAGCTATAAGTACAGCCCAGTAGTGAACGACTACTTGTATCAACCCTCTTCAAAGATGGACCTTTACGGTGTAAGGCTTGGACTGTCCTTTTAAAGGGGCTGCTGGCCCCTACTTGTCTATAAGAGACATGCCTATCCTGTCAAACCTAGGATGAAGCAAGGCTATGAAAAGCTGTCTTAGGCCTGTAAGGAGAGATACCTCCGTAGTGTTAAGGGGTGGTGTCTCTCCAGAGTAGTATATGACGAAGGCTTTACCCACTATATTTTCCCTTGGAAGGAATCCCCAGTATCTGCTGTCCTCGCTGTTGTCCCTGTTGTCTCCCATCACAAAGTAGTTATCCGGTGGTACCACAGCTGGCCCAAAGTCCTTCCTTGGTATCATAGGGTTTGCGTAGAGGTATATGAGATGCTTTCTTCCGTTTGGTAGAGTTTCTTCGTACACAAGTCTCTTGCTTCCCTCCTCGTACATCTCGCCTACGTACCTTAAGGGCAAGGGCTTACCGTTTACTATCACCTGGGCTCCCCTTACCTCTACAGTGTCACCAGGTACGGCTATGATCCTCTTTATGAAGTCGAGTCTTTCATCCACCGGCCATTTGAAGACTATCACATCACCCCTCTGGGGTTCGGAAAACCTGTACACGAGCTTGTTCACCAGTATAAAGTCTCCAACTAGAAGTGTAGGCTTCATAGATCCTGAGGGTATGTTGTAAGCCTGAGCTACAAAGGTTCTTATGAGGAGTACTACTATAAGCACCGCCACAAACTCTTTAAAAAGCCTCATCTACATCAGATTATAACCCAAAAGCTTGTTGTATATTTATATCCTATGTTTAGGTTTACAGAGGAGCAGATAAAGAGGTACGCGAGGCATATCATACTCCCAGAGGTTGGCGGTAAGGGGCAGGAGAAGCTCCTAAATTCCAAGGTGTTAGTTATAGGTGCCGGTGGGCTTGGTTCTCCAGCCATACTCTACCTGGCCGCTGCAGGAGTCGGTACCATAGGCATAGTAGACTTTGACGTGGTGGATTTTTCAAACCTTCAAAGGCAGGTGATACACAACACCAACAGGGTGGGCGTGCCAAAAGTGGAGTCAGCCAAAAGAACTGTAGAGGAGCTAAACCCAGACGTCAAGGTTATCACCTACAACACTATGATAAACAAAGAAAACATCATGGACATAATAAAAGATTACGACGTTGTCATAGATGGTACTGATAACTTCCCCACAAGGTTTTTGATAAACGACGCATGTTACTTTGCAGGAAAACCTCTTGTCTCCGCTGCTATGTTGAGGTTTGAGGGCCAGGCAACCGTCTTTGACTTTAGAGACAAAGAAAACTCACCTTGTTATAGGTGTCTCTTTCCAGAGCCACCACCTCCGGGTCTTGTACCATCTTGCCAAGAGGCAGGCATACTAGGTTCTATAGGTGGAATAATGGGTTGCATACAGGCCACAGAGGCCATAAAACTCCTGCTCGGCATAGGTGAACCCCTCGTAGGAAGACTGCTCATAATGGATGCCCTTTCCATGGACTTTAGGACTGTAAAGCTTAGGAAGGATCCCAATTGTCCCCTCTGCTCCGAAAAGGCTACCATAAAGGAACTCATAGAGTATCAACAAGCCTGTCAGGTAAACTTCTGATGAGGCTTGGTGTCAACATAGATCATGTAGCAACCCTGAGGCAAGCCAGAAAAACCTTCGAGCCTAGTCCAGTCTTTGCTGCCCTTTTGGCCCAGAAGGCTGGAGCGAACCAAATAACTTTGCACCTTAGAGAAGACAGAAGGCACATACAGGACGAGGACTTGGAGCTCATAAAAAGGGTGGTCCATATACCTGTAAACCTAGAGATGGCACCCACCCAAGAGATGAAGCAGATAGCCTTACGCATAAAACCCAACAGGATCACCCTAGTACCTGAAAGAAGGGAGGAAATCACCACAGAGGGTGGGCTTGATGTTGTAAGTCTCAAGAACTATCTAGTTGAGTACCTAAAAGATTTTAAAGGCATCATTGAGATATCCCTCTTTGTGGAGGCAGATCCTAAACAGATAGAGGCAAGCAAGGAGGTAGGTGCTGACGCCATAGAACTTCACACAGGTACTTATGCAAACCTTTACAACGCTCACAGAATTAAGGAAGCAAAGGATGAGCTAAAGAGGTTAAAGGAGGCAGGCCTTCTGGCCAAAAGCTTGGGTCTGAAGGTTTACGCAGGACATGGTCTGACTTACCATAACGTAAAACCATTGGTAGAAGAGCTGAGGGATGTAGTAGAGGAGCTAAACGTAGGACACTCCATAGTGGCCAACGCTCTCTTCTTTGGTTTTGAAGAGGCCGTAAGAAGGTTCAAAGAGCTCATAGAATGAGTCAGAAGTTTACCATATTAGGTGGTGGTAGGTGGGGAACAGCCCTAGCCTCGCACCTATCTAGGTTAGGGCATGAAGTCCTCGTGTACGATAAGAACCCGAAGGTGGTAGAAAGCCTAAATGCAGGTGTAAACCCCTACCTAGAAAGTCAAAGTTTAGAAAGGATAGCCTCTACTCAGGATCTAAAAGAAGCCATAGATTTTTCTCAGTACTTGGTGGTAGCACTTCCTGTTCAAGCCATAAGGTCTGTACTAGAGAAGGCAGAGGTAAGAGGGAAAGTAATCATATCAGCCTCCAAGGGTCTTGAGATAGGTACGCATAAAAGAGTATCTCAGATCATAGAAGAGCTCAGTCAAGATTGTCAGATCTTTTGTCTTTCTGGACCTTCTTTCGCCGTTGAAGTAATGAAGGGTCTTCCTACTGCTGTAGTGTTGGCAGGTCAGGATATGGAACAGGCCCAGAGGCTAAGAGAACTTATCTCCAGTCCATACTTTAGGGTATACCTCTGTGATGATATTGTAGGAGTAGAACTAGGTGGAGCTCTCAAGAACGTCATAGCCATAGCCTGCGGCATATCTGATGGACTTGGATATGGACATAACGCAAGAGCCGCCTTAATGACCAGGGGTCTTGCCGAGATGGTGAGGATAGGTGTACAGCTGGGTGCAAAGAGAGATACCTTCTACGGACTTTCCGGTATGGGTGACCTCTTCCTCACAGCAAGCTCGGACCTTTCCAGAAACAGAACCTTTGGTTATCTGATAGGTCAAGGTCTTTCTGCTGAAAGAGCTTTAGAAAGGATAGGTCAGGTGGTGGAAGGGTACCACACGGTAAAAGCAGTAAAAGAGCTCTCAGACAACCTTCAAATATACGCACCTATCTCTCAGGCTCTTTACTCTCTCCTTTTTGAAGGCAAACCCTTAGAAGAGGTTCTGAAGGATCTCCTTCTAAGACCTTCTCTCTCTCCTTATGAAAGTCTATAAGCTCACCTGGATAGTAGTACTCATTGCAGTGACTACATCTGAATATACCGCCACCACAGCATTCTATGACCTCTAAGATCCTTCCACATCTTGGACAGACATCCATAATATAGTACATAATATAGTATATTAATGAACCTACTTGGAATCACAGTCAAGGAGATTATAAGGGGGGAAGAGCCGCAGGTCAGGGAGGACGTGCCTCTGAAAGAGGCCTTCTCCGTGATGAGAGAGAAGGGAAGGGGTTATGTTCTCCTTACAAGGGATGGTAGACCAGCGGGCATACTCACAGAGAGGGATTTAGTAAGACTCATAAATTCAGGTGTAGATCTTAGGAAACCAGCTTATCTGTACGGAAATAAGGAGCTTATCACCTGTAGGGCAGACAGAAGCCTGTGGCATGCCCTTTACCTCATGCTTGAAAACTCCATAAGGAGACTCGCCGTTGTAGATTATGAGAATAAGTTCCTTGGCGTGATAACTGTTGAAGATATTCTCAAGGTACTTGAGGATGATGTTTTTGATAGAGATTTAAAAGTGAGAGACATAATCTGCAAGAGAAAATTTACCTATGTGAACAGGAATACCAGCATAAAAGAATGTTTAAGGATAATGGATGAGAAAAATATAGGAGCTTTACCCATCCTGGAAAACATGATTCCTGTAGGTATAATAACTGAGAGTGACATCCTAAAGAACTTTGATGATATGGACCTTTCAGATAGTGTAGAGAAGTACATGTCCAAACCGGTCATAACGGTTGAGGAGGATAAAAAAGTATATGAAGCTTTAAAGATTATGGAAAAGCAAAAAATAAGAAGGTTAGTAGTGGTAGATAATACGGGTAAGGTTACTGGATTAATAGCCGTAACGGATGTGTTAAGAGCTATAGGTGGAGATTTTAAGGATTTTATACAGAAGTTAAAACACGTTAAGGATATCCTTGACATTTTCCCTGAAGTAGTATTGGAGCTTGTAGATAGAAGTTTTCAAGAACAGATAGTTATCTGGCAGAACAAGAAAGCAAAAGAAATCTTAGGAAATTTGCTAGACAAGGACATAAAAGAAATTTTTCCGGAGATACAGTGGATACAGTTCTACACACAGCTTATTAAAGAAGGAAAGATAGAAAGGTACAAGTTTTACGTAAATAGTAGTGTGTACGAAGTATCAGCTTCATACCTTCCTGTAGAAAATAAGCTTTACACAAACGGTAAGATAAACCTCCTGATAAGGGACATAACCAAAGAAGAAGAGCAACTTAAAAGCACCCTTAGGATAATAGAAAACTACCGTAGGATAATAAATTCCACGGAAGATTTGATGATAATATACGAAGCTTCTACTGGTAGGATAAAACTTTTCAATATGGCCACTCTGAAAACTCTGGCTTACACTGAGGAAGAGCTAAAGAAAATGACCATCTTTGACATAATTCAGGACGATCACTCCATCATAAGGAATAATATTGAGAGGATAGTAAGGGAGGACGTGGTGATAAGGGGAGAGAGGCATTACAAAAGAGCTTATGGGGATGTGATAACTGTAGAGGTAGTAGCCACAAAGGTTGAGTTAGAGTCCACGCCGCATATACTTGTGGTAGCCAGGGACATAAGGGAAAGAAAAAAGATGGAAGAAGAGTTGCAAGAGAGCTACAGGAGGCTTAGACTCCTGTACGACTTTACCTTGGCCTTAAACGTGTGTACTTCTGAGGGTGAGGCTTACAACCTTCTGGCGAAGACGCTTGTAGAAAAGCTTGGTGTTGACAGCCTTACCGTCTACATGATAAACCCCTCCCTAAACAGAATAAGCGGGATAATACATTACGGGCAGGACATGCAAGAATGCATGGAAACAGATATAGATCAGTGTAAGGTGGTTCTGAGCACCCAACCACTTGTCTACACACCAGATGGGCTTATAGATTGTCCCTTCTCTAAGGTTCCAAGGGAGTTTTCTTACATGTGTATACCTGTTGTCTCTTCTGGAAGGATTATAGCTGTACTAAGTATGTTCTCCAAGAGCAAGGATTACTTTGGAGGAATAGTAAAGGAGCTTATAGAAAGCTTAGTCAACACCTTCTCGCCCTTTATATCCAACCTAAGGCTCATAGAGATAACCAGGGAGCTATCCATTAGGGACCCACTTACGAACGTCTACAACAGAAGGTTCCTGATGGAGGTCTTTGAGAAGGAGCTGGAAAGGAGCAGGAGAGAGAAAAGACAGCTGAGCGTTGTTATTTTTGACCTTGATGACTTTAAAAAGCTAAACGACACCCATGGACACATCATAGGCGATACTGCCCTCAAACACGTGACAACCTTAGTCTCAAACTCAATAAGAGCTATGGATCTACTGGGAAGATACGGGGGTGAGGAGTTCATGATAATCCTACCATCCACCACTAAGGAGGATGCTGTGAAGATAAGTGAGAGGATAAGGAAAGCCCTTAAAACAAACCCTCTAGACATAGGAGACAATAGAATATTTATAAGTGCAAGCTTTGGTGTTGCAACTTTCCCAGAAGATGGGGAGAGCGTGGAAGAACTACTCAAAAAAGCCGATGAAAGGTTATACAAGGCAAAGAGGGAGGGAAAGAGCAAAGTGGTTTACCGGTAGCTTATCCTTGTCCTCTTCCTCTCCATGAATCCTTTTCTTAGAGTATAACCCTCTTTGGGATATAGCCCGTAGAAGAGGTTTTGAACATGGTTTCCTTCCACGAAGAAGCTCCATCTTTCTATGGCGGAGCCTAAAAGTATAAGAGCAAAGGTAACTGTGTAGAGGTGGTATGCCCTTACTCCTGATATCCACGAGTAGAGTATTAAGAATAGGGGTATAACAAAAGTAAGTATGTACGCCAGTGGGATGGCTGTAGGTAGAAGCTCCTTACCTTTGGCGTAATAGAACTCTTCCGTACAGTAGTTGTTGGTGGTTGTGCCAGTGTCAAGAACTCTTATTGGTCTGTTGTGAGGCAAATTGAGAGCCTCGTTGAGGGTAGGTCTTTTGAGGAAAGCCTGTCTTATGTTGAAGGCAAGCCTAAAGGCAAGGCCAAGAGCCAGGAAGAGGAAAGTTAAAAACACGTAAGTTCCTATGAACTCTGGCCTGTAGTGGTACACGAGCAGTAAAGTGGCGGAGGATCCGAGCATGAGGTACATGTTTAGATAGTAGAGGACGCTTATGGACGTGTTCCACTCAAGCACAAACTTGTTGGAGGCGTATATCATGGCTGTGGAAA
Organism: Thermocrinis minervae; assembly: GCF_900142435.1. Classification (NCBI taxonomy): domain Bacteria; kingdom Pseudomonadati; phylum Aquificota; class Aquificia; order Aquificales; family Aquificaceae; genus Thermocrinis; species Thermocrinis minervae. Next base: position 822,267 of record NZ_LT670846.1, read on the forward strand.
AGCTGCTTAGCCAGCCGAGCACAAAGGTAACTATTCCAAAAGTATGTTCAAGAAAGGGGTTTACCTGATAGTATTTGAGGACTAGGTAGACAAAAAGGGTAAACCCGTAAGCACCGCTGAATACAGCCTCCCTTGAGAGCCAAGAGGTCCTAAACCTCTTTATAGCCTTCCAAGCCCTGAGCTTGTGACCCAGGTGAAAAGAAGCTCCTATGGCCCCTAGGCCTATAAGCACCAAAGATATCAAGCCTGATATCAGTACTGCGTTCTTGGGAAGGGCGGTATTCTTGCCAAAGAGGGTCAAAAACTCCATAAAGTAGGTAAAGGTAAATAGGCCTATGGAGGTGCCAGCTGTGAGAAAGAACCATATCAAAGACAGAGGTGGATGCATGGTCTATCCTCCTACATGATGTCTTCTTAGTACTTCTAAGAACAGAGGGTTGTCTGGTTTTAGTACATGATCATCCACGTGTATCTTGGTCTCTGTCCTGGGTAGGTAGTGGTTGGCGGGGTTCGTTCCCATGTCTGGGAAGAGTACAAAGCCGTTCCGCTCCTTTATCATCCTGTACGCTTCGCTGTTGGGATCCTCTATGTCTCCGAAGAATCTAGCCCTTGCCGGACATGTGAGCACGCACGCTGGCTTTCTGTGTTCGGGTGGTAGTGTTTCATCGTATATCCTGTCTATGCACAGGGTGCACTTCTTCATCACTTTATCAGCTTCATCAAACTCTCTGCATCCGTAAGGACAAGACCACGAGCAGAGTTTACATCCTATACAGTCATCGTAGTTCACGAGGACTATGCCGTCCTGTTCTCTTTTATAGCTTGCTCCGGTGGGGCATACAGGCACGCAGGGAGCATCCTGACAGTGCAGGCAGGACTTAGGAAGATGAAATACCTGGGTGTTTGGAAACTCTCCCACTTCGTAAGTCATTATCCTGTTGTACCAGACACCCTCTGGCTCCCTGCCATAAGGGTCAAAGTCAGAAAGGGGACCGAAGGACGCCTGCGTGTTCCACTCTTTACAGTTGGTGGCGCAAGCATGACAACCAACGCAAGTGTTTAAGTCTATGACCAAGGCAAACTGAGCCATGACTAACCTCCTTAAGGCTTGTACCTTAATACCTCTACCCACCTTTCTTCTATGTAAGGTAGGGGCTTTACTTCAAACTGTGGGTATGTTTCTGGTGACTCGTCCTCGGCCTTGTAAACCTTTACCTTGGTGTCAAACCATGCCAAGTGTCCTGTTATAGGGTCTCCGTAGTAAATCTCCCTTCCTCCTATCTTTATGCTGTGAGGTATGACGTGGTTGAGCAGGAAACCTAGTGTTCCTTCTTCGGCGTCTGGTTTTAGGCCCCATGTTCCCCTCATCTTTCCTATGGCGTTCCATGTCCAGACAGAGTTGGGTTCTGTTGTTTCTGTCAGGAACACTTGGCATTTTACCTTACCTACCCTTGATTCTACCCATACCCAGTCTAGGTGTTTTATGCCCAGCTTTTGTGCTGTTTTTGGGTTCATGTAAAGGTAATTCCTTGTAGATATCTGCCTAAGCCAAGCGTTTTGGGAGTCCCAGGAGTGGTACATCCACTGAGGTCTCTGTGTGAAGGCATACAGTGGGTATTCCTTACCACTTATCTCCTCTTCAAAGGGTGGGTACCAGAAGGGTAGGGGGTCAAAGTACTTTATGAGCCTTTCCCTGAGTATGGGATCGTTGGGTGGTTGGTTTTTACCCTCCCATAGGCCCTGCCCAGCTAGCCTGAAGGTTTGTAGTGCTTCAAGGTAAAAGTTGAATATGATAGGATCTGTCTTTTTCACAAAACCTACACTCTTTGCCCACTCTAAGTAATCCTTGTTGGCATGTCTGTAGTAGCGCATGTTGTCGGGAAGTTTGTAGTAGAAGAAGCCTTTATTCTTTATGTACATCTCAAGCTGGTTGGGGTTTGGTTCTCCTACAAAGTGTTTGTCTCCGTTTTTACCCCTCCAACCTGCCAGAGCACCCACTCCCGGCCTTATCTGCCAGTTTATCAAGAAGTCTTTAAAGTCTTTGTACTTTCTGGAACCATCCTCGTTGACAAAACCAGGGAGCTTTAGCCTGGAGCCTATCTCCACCATCACGTCTCCCCAACCTCTTACATCGTAACCGTACTCTCTAGGATCCACTATGGGATGCCTTAGCGCATCAACGGGACCGTCCACAGAAGATGGTGGTCTGTCAAGCAGGGAGAGGGCAAACCATTGCTCCAGGTATGTAGCGTCTGGAAGAACCAGGTCTGAGTAAGCTACCTGCTCACTGTAGAAAGCGTCTATTGTTATTATCTTGGGTATTATGTAGTTTCCGGATGGATCTGTGGCTGTAAGGGCTTCAAGGATGTAGGGTATGTTCTGAGAAGAATTCCAGGCCATGTTGGCCATGTATATCATCAACACTTCGATGCCGTAAGGATTCTGTTGGTAGGCTGCTGGTATTACGTTCTGTATGCAACCGTGCGCGGACATGGGGAAGTACCAGCTGTACGCCCAGTCTATCCTTATGGGGTTTCCCTTTTCATCAACGAGCAAATCGTCAGGATTTTGAACATATCCAAGGTGCGGACCAGGGTAAACCTCTCCGTATTTTATCTCATCTGGTCTTGATATCTTGTAAGGTTTGGGAAGATCCTCTATATGCTTGGGGTATGGTGGCTTGTTGAGGAATCCACCTGGAGTGTCTATGCATCCTAGCATCATCATAAGTAGGAAGACAGCCCTTGCTGTTTGGAAACCGTTGGTATGAGAACCTACACCTCTCATTATGTGGAAGGATACGGGTCTTCCTCTTGTCTTTTTATGCTTCCTTCCCCATACGTCCGTCCATTCTATGGGGAGTTCTAAGGGTTCGAGGAAAGCAACAGTTCCCATCTCTTTGGCTATACGCTCTATATCCTTTGCAGGTATGCCTGTTATTTTCTCTACCTTCTCTGGGCTGTAGTCCTTTACAAGTCTCTCGGCAAATATATCAAAAGCTGGTCTTACCTTGTAGCCCTCTGGTGTGGTGAATTCACCTATGAAGGCTGGGTCTAGATCTTCTGGAACTATGGCATCTGCTGGCTTGAAGGTTCCAGATTTTTTGTCAAACACCATAGGCTTTCCTTCTTCGTTTCTGTAGAAAAGACCGTCCTTGGATGTTCCTGGAGCTTGTATTACCAGGTAGGGTGCGTTGGTGTAGGTCTTTAGGAACTCCCAGTCCACTAGGTTGTACTTAAACAGCACATGCATAAGGCCCATGATGAAGGCCCCGTCCGTTCCTGGCTTTATGGGTACCCACTCGTCAGCTATGGCACCGTAACCCCACCTTACAGGGTTGACCACTACGAACTTGCCTCCCTTCCTCTTCATCTCCTGTATGCCGAGTTTGAAAGGATTGGAAGAGTGGTCCTCGGCCACGCCTATCATCATAAAGTACTTGGTGTTTTCAAAGTCAGCCTCTCCAAACTCCCAGAAGGAACCACCTATGGAGTAAAGACCTGCAGCCGCTATGTTAACAGAGCAGAAACCTCCGTGAGCTGCCCAATTTACTGTTCCAAGCTGGCTTGCAAACCAGCTGTTTATGGCCTGCATCTGATCCCTTCCTGTGAAGAAGGCTATTTTGTAAGGGCCTTTTCTTCTTGCTTCATCCAACCACTGGACGGCTATCTGTATAGCTTCTTCCCATTCTATTTCCTTAAACTGCCCTGAACCTCTTGGACCAACCCTTAAAAGAGGCTTCCTAAGCCTAGCCGGGCTGTACTCTTTCATTATTCCGGAAGAACCCTTCGCACAGAGGACTCCTTTGTTGGTAGGGTGAGCGTCGTTACCCTTTATGTAAGCTATCTTGTTGTTTCTTACGTAAACCTCTATACCACATCTGCAGGCGCACATGTAGCATGTACTGTAGGTCTTCCTGTCGTAAAAGCTACCTCCTATCTCCATGGAGAAACCTCCTTATGGAATAAGCTATCACGTTAGAAGTTCCACGTGACTAAAATTTTCTTATACTGCCATAAGCTGCATTTATAAGCTCTATAAGCTTATCTTATGGTTTATTGTCTGGTAAGATTTTATCCCATGATCTACTTGCTTCTAGTTTCTGCCTTCGTCTCCATAAGCCTTTTTGAGGGGCTTGTATTGATAGTCCTCTTGTATACCGCTTACTTGATGCTTAAGGGGGAGATAAGACCTAAGGGTATTCTAGGCTTGCCGCTTGTGATGTACTCGGTGCCATCCTTTGCCTCTTCTGTAGCTTACTATCCTGGGAAGGCCATAGAAAGGAGCTTCTTCCTTCTCTCCTACTTTTACGGTCAGAGGCTGCAAGGTAGAAGAGAGCTTCTCCTTCGGATAAATTACACACTCCTGGCTTTTGGTTTCTTGCTTATACCAGTCCTCCTCTGGAAACACTACACAAAAGGTGAGATATCCCTACTGTGGGGTGGTCCCTTTGAAGTTTCAAACTTTTATTCTCTCTTCTTCCTTGCTTCCCTTTCCTTGCTGTTGTACAAAAAAAGGCCTGTCTATGTGATACCGGCAATGCTGTTCCTTGTTGTGGTCTTTTTCAGTCAGAGGAGGTCAACCCTTATAGGGCTAGTGTTAGCTCTCTTTATGCTCCTGTGGCTCTACAGGCACAAGCTATCCAAAAGGTCTATGCTTGGCGTGACCTTTGGTGTTCTGTCCCTTATTCTCCTGCTTGGAGTTTTTTTCTACTACAAGGATCCACGTATAAGGGTAGTTTTTGAGAAGGGTATAAGTCTTGAGACTTTAGATGAGTTTTCAAGCAAGAGGCTGTATAACCTTAGGTCTGGCCTTATGGTCATAAGGGATGACTTTAAGGAGAAAAACCTGTTTGCCATCCTGTTCGGACACGGTATAAACCCTGCCGAACGCCTACCTTACCCTTCCGTTGTTGGGGGCTACGAGTCTGTGTTTGTGGTATCCGAGTTTACAGAGAGGGGACTTTTGGGGCTTTTAGGAGTCCTATGGTTTATGTTTGCTTACTTTAGGAGGCTTCTTGTTTATAGATTAGATGATCCTCTTAAAATACCCTTTCTTCTTATGCTCTGCGTTCATCTAGGTGGAATCGTCTTCACCGGCTTTTGGGATGCTATGCTTCCTCTTTACCTTATCATGTTTAGGATGGTAGAGGATGGATCCTAAGGCGACCCTTTTCTTGATGGGACATTCGGCGGGTGTTGGTGATGTACTGAGGGTTACCGCTGCCTTAAAAGCCTTTAAGATGGCCTATCCTGAGTCTGAAATACATCTTGTGCTTCTTACCAAGGACAAGGGATACGTCTCTGAAGAGCTCATGTCCAAGCATTGCCTCTTAAACTCTTTTCACTCCATAGACAAGAGGATAAGGTCTTTAAAGGATTGGAAGAGGTTTTTCAACGACTTTGAGGTGGTAGTGGAAAAGGTAAGGCCTGATCTCATAGTGGATTTGGAGCCTCACGGTCTTAAAAGCTCCTTTCTTTGTATGTATGCAAGGCTAAAGTATGGCATAAAGACGGTGGGTATAGCCGAGTTTCCTTTAAGAGGTCTTTTTTATACAGTAAGGGCAGAACCTACAAGAAAGGTCCTAAAGTCTGTAGACTACACAGACAGATTCTTTGTAGCCTTAAAACCTCTTGGCATAGAGAGGAAAGGTACACCTATAGAGCTGTGTGAAACTCCGGAAGGGAAGGCCTTTAGAGAATCTTTCAGAAGACTTTACAACATACCTAACAAACCCCTCTTGGGCTTGAACATAGGATGTGGAACACCCGATGCGCTCTGGAGAAGGCCGTCCTTAAAGCTTCTTAGACAAGTGGTAAGGACTCTACAGTCTAAGATGGATGCTTATCTTGTGCTAACTGGTGCATCCTTTGAGAAGGACATAAACCAAGCATTCCTTCAAGATTACGACCTTCCAGCTTTAGATATGGCTGGAAAGACAAGCATATCGGAGCTCACAGGTTTGATAAAGTCCTTCAGTCTTTTTATCTCCACAGACAGCGGACCATACCATATGGCCGTAGCCTTAAGGGTTCCAACGCTGGCCATCTTTGTAAAAGATTTTCCTCAGTCTTATCATCACCATCCATGGGTGAGGTGTGTAGTTCTTGACTCTGAAGAAAAGATAGATAAGGCTGTACGGGCAGGTCTTGAGCTCTTACTCCCACTCTCTTTCCAAGAAGCTTCTCTCTAGACTCTTTGGAATATCTGCAGGATAGCCCATAAGGTTTTTAAGCTCCAGAGCGTTATAGACGGCCTTTGCCTTCGGTGTATTGTTGAAAAACACGTAAGTGTCTTTGTCTCCAAGCTTCTTTATCTTGTCCCTTAATTTTTTGAGTTCTTCCAGTGAATACAGATAGTCGTAAGGATTTTCCTCGTTCCTGCCGTGTATCCTCACGTAGTTTATGCTTCCAACGCTTACCCAAGGTCCTACTAGAAAGCCCTTCTTGGGTGCGTCAACGTTCACAAGAGAAAAGCCTATACCTTCTAAAAAGGAGTAAAAGTCTGCCCTTTTAAAGCTCTTACTCCTTACCTCTATTACCTTTTGTACTCCTGAAAAGTCTTTAGCTAACTTTTCTATGTATGCAAGGCTTTCCTCGCTGTAATGGAAGCTTTCGGGAAACTGAAACAGTAAGGCTATAAATCTCTCTTCCTCCTTTAAAAGTGGCTCTATCTGGTATAGAAAGCTGTCCACATCCTTCTGTGTATAGCTTCTTACGTGAGTAAACAGCCTGTTTGCTTTTAAGGAGAACTTTAACTCTCTAGTCCTGGATAGCATACTCTTCAAGGTTCCTCTATCTGGAAACCTGTAGAAGGAAAAGTTGAGCTCCACCACTACAAAGTACTTCTCGTAGTACCTTAGAAGCTCATCCCTTTTTATGTGAGGAGGATAGAAAAGACCTATCCATTCGGGATAGTAGAAGCCACTGCAACCTATGTATACCCTCATGGCGCTACACAAACCCCAAAGTCTGAAAAGTTTTTGCCCCTTTTAACATCAAGTATATACTTAAGCAGGCGTGATTCTGAACCTGTGTAAGCTCTAAAGGTGTAGATGGGTTTGCAACTAAAGGTACCCCACTGAAAAACTACCAAGGATCCAGGCCTTGGGCTCTCTCTCCTGTTTACTTCCTTACCAGCGTAGAAGGGTAGACTATGAAGGAAGTGTCCAACGCTGTACACGCTTGCTCTCTGGGCTTTCAAGATCTCTCCTACTTCTTTGTAAGGTCTGTAGGCTTCAAGCCAAGGAAGTACCCCAAACAGGAGGATAAGGTAGAAGGAAAGAATACTGTAAATAGGTGCAAGCTTAGGAACCTTCAGGCTCACTAAGAAAGCAGATACAACAAACAGAAGAAGATAAGACGGAAGAGACAGGTAAAATACACCAAAGGTGCTGACAAGCATAAGGAGAGAGGAAATCGCAAGGGAAGACCAGACCTTTATCCTATTCCACTCTTGTCCATCCAAGAAACTGGCTGTAAGGATAGCCATAGCAGGATAAGCTGGCATAGTGTAGACGGGTATCTTCTGCTTTACAAGGCTAAAGATGAAAAGAATCACCAAAGACCACGCAAAGAAAAAGTACAGCTCTCTCCTTTTTCTTAACAGCACCCATACAAGAGAAAGGTAGAAGATAAAAGAGTAAGGTAAAAAGGAAGCAAGAGTGTCCACAAGGTAAAAGTACCATGGATCACCACCAGAGTAAACACGTTTTAAGTTTTCCTCAAAGAAGACTTTCAAAAAAGCCTCCCTGTGCGTTGCAAGCTGGTAGACATGCCACCACAACCCAACTGCTAAGGAGAGGACTGTAAGTATGTAGTATCTTGCCTTCAGAAGCTCCTTTGGGTCTGTGAAAAGAAGGTAGAGAGAGACTACAGCCGCAGGCAGTAAAAAACCCGCCGGACCCTTTACCCACATGGCCAAGGAGGAGGATAGAAAGGCAAACAGCAAGAAGACAAACTTCTTATACCTATAGTAAGCTTGCCACAGGAGAAGACTAAGGGATATAAAAAAGGAAAAAGGTACCTCCGGAGAAGCATAGTGAGAGTTTACGAAGAAAGGCACAGACAGAAGTATTATGATGGCAGCAAGTGTGGAAGCCCTAGTGCTCTGGCCTGTAAGCCTCGCAAGAAGGAATACCACAAGGGCAAGCAGAAGACCAAGGACAGTATGCATAAACCTAAGGCCCACCTCGTTTACACCAAAGAGCTTATAACCCAAAACCACAAACCAGTATGTGAGGGGAGGCTTTTCTAGCCTCAATTCACCGTTGTAGTATGGGGTAATGTAGTCTCCTGTCTCTAGCATACGTCTTGAGGCATCTGCATAAAAAGCCTCGTTGGGAGACCAGACTTGGAAAGGGAATAGACCTATAAAGTATACAAGTATGCTGATAAGAAGTGCAGAATAGATCAGTACACCCAAGGGAAGTAGACCACTTTAACCCTAGAGCCTTCCTCTATACGCTTTACATCTTCAGGCACAACCATGTAGGCGTTCATGCCCACATAAGAGGTGAGCATATGAGACTGAAGCTTTTCTGAGTAGTCGCACAGGAGTTTTCCATTTTCGTACCAAACCCTTGCTCTCACAAACTCCCTTCTATCCGCATCCTTTCTCTCAAAGGTTCTTATAAGGTAAGCCTCCTGATAAGTAGGCATGTAGTCTTCTCTTCCCATCATCTTAAGGAGGGCAGGCCTAACTATGAGGTCAAAGGCTATAGCACACGAAACAGGATTACCTGGAAGACCGAAGAAAAGTCCCCTCTTGCCGTATGTACCAAAGAGTATGGGTTTTGCTGGCTTTATCCTAACCTTATGAAACTTCACATCTACACCCACTTCTCTGACGAGCATCTTAACAAAGTCCTTATCTCCAGCGGATACACCACCAGTGGTTATAAAAACATCGTAGTCATAAATATTGGAAAGAATCTTCTTTATAGTTTCTGGGTCATCCTTAACTATTCCAAGGTTCTGCACGTTCAGGCCCATTGCCTTTGCCATGGCAAATATGGTGTAATTGTTGGAAGTCCTTATCTGGGATGGTTTTTCTATAGGTTCTCCCACGTCTTTTATCTCGTCACCTGTGGATAGAACGGCTACCTTTGGGAGGGTGTATACGCTCAAGATAGCTTTATTGACTGAAGCACAAAGACCGATCTCGTAAGGCCTTATGACAGTCCCTTTCTTTATAAGTACCTCCCCTGCCTTTACCTCTTCTCCTTTCCTTCTTATGTTTGCTCCTGACTTTAACGCTTTCTTTATGAGGACTGTATTTCCATCCCTCTGGGTTAGCTCTACAGGAACTACGCAGTCAGCACCCTCTGGCAATGGTGCACCTGTGAAGACCTTTACTGCCTGTCCCTGCTTTACGGTGTAAGTCTGCTCGCCACCCGCGGCCACTTCACCTATCACCTCAAGCCTTACAGGATTATCTTCTGAAGCGTTTTGTATGTCCTGACTTCTTACCGCATAACCATCCATTGCCGAGTTGTCAAAGAGGGGTTTATCCGTATCGGTAAGTACATCTTCTGCCAACACCCTACCTAGACACTCTGTAAAGGCAAGCCTCTCGGAAGTTCCGATGAGTACTGTGTTTTCTAAGACTATACTTAGAGCTTCTTCGTAAGGCATCAGGTCCATCGTATACCTATTATAAGCTGTCTATTGCAAAAAATTTTCAACGGTACATATTAAGAGAGGGGGTAATAAACATGGACAGGACCTTGTACTTACTTGAGGACATGCTGCTTAGAAGCGTAGAGGAGGAAATAAGGGAAAGGTACGAAGAGGTCGCCTCCATGTATTCCCATAACATGGAGGTTATGAACATAGCCAAAAGCATCCTGGGTTTGTGTCAGTACATATACGATGTATACAGAGACATACCCAATCCAGAGAGAAAGCTGGACGAAAGCTTGTACTCTACACTCTACTCCATACTCAAGGACTTTAGCATAACCCTTTACGATCTAACAATAGCTGAAGGTGAACAACTTTACTACGTTATCTCCTCAGCCTATCAAAAGATAAACAGCGCTAACAATCTACTTGAGAGGTTCTACTAAACTCAAAGCCTCTTCCACTATCCTCCGTGGATCAATTTCAAGACATCTATAGTCTGCGTACTTACACTTGCCTTTTCCATGTACATCACAAGGTTGGCAATCCAACCCTTTGATGAGATACTTACCTTCATCCTCAAATACAGAAAAGCCAAGGGTGGGATGAGTTCCACCATAGATCTGCAACACTTTTGTCTTTACAGCCCTGGCCATGTGCAAAAGTCCCGAGTCGTTACCTATAAAAAGCCTAGCCAGCTTTAACACTGCCAAGGTATCTACCAATGATAGCTCTCCGCATAGGTTCAGAGCAAGCGGGTGCTTAACAAGATCCCTCTCCTCAGCACTTCCCACCAAAACAACCTTAAAACCCAGACCTATGAGCTTGTTTACAACTTCTTCAAAGTATGGATAACGTTTTTTCCTGTAACGTGCTCCTGGACCGACTGCTATAAAACCCTCCCCCACTTTTTCCCTCAAAAGATTTAACCTCTCCTGAGAGACTTCTATCTTAGGCCTTATATGGTTAACGCCCAAGATCTTCCCATAGCTTTCAAGGACGTTGTAGGGTTTTCTGAAAACCTTGAAGGTCACAGAGAGTCTCCTCCTTATGGACTGCTTGTCGTAAGAGAGCCACCTTCCCCTTATCAATAACCTTAAAAGCATACTCCTTAAGTTTTTGTGAAGGTCTATATACAGGTCAAAACCCTTTAGGATGTTTACAGTCTTTAGAAGCTCGTCCTTCCTTATCTGGATTACCTCCACCCTTTTATCATCGCTAAAAAGCTCACCGTAAGGTTCAAAGGTTAAAAGAAAAGGTCTGTAGCCTAAGCTTATGAGTGGATCAAACAAGGAAGATACAAGGACCACATCGCCGAGGGATGAAAACCTTACAAGCAGTGCTTTCTTATCCACCGCTGACTGGAGGGATAAGGGCTACCCTCTCGCCTCCCTTTAAAGGGAAGTCATCGTCCACGTACTCTTCGTTCACTGCTACTTTAGAAGCTTCTATAAGATGCCTAAGATCTGGATACCTTTCGGAAAGGTATCCTTTGAGATCCTTTACGCTTCCTTGAAAGTCTATATCCTCTTGAGACTTCTTTAGCTTCTCCCTGATTATGGAAAAGTACATCACCTTAAGCATTAAGGTATATAATATACATCGCTTCCCAGGTTTAGCTTGGGAGGCCAGGATTACTGTCCAGGAGGTATGAGATGGGTAGAAAGTTTTACAAGACTCTGCGCTATTACGAAAGTGTGTTCGTGCTCAAGCCTACCCTCACAGAGGAAGAAGTCCAGAAGGTCTTAAAAGACGTAAGGGACTTCATCCAGAAGAAGGGTGGTGTTATACTGACCGAAGAAGACTGGGGTCTAAAGCAGCTAGCTTATAGGATACAAAACTTTATGCATGGTAGATACTTCGTCTTCCAGATAAAGACGGAAAACCCGCAGCTACCCAACGAACTTGACTTCTTCTTCAAGATAAATGACAACATTATCAGATGGCTTAACTTCCAGGTAAAGGAAAAGGAGGTAAAAGCAATTGCTCAATAAGGTCCTTATAATAGGACGGCTTACAGGTGATCCCACCTTTCAGTATCTTCCTTCAGGTGCTAAGGTGGCTGAGTTTACCTTAGCTTACAACAGAAGGTATAAGGTAGGTGAAGAGTGGAAAGAAGAAAGTCACTTCTTTGACGTGAGAGCCTATGGTAGATTGGCAGAAGATCTTCCTACTAAGCTTTCTAAGGGATATCTTGTAGTAGTAGAAGGTAGACTTACTCAGCACAGGTGGATAGACAAAGAAGGGAACAAACGAAGTAAGGTACGGATAATCGCAGAATCTGTAAGGATTATAAGTAAACCAAAGGTAGAGGATACCATAGAAGAAGAAGTTCTGCCAGTTGAACGTTTTGAAGATCTTGACTCAGAAGAGCACAAAATAGAAAACGATGAAGACATAGTCTTTTAAGGAGGTGGTATTATGCAAGTGAAAAAACCAGCCAAGAAAACTTGTTATTTCTGTGAGCAAGGAAAAGACCCAAGCTACAGGGATTATGAAGAGCTAAGGAACTTTATGTCCGAAAGAGGAAGAATCATAGGTAGAAGGCAAACGGGAGTCTGCGCAAAACATCAGAGAAAGCTCTCTGTTGCCATAAAGAGGGCCAGACAGCTAGCACTGTTACCATACGTGATCATGTAGGAGGTAAGAACATGAAGGTAATACTCCTCAAGGATGTAGAGGGTTATGGAACTATAGGCGATATAGTGCAGGTGAAAGACGGCTTTGCCAATAACTACCTTATACCGAGAGGATTGGCTCTTAGAGCCACACCTTCCAACGTAAAGCATGTGCAGAGTATACTGCAACAAAAAGCTAAGAAGCTTCAAAAAGAGAAGGAAAAGGCAGAGAAGCTTGCTAAGGAACTTGAAGGTCTGGTGGTAAGCATAAAGAGAAAGGTGGGTGAAAAGGGTAAGCTGTTTGGTTCTGTGACCGTGAACGAAATCGCTCAAGCTCTTCAAAGCTTAGGATACGACGTAGACAGGAAGAAGATACTGCTCAAAAACCCTATAAAAGAGGTGGGCATGTACACGGTGGCCATAAAGCTCCACCCTGAGATAGTGGTAAACATAAAGGTTGATGTACAGCCAGAGTAGGATATATTAAAAGACCATCATGAGAGAAATCGAGTACAAAGGAACCAAGTCTGTAGAGTATTCCAAGTTTTTATACTTCTTGCCCTTCCTCTTAGCCCTTCCGCTCTCTTGGGTACCCATTGACAACCTTTTGTGGTACCGCCTGGCACTTTACGGATATGGCCTTTCTTCCATTCTTTACCTACTGAACCTTTTCTTAAGGTCTAAAGCTTTGGGCAGATGGGCTACTTTGAGCCTTTACCTGTCGCTGCTTTTAAACCTTATAGCTATGGGAAGGAGAACTTACCAGACCTATCAGATGGGGGCCTTCCATCCACCGTGGAGCAACCTCTTTGAAGCCCTTACCTTCTGGGCTTTCATGGTGGGTGTTTTGTACCTTATTTTGGAGCTAAAGTACCACGTTAGGCTTCTGGGTGCCTTAGTGGTCCCAGTATCCTTCTTACTTTCCCTGTTTGCAGACGTATACGCCGTCAAGGAAATAACTCCACTTATACCCGCACTAAGAAGCTATTGGCTTTACTTCCACGTGGTTACAGCCTTCTTAGGTTATGCTGGCTTTACTGTAGCCTTTGGGGGTGCCCTTCTGTACCTTGTGAAAGAAAAGTTTCCAAACCTTTCCTTCCTTCCTTCAAAGGATCTTCTGGAAGAGATATCCTATAAAGCTGTAGTCTTGGTTTTCCCTGTGTGGACTTTGTCAATAATACTAGGTTCCCTATGGGCTTACGAGGCATGGGGTGGCTATTGGAGTTGGGACCCTAAGGAAGTTTGGTCTCTGATAGTTTGGTTATTCTTTGGAGCTTACCTTCACGCTAGACAGATGCTAGGCTGGAAAGGTAAAAGAACTTCCTGGATGCTCGTCTTTGGATACATTACAGTGCTTATCTGCTTCTTTGCTATAAACCTCTTCTTCCCAGGACTTCACAGCTATGCAAAAGATTAAGAGGTATAACTAAGAAGCTTTTCTGATTCCTTCTTGGCTTGTTGGATTATATCCTCTATGTGTTCCTTGGAGATGTTGAGAAGCCTAGCCACCTTTCCCAACAGACTTTCGTTCTTGTTCACATCTTCAAGTAGATTACTTATAGACAACAGGAAGCCTATTTCGTTGGGCTTTCCTTCGTAAGCTTGGATTATGTCCTCATCCAAGGATAACTCCCTTGCTACTTCCTCTGGACTCTGGTTTAAAGCTTCACTCGCCGTTGAAAACAGGCCTGCAAGGTAGGCTTTTTCTTTTATATGGGGTGCGTATATACTTGCGAGCTTTTCCATGAGGATGGCTTTAAAGAGGGCTTTCTTCCATATCTCTATGTCATCATCGTCTGCGAAGACTTCAGAGAGAGCAAGAATAATAGTGAACTTTACCAGATTATCTAAGCCTAAATACGCTACGGCTTCATCCACCGTAGATATCCTTTTGGGTTTTGGAAAGTAAGCAGAGCTTGCAAACTTTAGAAGCTTGTAAGTAGCTCCAACATCCTTTTCTAGCACTTCCACAACATTTTTTATATCTCCCTTCTTTAATGCTTCATAGAGTTTTAGTATAGTGGTCTTTATAAAGGCTACCGTTCTTGCATCTTTCACACGGATAGGTTTGGCCAGATAAAAACCCTGGAAAAAGTCAAACCCTAATTCTATCGCGAATTCGTAATCTTCCTTGGTCTCTATATTTTTTGCTATTATTCCTTTTTTAAGGTCCTTCAATATACCGATCACTTCAGTGAGTTCTTCTTCATCGTACGGACTGTTTTTTATGTCTATCTTCACATAATGACACTTGTTCAGCAAAGGTAGGTAATCTATTTTCTCAAAGCCAAAATCATCTATGCAAAATTTAAAGCCTCGTCTTAAAAGGACCTTTATGTTCTCATAGAATGTGCTGCTCAGCCGTTTATTTTCAACAAGTTCAATACCTATGTATTCTGGGGGTAATAAATCAAACATGGATGCTTCTAAAAATATGGCTGGTACGTTTATAAACAGGAGCTTGCCACCACCTACGTTCCTAGGGCCCAGCTCTGTTATTACATCTATCACTATGCTTGTAGCCTTTAGAGGATCTACACCTTCTGGATACTTACCAGAAGTGGTTTCCTCAAGAAAAAGTTCATAGAATACTAGCTCTCCTCTTCTGTTATAGATCCCCTGTTTATAAACGCCATACATCAAGAAGATATTCTACACTATCTCTTCAGATTAGCTACTTGACCGAGCATTTCATCAGAAGCTATTATCGCTTTGGTGTTGAACTCGAAGGCCCTCTGGGCTATTATGAGGTTTACCATCTCTTCCACTATGTTTACGTTAGAAGCTTCTAGGTATCCCTGCATTATGGTGCCAAGTCCTTGGTTCCCTGGGTTGTCTATTATGGGGTCGCCCGAGGCGTCCGTCTGTATGAAGAGGTTGTAACCTATCCTCCTTAAACCAGCTGGGTTTATAAACTTGGCCAGTTCAAGCCTTCCTACCTCTTCCACGTTTGTAGCTCCTTGTCTTAGCACAGATACAGTTCCATCAGGTCCTATACTCACGCTTATGGTGTCCGGTGGTATAGTAATCTCTGGATCTAGAGGATAACCGTCCGTGTTCACTAGCCTGCCGTTGGCATCAAGTTTAAACTGGCCGTTCCTAGTGTAGGCTATGGTTCCATCTGGAAGGACTACCTTAAAGAATCCATCTCCTTGTATGGCAAGGTCAAAAGTATTGCCCGTTTGGATTATGTTTCCCTGCGTAAAAATGCCGTAGGTATCTGCCACGTACACACCTAGACCTATCTGAAAGCCTGCCGGAGTCCTTGTGGCTGGAGATGTAGGCGCTCCTGGGTCTCTTACCGTTTGATACACCAGATCTTCAAAGGTAGGCCTCATCTTTTTAAAGCCTACGGTGTTAACGTTGGCCATGTTATGAGATATCACATCAAGGTTTGTCTGCTGGGCTGTCATCCCAGAAGCTGCTGTCCAAAGGGCTCTAAACATGATACCCCCTCCTTTAAACTGTTTTAGCAGGCTCCTCTACCGTAGGATCTGGAATTTGACCCGTAAGCATCTTTATAAGCTCGCTCACGTGTATTATGCCCTGCTTTTTCAGAAGATGTCCGTTTGCTCCACTTATGAAGATGCCTTCCTCGTAGTTTCCAAGCCAGGCAGCTCCAAGTCTGTCAGCTATACAAAATCCTACCTTTTTGGCTTCTTCTCCTTTGTTGCAGGGTGTTATGCAGTGAGATATGCAGCCTTGCCAGCCGTTGTAACCAGCTAAAAGCCTTTCCACAAAAGGAGTTTTGACCACCCTTAATGGATACCCCACTGGAGACTTTAGCAATATTATGTCTTCTTCTTCAGCCTCAAGAAGTATACGCTTGTATATCTCGGGTGCGTCACACTCATGGGTGGCTATAAACCTAGTAGCCATTTGAACTCCTGCAGCTCCGGCATCCATGTATGCCTTTATGTCCCTGTAGCTCCATACACCACCAGCTACTATTACGGGTATACCACCCCATCTGTTTGCCTCTTCAAGCACTGAAGGAAAGAGGTTTTCAAGCTGGTACTCTTCCATGAAGCACTCTTCGTACTTGAACCCTTGGTGTCCACCCGATTTTGGACCCTCTAAGATAACGGCATCGGGCAATCTCTTGTACCTCTTTTCCCAGGTCCTGCATATGAGGTTGAGGGCCCTGGCCGAGGAGACTATGGGCACGAGAGCTACGTCAGCATCCTCTGCATACTCAGGAAGCTTTAGAGGAAGACCGGCACCTGAAATGATAAGGTCAGCTCCTGCTTCTATAGCATCTTTTACTACCCTTCCGTAGTCGGTTATGGCACAGAGGATGTTGACACCTATTGCACCCTTTCCTTCCGATATCCTTTTAGCTTCCTGTATCATGAAGGTTAAAGCTTCTTTACTGTGCGTGTAGATAGAACCTATTGGTCTTCCAAATTTGTCTCTTTTTACAAGGTTTGGGAATCTGTAACCTGTACCAACCGCAGATATGACTCCTACAGCTCCTTCCTTTGCAACAGCTCCAGCTAGCTTTTCCCAGGAAATGCCAACCCCCATACCCCCCTGGATTATGGGTATAGGGACTACCTTATTCCTCAATTTCAACGGTCTTAGATCCATCACTAAATAATATAATACTTGTCTAAAGGGTAATGTGGATATTAGGAGAACATGACGAACCCTACAGAAAGGCAAGAAACTCCATCCTAAACCTTGTGGGAAACACGCCCCTGGTCAAGATAAGAAAGGTACTGCCTAAGGACATATCGCCAAAGGTAGAGATATACGCAAAGCTGGAGGGTTTTAACCCTGGAGGATCTGTAAAAGACAGGCCTGCCCTTTCCATGTTCCTTGACGCCATAAAGAGGGGTCTAATCACTGAAGGAAAGGTGGTAATAGACGCTACCTCAGGAAACACAGGCATAGCCCTGGCTATGGTAGGAGCAGCCCTTGGAGTACCTGTGGAGCTGGCCATGCCGGCGAACGTAAGCGAGGAGAGGAAGAGGATAATAAAGGCATACGGGGCCAAGGTGTACCTTACAGACCCTCTAGAAGGAACAGATGGAGCCATTCTCTTTGTGAGGGGGTTGGTGGAGAAGAACCCAGAAAGGTACGTATACCTTGACCAGTACAACAATCCAGCAAACTGGAAGGCTCACTTCTACTCCACCGGTATAGAAATATGGCATCAAACAGGGGGAAGGGTTACGCATCTAGTTGCCGGTATAGGTACAGGTGGTACCATAATGGGTACAGGAAGGAGGTTGAAAGTTTACAACCCAGATATACAGGTGATTGGTGTCCAACCAGCCTATCCCTTCCACGGTATAGAGGGTCTAAAGCACATAGAGAGCTCTATAAAGCCAGGCATATTTGACGAGAGCTTTTTAGACAGGACTATATTCGTGGAGACGGAGGACGCTTACGAGATGACCAAAAGACTTGCATTGGAAGAGGCTATTTTTGTAGGTCAGTCTTCTGGGGCTGCACTATGGGCTGCACTACAACTGGCAAAGGAATTAGAAGAAGGTCTTATCGTGGTTATATTCCCAGATGGTGGAAGTAAGTATCTCTCTACTGCACCCTTCAGGGATTAAATTTTTAAACGCAGGAGGTGAAGTGGTTGGGTAGGCTTAGCGACAGGCTCAAGTAAGAAAAAAGGCTTAAGATAATAAGGACTGCATGCAAACTATTTTCTGAAAAGGGTTACTACAACACTACGATACCAGACATAGCTGAAGCTCTTGGGATAAGCGTAGGTAACATATACAACTACTTTGAATCCAAAGAGGAGTTGGCAAAGACGGTGATGATGACTGTATCCTCTTGGATAGCTTAGCGTCTAAGAGAAATAAACGAAAAGGATATAAGTGCCAGAGAGAAGATAAAGGAGATAGTGAGAACGTTTTTTGAGCTAGCTATAGAGGAGCCAGAGCTCATAGAGTACTTTTTGAGGGTATTCTTGGCCAACAGGGAGGTCTTCTCCGGAGGATGCGAGGGCTTTGCATGCGTGGGTGAGGTGGTCACAGAGATAATGCTCTTTCTAATGGACGGTGTACAGAAGGGAGAGCTTAGAAATACAGACTTCTTCGTAGCTTTTACCACCCTTATGGGTCCACTCGGTGGTCTTGTCTTCCTGCATGGTGAAGGTGTTCTGGAAAAACCCTTAATGGAGTATGTAGAGGAACTTTCTTTAACCCTTTGGAACGCAGTCAAGGCCTAAAGGGTTGTATTTATAGTGAACGATCATTAATTGGAGGTAAAGCTATGTGTCAGGAGTGTGGATGCTCCTGGATCCACCCACAGGCATACTCCTGCCGAGGATATGTTAAATGCATGAGTTTTCTATAGTCCAAAGCCTTATAAGCCTCATAGAGAAGTATGCAAGCGAAGAAGGTGCAAAGAGTGTAACTAGGGTAGTGCTGCAGATAGGTCCTCTTTCCGGTGTGGAACCTCACCTTTTGGAGGTAGCCTTCAACACCTTCAAGGAAGGTACAGTAGCAAACCAAGCTGTTTTGGAGATAGAGAGAACAGATCTCGCGATTTACTGTGACTCTTGTGGTAAGGAGTATTCTAAAAAAGAACTTAACATACTGTGTCCAGTATGCGGAAGCTACGGAAGGGTGGTAAAAGGAGATGAGCTCATACTTAAGAGCCTCGAGATGGATGTTTAACAAGTGTTTGACAGTTAAACAATATCAAACTGTTTGACAGAGTCATGCAGTCTGATTATCTTTATACTTCATGGAGGACGTAGCAAAGATAATGGCAAGAGGTTTAATAACCCTTCCGAGTGAGATAAGAAAGAAAGTAGGTCTAAAGGAAGGTGACATGGTTAAGGTAGAAGTAAGGGGAGAGGAGATAGTCATAAAGAAGGAAAAGAGAGTATTTGACCTCAAAGGGGCCCTGGGTGGCTCTGACCTAACCCAGAAAACCTTCGCCCAAATTTTGGCAGAGGAATTAAAGAAGGAGGGGAAAAAGCTATGAATGAAACACAATCCGTAGCCCAGTCTACGCCAAAGATACTGCCGCAGGACTATACGCCGGGAATAGACAACCTTTCCTCGGATGACTTTCTGAAGATATACCTTGAAACTCTAAAGTATCAGGATCCTTTCCAAGAGCAAGATTTCTCAAAGATGCTCGACGATATGGTAAAGCTAAACCAGGTAAAGTACATGAACTACACCGAGAACTTCTTTAACAAGCTGACTACTCTCCTTAACCAGTTTACCTTTCTGCAGAGTCTGTCTTTGATAGGTAAGAGCTTCATATTCTCCGCGGATTCTCTAAACCCAACCACGGGCCTTGACTACTATCTAGTTTCTCCACAAGCTGTAAGCAACGCAAGAGTTGATTTTGTTGACAACGCGGGCAATGTGGTCAAAAGCGTGCAGATGAATCTAGACCAAGGTCCTAACCGCCTAGACATATCTGGACTTCCCTATGGGGACTACGCTGTAAAGGTCTATGTAAACGGTCAGGAAGTGGACAGTGTAAAACTTGGATACTTAGCAAAGGTAGTATCTTTAAGTCTCCAAAACAACAGCCCTATTCTTGAGCTAAGCAATGGGTCTTATGTAGACCCTTACAAGATAGTATACGCTGGAGGGGTATAACATGCTTAGGAGCTTTTTTAACGCCATCACAGGTTTAAATGTCCACAAGATTTGGATGGACATAACCTCTGACAACCTTGCCAACGTAAATACCACAGGCTTCAAAGCAAGTAGACCCATATTCCAAGACGTAGTGTCCTCCGTGATAACAGGTCTAAACACGGTCACAAGAACTTTAAAATCCACCACTTTTGGAGCAGGCGCAGTAGTTGACAGCACCCAGAAGATATGGACTATTGGAAACTTCAAACAAACGGGTGTGAATACAGACTTAGCCATAGAGGGTAGAGGTCTTTTCATAGTCGTAGATCCTGTTACCAATGTACGTTATTACACAAGAGATGGAGAGTTTAGGATAAACAGGGAAGGATATATGGTCAATGCAAACGGACTTAAGCTACAAGGTTTTAAACTGGACGAACAAGGAAAGATAATAGGTACAGGATTGGAAGATATAAAAGTGCTTCAGCAAATTGATCCAAAGGCCACCTCTACTATAAGGTTCCTCTCACCCACAAACCTAAACGCTGGAGCAAACATACCAATCAACCCCTTCAATCCAACAGACCCCACAAGCTACAACTACAAGTACACTATAACCATCTACGACAGTTTAGGAACACCTTACCAAGCCGACCTTTTCTTTAGACGCACAGGGCAAAACACTTGGAACATATACCTAAGGGCTGATACAGACCCTAATACACCAGGCTACGAAGTGTCTGGCGACTGGACAGGTGTGACCTTTAGTACAGATGGTAAGATAATCTACGACAACGCGCAGGTTCTAAGGGAACCAAGCATTGACGGAACAAAGTTTTACTACTACCTTAACCCAGCAAACCTTACACTACCGGCCTCTACACCAAGCGGTGGTACTTTTCCACCACCAAACCAGTGGAGGATATACGTAGGTGAATCTCTGCAGTCTGCAAACGTAAACGTAGGAACTCCAGTATCTGACCCCTATATTACACAGTACAATTCAGACTTTGTAGTTACCGCTGATCAGAATGGTTATGCAAAGGGTAACTTGGTAGATGTCTATGTGCTTTCGGAAGACGGTTCTGTTGTAGCTGTCTACTCTAACGGTAAATCCTTGCCTCTCTATAGGGTAGCTCTGGCTGTCTTTACAGACCCAGAAGAGTTGATAAAGAAGGGATCAAATCTGTACACATCTATACTTACACCCACTATTCTGGCTGCTGGAGGTTCAGAAAAGGTAAGGTCTGGAATGCTTGAAATGTCTAACGTAGACATAGCTACAGAGTTCATAAACCTTATATCCGCCCAAAGGGCTTACCAGGCAAACGCTAGGGTTATAACTTCTTCCAATACTGTACTGGAGGATACGATAAACCTTATCAGGTAATAGATAGGATTTTTATGGCCCAGGGCGGACTCGAACCGCCGACACCACGGTTTTCAGCCGTGTGCTCTACCAACTGAGCTACCGGGCCTTATCTATTAATATTATATATTATACTACACAAACTTTAGTAAGGCAAGAGGTCAAGCCTGGTATAATCTAAGCAAATGCTAAGCAGGTATTTGAATTTTTCCAAGCCGGAAAGGATCCTTGAAGCCGTTTTAAAAACATCCCTCATAAACCTGTTTGCCAGGGGTTTTGGCTACCTTAAGAACCTCTCCATAGCCATTCTACTCGGCTTTTCCCACCAGACGGATGGCTTCTTTATGGCTTTTTCCTTGATGGGGATATTTTTGATCTTTGTTGATGTTTTTGATTCCATAGGTGTACCAAACTTGGTAGTGGCAGGACAGCAGAGCAAAGAGGAGTTTGAAAAGCTTGCTGGTCTACTTTTGACTTTCACCACCATACTGGCTTCTCTTCTTACCCTCTTGGCCTTCCTCTCCTTGCCCTTGCTCCTTAAAGTACCCTTGGGCTTCGAAAAAGTTGCCATAGAGTACACGAAAACCTCTTTTGTGCTACTGCTCCCTTACCTCTTCTTTTCTTTCTTCTTCCACCATTTTGGCGCAGTCCTGAGAAGCCAAAGGCTCTTTACTGTCTACTTTGTAGGAGAGCTCCTCTTTTCCTTTTTCAGCTTCCTGTTCATAACCGTAGGGCTCTACCTCTACAGAGACTTCAGGGTGATACCCATCAGTGTCTCTGTAGCTCAGCTGTTTGCAACCCTGTACATGCTCTACATGGGGAGGCAATACATAAGGTTTAATCTCTTTTTAGACGACAAGGCTAAGCTTATGCTAAAGCATTTTCTCTACCTTGTGGCTCTATACGGAGTCTTTCACATCTTTATAGTGGTTGACGGGGCTTTTGGTTCAACCCTGGGGGAGAAGGGAGTTTCCGCCCTCACCTACGGTCTTATGCTTGCCTATGCTCCAACCGGGGTTTTGAAGTTTGAACACATGGCCATAACCTCCCTCTCTGAAGTCCGAGGCTCCATGGAAAGGCTAAACTTCTACCTTAAAAGGCTTTTCCTGCTGGGTATTACCTTTGGACTCTTTGTGTTCGTCTTTGCCGACCTGCTAGTCAAGGTCTTCTTTGGCCATGGTGCGTTCACCCACACGGATGTAAGCCTTACGGCAACGGCTACCAGGTACTATGCCCTTTCCCTGCCCCTTGCTCTCCTATGGCCTGTCCTCTACAGGGTATTCCAGATAAGGAACAACCTACTTCCTGTTTTCTTCCTGGCTATTGTAGTAGTAATAGTAAAAGGTGTTATTAACTATCTTTTGGTCATGCTCATGCATCTTGGCATAGTGGGTGTGTGTCTTGGGACCTTCTTTGCCTACCTGATGCTGTGCGCCCTTGGTTACATTATCCTGAAGAAGATGTATTATAATCATGCCTAAAAGGAGGGAACTTTATGCCTAACTGTCCAGTGTGTCAGACCTCAGTAGAAGCCCCTTCAGAAAGATACGTAAGCCCTTACAATCAGCAGGAATACAAAAGGTACTCCTGTCCAAACTGTGATCTTCACTGGTGGGAACCTCTGAAGATAATACCAGAGTTTTATGAGAGTGAATACCTAACACCATACAGGGAATTTCATGAAGGCTCGCGAAATAAGATACCTGCTTACTCAGCTCCGTTCTTTAAACTTTTCCCGAAACATATAAAAGGGAGGCTTCTTGACGTAGGTTGTGGTGATGGGATCTTTTTAAAAGAGGCTCAGAGACAAGGCTTTGAAGTGTGGGGTATAGACTTTGACCGCAAGAGCGTGGAGACTGCCAGGAAAAAAGTCGGCGTGGATACTATCTACGCCATGAGCTTGGAGGAGTTTTATCAGTTTGCCAAGGAGAAGAACATAAAGTTTGACGTGATCACCTTCTTTGAAGTTCTGGAACACCAAGATAAACCCATGGAGTTCTTAAGGATGGTAAGAGGGCTTTTAAAAAACGGAGGCTACATAGCAGGAAGCGTACCAAACAGGAATAGTATAATCATGAAACTGTATTCCAAACTTTATCCTGGCGACTTTCCACCTCATCACTTCCTTAGGTTTTCCCAGAAAGCTCTAGAGGAGACCTTAAAAAGAGTAGGTTTTGATTCGGAAGTCCATCCCTCTGTAAGAAACTTTAGTCTTTTGATACCTCACACAGAGGCAATAACCCTAAAACTCTTTGGAATTGATATAGAAAAGGCTCACAAACCGATCCTTAGGACTATTTCAAAAACGTCCAAACCCGGCTTAGGGAGTTTGCTCTATAGAATGCTTAGGCTGACAAGGGATGTGGCTTTTACAATTCCTACCATTCCTCTGTGGCTTATAGAAGAGGGTCTTAATCTATACTTCCAAGGCAGGAAAGTTTAAAAAATAGAATTTAGGAGGTAGGTAATGAAAAAGCTCCTGTTGATATTGTACAGTTTAGGCAAGGGTGGAGCTGAAAAAGTTGCAAGCGTCTTATCTCTATACCTAAAAAGCTTTGAGAAAACTATAATACTGTTTCAAAACGAAATAGACTATCCTTATGAAGGTGAAGTTCTTATTTGGGATCTACCAGCATCTATGAAGCTTCTAACTAAGGTAAAAAGATTTTATTTGCGATATAAAAAGCTTAAAGATTTAAAAGAAAGGCAGCAGTTTGATGTGCCATTAGTTTCCTGGAAGGCCCAAATTTCCTAAACGTAATGACTAAAACTCAAGAAAAAGTTGTAATATCAGTGCATTTTGATCTTATACAAGCCCTTGAGAAAGATCCTTTCATAGGTATAGGTTGGAGAAGAAGGATTGTAGTTGCTGCATATAAATGGTTGATCAAGAAACTTTATCCAAAAGCTGACCTATGCATAGCCGTTTCGCATGGGGTCAAGGAAAGCCTTGTTAGGTTAGGAGTTCCAGAGGAGAGGATAAGGGTAATATACAACCCTTATCCGGTAGAAGAGATCCAGCAGAAGGCAAAGGAAGACGTAGAGGAAGTTTTTAAAAGCTTTCCATATCTTATCAACGTGGGAAGGCTTACAAAACCAAAAGGTCAGTGGTATCTGTTGAGGATCTTTAGGAGTCTAAAGGAGGAGTTTCCTGACCTGAGGCTTTTGATCCTTGGCGAGGGTGAGCTAAAGGGCTACCTTTATAACCTTTGCAAGACCTTGGGTCTTAGGGCTTATCTGTGGGACAAGGACAAACTTTCAGAAGACTTTGACGTCTACTTTTTGGGCTTTAGAGAAAACCCCTTCAAATACATCTCAAGGGCTAAGCTATTCCTCTTTCCGTCTATTTTTGAAGGCTTTGGTAATGTTTTGGTTGAGGCTTTGGCTTGTGGTGTTCCTGTTGTTTCGTCAGACTGTAGGTCTGGTCCTAGGGAGATATTGGCTCCTGGAAGTGATTACAGACATCAGACAGATAAGCCAGAGTTTGCCAAGTACGGAGTGCTCATGCCCGTGCTTGACGGAAGTTTTTTACAGGATGAACCTTTAACCCAGGAAGAGATGATGTGGGTAGAGGTCATCAAAAGCATGCTCAAAGATGAGAGTATACTAAAAGAGTACTCAGAGAGAGGAATGCAAAGAGCTTACGACTTCCACGTTGAAAAGATCATAAAAGAATGGCAGGAGGTGATCGATGAGGTTTTACCTTAAGGCCTTCTTGCTTGCCTACCTTTACACGTTACTGACTGGGTTTGCCGTCCAGTTTGTTGTGCTCCCTTACCTTTTTCCTCAGGCTCACTGGGGTGAGGGGCTTATGGTGGGTGGTGATTGGATAGAGTTTCATCAGGATGCTGTGGTACTTGCCAACAGGATAGAAAGGGAAGGATGGCACGCCTGGACGCTAAAACCAGAACCCAACTACCAGCCTATGGCTGGTATAACAGCTTTCTTTTACGCTCTGACTGGTATACACAAGCCGTGGGTGATGCTCTTCTACAACGCCTTCCTGCATGCACTTGCCTTTATCACCCTCATAGGTATCCTCAGGCTCTTTGGCTTTGGTAAAAAGGTGTCGCTTCTGGCCTCTGTGCCCTTCCTTATATTCCCATCTTCTTTAACCTGGACAAGTCAGATACACAGGGATGGCCTTTACATAGCTGGCTTTTACCTTATGTTCCTTGCCTTTGTACTCCTCATAAAAAGAAATCCATTCTATGGTTTGATTCCCTTTAGCGTAGGTATCCTTTTTGTGTACGTTTCAAGGCAGCATATGCTTATACCGTTGAAGTACATAATAGCCATCCTAAGCCTTATATTTCTAGTGTCTTCTGTCTACATCTTCATCAGGAGGATGGATTATAAGACCAATGTACTAAGGTTTTTGACAGCTGTCTGTATGATAATTCTTATCAACCCACTTCTTCCACAGCTACAGTTAAATCAAATACAGTCGGATCTACAGTTAAATCAAATACAGTCGGATCAACAGTTAAATCAAATACAGTCGGATCAACAGTTAAATCAACTACAGTCGGATCAGCCGCAATCAGGTGAGCTTCAGTCAAGCTGGATAAGAACACCTTTCTTACCCGAAAAATTGGACAACATGTTTTGGTCTTTAGCCAGTGTGAGAGAGTCTTTTATTAGGTATTACTCCAACCATGCGGGGAACATAGACCACGATTTTATACCGCATTCTTTTTGGGATTTTGTTAAGTACATGCCAAGAGCTTTACAGATAGGTCTTTTTGCTCCCTTCCCTAACATGTGGTTTACCAAAGGTGGGACACCGGGTGGTACTGTGGCAAGATACATAACACCCTTTGAAGCTCTATTTATCTACCTTTGTTTGGCAGTGTTTCCTTTTGTTGTCTACAGATTCAGAAAGGACCTATCTTTTTGGGTGGTTACCATGGTTAGCCTGTCGATCATCTGGCTACACGTCCTGTCTGAACCCAACGTAGGAGCCATATACCGTAAGAGGTACGGGTTTATAATGCTTATGTCGGCGTTTAGTTTAGCTTTTGTTCTGGATAAAAGGTATGATAAAATTTTTTAGCATCTTATTGGTTCTTTAAACTCCCTATAAAAATACGGTTTGTAATCACTTAGAAATCTAGAGGTTATTTTCCTTTTCAGTCTAAGGGCGATCTGCCAAGGCTTATGACTTTTTGTAGCTTTTACAATCCAGTATAGTATGTACATTATCGTGTACAGGGATCGTTGTTCTGAAATGTACTTCAAGCATTTAGCATTTGGTGAAAATCTCAAAATCCTACTTAAACCTTCTTTTGATAAATAAGGGGCATTCAACATGTCTAAAATAGATGTGAATCCTACACAATCTTTTAGAAGCTCTTCGTTAAATCCTAGTTTTAACAATTTATAGAAATATTTTTCTACAAAGATATTTAAAAACTTAACATAATTCTCAAGTATAACAACATGATTGTTCCAAGTAATTGAGCTACTGTGCCTTCTCCAAAAGCCAAGAACCTCAGGAACAAAAAGGAAATGTCCCTCCATGGAAATAAACACCCAGGTGGGAAAATCAACTAATCTAATCTCTTTAGGTTCTTGAATAAACCCGCCAATTTTTAGAAGAGCTTGTTTTTTAACCATTACAGTTTGAGTGTAGATTAAATTGCGTCCTGTTAAAAAAACTTTCAAGGCTGCTCCCATAGGATTGTTGTTTACTACTTCTGGATAGTTTGCTAAAAGATGGGATGCAATATCCACCTTTTTAGTCTGCTCCCATATCCTTCCACAATATCCGTGTATCAACACTATGTTTTCTTTATTTTGAGCTTGATTAAGGGCTTTTACTCTTTCCTCAAGTGAATAAACTGGTAGAACATCATCTCCTTCAAGTATTGCTATCCATTCACCTCTACTTTCATTAAGTGCTTCATTATAAGTTTTGTATAGCTCTAATGGACCGTAATTTCTAGAATGTTTTATGACTTTTATTCTTTTCTCCTTGTTTGCAAATTCTTGGATAATTTTGTATGTATTGTCTGTTGATGCATCGTCAACTATAATAAGCTCCCAATTATCATAAGTTTGATCTATTACGCTTTGAATAGCTTCCGATATGTATGCTTCATGATTGTAAGTTGGCATTATTACAGAAACCAAAGGTTTATACATATACCTACACCTCCCACTATGGTTCCTCAAAAGCTTCCCTACTCTAAATACCTAATTCTAACACATCTTTGGCAAGTTTTTCTTCCCACTCTTCTATCTCTATTCCAAGCGTCTTACATATTTTTTCATTGCTCATCGCAGAAAAGCGAGGTCTTTTTGCGGGTAGGTTAAAGTCAGACTGATAAGCAGGGTATATGAACTTCCGGATGCCCTTAAGCTTGAAAAATTCCCTTGCCCATTCAAAACGAGAGGTGTAGCCAGAGTTGACAAGATGATACAGACCAGTAAGCCCTTGCTCTATGGCTTTTAGGGTAACCTCTACGATGGTATTTGTTGATGTTGGTACAGAAAACTCATCACATGCTATCCGTAGGTATTCTTGAGTCTGAGCCCACTGCATGAGTTTGTAGAGGAAGTTTTGCTTTCCCTCTCCATACACCCAGCTTACACGGAAGATAAGATAGTTTTCAAGTATCTCCTGAATATGTTTTTCTCCCATGAGTTTGCTTTTTGCATACTCATTAAGTGGATTGGGTGGGTCATCTTCCGTGTATAGCCCCTCCTTTTTTCCATCAAACACATAATCTGTGGAGTAATGGATTAAGTAGGCTTTGTATTTTTCGCATGCTTTGGCGAGATTCTTGGGTCCTTCGGCGTTCACCCGGTAAGCAAGCTCTTTTTCTGTCTCTGCTTTGTCCACCTGGTTGTAAGCTGAGCAGTTTATAACAATATCGGGGCGGAAACTTTCAAATACTTCCATCACTTGTTCAAAGTTACCAACGTCAAGTTCTTCTTTGCCGAGAGCTAAGAGGTTTATATTGTTATTGTTATTAAGTTTTTTTAAAAATTCACTTCCAAGTTGTCCTTTGGCACCTGTGATGAGGATCTTCATCTGTATACTTTTTCCCAGTAATCTCTTACCTCTTTCACTTTTTTAAAGAGCCAATCCTGGTGATCAATATACCATCTGACAGTCTTTTCTAATCCTTCTTCAAAGGTAGTCTTTGGCTGCCAACCTAACTCGTTTTTCAGCTTTTCAAAGCTTGAGCTGTATCTAAAGTCGTGTCCTGGTCTGTCTTTTACAAAACTTATTAGCTCCAATGGTTTATCGAGCAGCTTAAGTATCATAGATACGACTTCTATGTTTCTTCTCTCTTCACCACTTGATACGTTATAAACCTCTCCAATTTTACCTTTTTCAAGTATGTCGAATATTGCCTCAGCACAATCCTCAACATAAAGCCACTCCCTTATATTTGAGCCATCTCCATAAACTGGCACCGGTTCATTTAACAATGCCTTTGCTATTACAACAGGAATTAGTTTTTCAGGATACTGCCATGGTCCATAGTTGTTTGATGGTCTTACTGTGATCACTGGCAGTCCATAAGTTCTGTAGTATGCCCTTCCTAACATGTCTGCAGAGGCTTTGCTTACTGAATAGGGTGAGTTTGGATTAAGGGGTGTTTGTTCTGTAAACTTTCCTTCGTTTCCAAGTTCTCCGTAAACTTCATCTGTTGAAATGTTTATAAACTTTTCTACTTCATATCTCCTGCTTAGCTCACAGAGGTTGTAGGTGCCTATTATGTTTGAGTGCAGAAAATCATAGGGGTTAAGTATGCTCCTGTCTACGTGTGTTTCAGCAGCAAAATGTATCACCGCCTCTGGTCTATGATTTTCAAAAACTTCTTTTAGGCTTTTAAAGTCGGCTATGTCAATCTTATAAAAGATGATGTTTTGGGATACTTCTTTTAATCTTTCTAAGTCTCCTGCATAAGTAAGCTTGTCTACGACTACTACTGAGTAGCCACGCTTTACAGCTTGCCTTACAAATTCACTTCCTATAAACCCTGCTCCACCAGTCACGAGAAGCTTCATCTATGATTCTCCCTCATAAACAAAGTTGTTATCAGCATCTTTCAACAAAGGTAAATTTGCATCCTTTGCGGATAGAATTGGGTCACTTATGGGCCAATCTATGGCAATCTCCGGATCATTCCAAAGAATGCCTCTATCCAAGGCTGGATCATACTCTGCTGTACATTTGTAGATGATTTCGCTGTCTTCTAAAGCAACAAAACCGTGAGCAAAACCTGGTGGTATCCAAAGCATAAGCTTGTTCTCTTCTGAAAGTTCAGCAGCTACCCATTTTCCATACCACGGCGAGCCTTTTCTTATATCAACCGCAACGTCTAGGATCTTTCCTCTTATGCAACGGACGAGTTTTCCTTGAGCCTTGGGATTCAACTGATAATGCAAACCTCTGAGCACGCCTTTCTTTGAGTATGAGTGATTATCCTGAACAAATTTATACTTTATACCGTTCATCTCAAACTCTGTTGCTTTGTAGAATTCCATAAAGAAACCTCTGTTATCAAAAAACACCTTAGGTTCAATCAAGATCACATCGGGAATTTCAAGCCTTCTAAAGGTAAAGTTACCGCCAGACATTTCTTCCTACTAAGGTCATTATACCTGAGTACTTCTTTGATTGTCAACTGTTTTATACATTTACTTACCTTCTTCTGCGAGCTTTATTAGATACTTTCCGTAATCGGTCTTTTTTAAATGTTCTGCAAGTTTAAGAAGTTGGGATCTATCTATCCAGCCATTCCTGTAAGCTATCTCCTCAATACAACCTATCATGAGCCCCGTTTTTCTTTCAATAGTTGCCACAAACTCCCCAGCCTCCAGGAAGCTATCGTGAGTGCCGGCATCAAACCATGCAAATCCTCTTCCAAATAGCTTTACCCTTAGTTTTCCCTTTTCAAGATACACCTGATTTACGCTGGTTATCTCAAGCTCTCCTCTGTGGGAAGGTTTTATGGACTTGGCTATCTCGACCGCTTCTGGATCGTAGAGATACATTCCTACAACGGCATAGTTTGACTTTGGCTTTTTTGGTTTTTCTTCAATTGATATCACTCTACCTGTTTCGTCAAACTCTAAGATTCCAAACCTTTCAGGATCGTGTACATAGTATCCGAACACACAAGCTCCTCCGTACTGCTCTAGTTCTTCTTTTGCCTGCCTGAGTACGTCTATGAGACCGTGTCCGAAGAATATGTTGTCTCCAAGTAGATACAAAACGTTATCATTGCCGATAAACTCTTCTGCAAGTATTAGACCTTCAGCCAAACCGTTTGGTTTATGTTGAATCTTGTAGCTTATACTCATTCCAAGATGGGAGCCATCCGAAAAAAGCTTCTGAAAAGCAGGAAGATCTTCGGGGTTTACTATGAATAAAATCTCTCTTATTCCAAGTAACATGGCAATTGATAAGGGGTAGTAAATCATTGGTTTGTTATAAATGGGGAGAAGATGCTTGTTTACAACCTGAGTTACTGGATAAAGTCTTGTACCTGAGCCACCTGCAAGGATTACGGATTTCATCCCTAGTGCCTCCATTTTAAAATGCTTTTTAAAAGGTAAAACGTATCCTCTTCATTATAAAATTAAGATGTATGATTATAATGAGTGATAAAAATAAAAGCATAGTCCTCTCTTCTAACACCTCCTTTTCTCTGTACAACTTCAGGCTTGGGCTTATGAAGGCTTTGCAAGAAAGAGGCTTTAGAGTTATGGCCGTGGCTCCAGAAGATGAATTTTCACAGAAGCTAGAAGCCTTGGGCTTTGACTTCTCTCCCATAAGAAACTTAGACAGGAAGGGCAAAAACCCCATAAAAGACCTAAGACTTCTGTTTGAGTATGTGAGCATCTACAGAAGGCTAAGGCCACACCTGGTGATAAACTTCACCATAAAGCCAAACATCTATAGCTCTGTAGCATGTGGACTGCTTGGCATAAAAAGTATAAGCGTTGTGACAGGACTTGGATATGTTTACATACAAAAAAGGGTTCTTCAAACATTGGTAAACCTTCTTTATAAGGTTGCTTTTTCTTTTAATCAAAAAGTTGTTTTTTTGAATGAAGAAGATATGGAAAACTTCTTATCTATAGGACTTGTTAAAAAACAAAAAGCTATACTTATAAAAAGTGAGGGAATTAACACTGAGTACTTCTATCCCATGGAAGTAAAAAAAACAAACCAAAAGCCTATCTTTCTTATGATCTCGCGCCTTCTTTGGGATAAGGGAGTTAGGGAGTTTGTGGAGGCTGGAAGGATTCTAAGGGAGAAGGGTATAAGTGCTGAGCTTTGGCTTTTGGGACCCTTTGACGAGGGAAACCCTGCCGGCGTTCCAAGGGAGCACATCCAAAAGGCTCAGGAGCAAGGTTTTATAAAGTACGTGGGACAGGCCCAGGATGTAAGACCTTTCATAGCTCAAGCAGACGCAGTAGTCTTGCCTTCTTATTACCGTGAGGGAATTCCTAGGGTCCTTCTTGAAGCTATGGCCATGGCAAAGCCCATAATCACCACAGACTCAGTAGGCTGCAGGGAGGTGTGCAAGGAGGGCCAGAATGGCTTTCTCGTAAGACCTAGGGATCCTCAGTCCTTGGCCGATGCTATGATAAAATTCCTTACGCTTTCGGAAGAGGAGAGGAAGGCTATGGGAGAAGAGGGTAGGAAGATGGTCCTTGAAGAGTTTGACGAGAGGATAGTCATAGACAAGTACCTTAAGCTTATAGAGTCATGCCTTACTTAATACTTGCATTCTTTGTTAGCTTTTTACTTTCCCTCTTCTTTATTAGGCTCAACTTGGCTCACGACCCAACCTATGGGGTTCAGAAGTTCCACAAAAGGCCTACTCCAAGGCTTGGGGGTCTTGCTATCATGGCCTCCCTAATCCTTGTGACTTTTTCCTTTTACTGGGTTAGAAAGGACTTTTCAAGGGAGTACTTTCTGGCTGTCTTGTCCTCTCTTCCTGTTTTTACTGCTGGTTTTGTGGAAGATATCACAAGGAAAGTTGGACCAAAGGTTAGGCTGTTGGCTGGCTTTTTGTCTGGTGCTGCTCTGGTACTTCTACTAAAAGCTTGGGTGAGTAGGGTTGATGTTGCTCCCTTCGACTACCTTCTTAGCATCTATCCTGTTGCCTTTTTGTTTACGGCATTTGCTGTGTCTGGTCTTTGTCATGCTTTTAACATCATAGACGGTTTTAACGGTCTTGCTAGCGGTGTTGCTATGATGAACTTCCTTGCTTACTCTTATGTGTCTTTTCTGCATAATGACTACTTTCTTTTGTACCTTAGCCTTTCTGCTTTTTCTGCAACCCTTGGTTTCTTCCTCTGGAACTATCCCTTTGGTCTTATCTTTCTCGGAGACTCGGGCGCTTACCTGCTTGGTTTTCTGAACGGTCTTATTGGGATCCTGCTGACCCACAGGTATGCCGATGTATCTCCATGGTTTGTGATGCTTCTTCTCATCTACCCTGTATGGGAAACTCTGTTTTCTATATACAGGAGGAAATTTTTAAGAGGTTCTGGAGCTATGCATCCAGACACTCTACATCTTCATAGCTTGCTCTACAAAAGGCTCAGCAGGTCACTTTTGGGTACGGACGCCGACAGCCTTCTTTTAAACTCCCAGACTTCTCCCTTTATATGGTCTTTACACCTTCTGTGCGTGGTGCCTGCCCTCTTTTTCTGGAACAGAACACCTATCCTCATCCTTTTTGTTCTCCTCTTCATAGTCCTATACACGTGGCTATACTTTAGAATAGTCAGGTTTAAAACTCCCTTTGTGAGAAGATGATGGAGCCTTTTATAGATAAAAGACTGCTTGAGTTTTTGGAAGAAGACATAGGACACGGTGATGTAACTACCCTGGGTG
This sequence comes from Thermocrinis minervae, assembly GCF_900142435.1. Classification (NCBI taxonomy): domain Bacteria; kingdom Pseudomonadati; phylum Aquificota; class Aquificia; order Aquificales; family Aquificaceae; genus Thermocrinis; species Thermocrinis minervae. The sequence continues at coordinate 855,323 of NZ_LT670846.1, forward strand.
TATTTAGGGGAGAAAGGGTAAGAGCCCAGATAAAGGCGAAGGAAGAGGGTGTGGTGGCTGGGCTTTTGTTTGCCAAAAGGGTCTTTGAGCTCTTGGGTGAGGCACATATAACCCTTATGGTTCAAGAGGGTGACTGGGTAGTTAAAGGGGACGTGCTCATGGAGATAGATGCGGCTGGTGATGTTGTTCTGTCTGGGGAGAGGACTGCTCTTAACCTGCTTCAACGTTTGAGTGGTATAGCTACTATGACGAGGGAGTTTGTAAAGAGGCTTGAGGGGACCAAGGTGAGGCTGTTGGACACGAGGAAAACTACTCCAGGGCTTAGGTTTTTTGAAAAGTACGCCGTTAGGGTGGGTGGTGGAAACAACCACCGTTTTGCCCTCTACGATATGGTCCTTATAAAGGACAATCACAAGAGGTTGGCAGGTTCCATAAGGGAGGCTGTACGTCGGGTAAGGGAGAGGATAGGACCTTCTTACAAGGTAGAGGTGGAAGTGGAAAGCCTTGAGGAGCTGGAGGAAGCCCTTTTCTGTGGTGTGGACATGGTCCTTTTGGACAACTTCAGCCCCCAGATGGTAGAAGAGGCGGTCAACCTAATAAAGGGTAGGCTGCTCGTGGAAGTTTCTGGAAACATAACTTTAGAGAACATAAGAGAGTATGCCATAGAGGGTGTAGACTTTATATCAGTGGGTGCCATAACCCACTCGGCCAGGTGGATAGACTTAAGCCTTAAGGTTCTATAATTGTTCTTAACATGAAACTTACTAACGAGGTAAAGGTTGGTGTATTTGTCGTTGTTGTAGCTCTTGGCTTTGCTTTTTTGATCCTTACCTTCGGTGAAGTTCCATTCCTTAAACCCTCCGGTAGAGTCTACAAGGTGATCTTTGATGAAGTGGGTGGCCTATCAAAGGGTGCTGAGGTAAGGGTGGCCGGCATAAGAAGCGGAAAGGTGAAGGACATAAGACTCAAGGATGGGAAGGTGGAGGTGGTCTTTGAACTGGATAAGGACATAACCCTTTACAAAGACGCCACAGCACAGATAGGAACCTTGGGACTCATGGGTGATAAGTACCTTTCCATAACCCCTGGCACTCCTTCAGCTGGTACTTTGGAAGAGGGTGGCTACATAAAGAACACCTTAGGTTACGCAGACACCGACAGGCTCGTGAAGGAGATGACCAACGCATCCGAGGCTATAAAGCTACTGGCACAAAACTTTCAACTCATTCTTACAGAGAACAGAGAGGACATAAGGGCCATAGCCCAGAACCTAGCAGTGCTTACAGATAACCTAAACAGGATAACCATGGAAAACAGAGAAAACCTAAGGCAAGCTATAGCCAATTTAAACATCCTGCTTGCTTCTCTAAACAGGACACTGCCTACGGCCATAGAGTCTGTTGAAAGACTCTCCGAAAACTTGAACGCCATAGCTACCGAGAACAGGCAGGACATAAAAGTAGCCATATCTAACCTACGAGCTTTATCCCAGGATTTAAAAGAAACACTTCCAGAGCTATCACGTAACCTAAATGACCTTTCCAGGAACTTAAACCTTATAGCTACAGAAAACAGGGAAAACATAAAAGAAACTACCCAGAATATAGCCCAGCTTACCAAAAGGCTTGATTACATAGCCCAGAAGCTGGAGAGAGGAGAAGGTACGTTGGGTAAGCTGATAACGGACGATGAGCTCTACAGAAACATAGCCAGTGCCACAAGGACCTTCTCAAAAGCCGGAGAGGTAGCCGACAAGACAAACTTGTACGTAGGTTTTAGGGGTGAGCTCTACAAGGCTGGAGACACAAAGGGTATACTAACCCTCAAACTTCAACCCGACGAAAGAAAGTACTACCTTCTGGAGATAGTAGGCAATTCTAGGGGAAGAGTTTACAAGGAGGAGATCCTTCCCAATCAGTACGTAGTCAAGAAGGAGTTCAAGCCTCAGATCACCCTTCAGTACGCAGTTCTCTTCCCTGTGTTTGGAGACAAAAAGCTAGTTGTGAGGGCAGGTCTAAAGGAATCCACAGGTGGAGTTGGTCTAGACTTTGTATACAGTAACAGGGTTACGTTCTTCTCGGACCTGTGGAACTCTGGCAGAAAGGACAGGCCTCAGGATAAGGACCTAAAACCAAGCTTACAGGTGGGTGTGGAGTACAAAGTAAAGGGGCCTGTCTACGTAAGAGTGGGTGGGGATGATCTTCTTAACTCTAAGCTTAGAGGAGCCTTTGGTGGTGTTGGACTTCTCTTCACGGACAACGACCTTAAGTACCTCTTAGGAGGGCTAAGGCTTCCTGGCTTTTAGGCAGGACTATGGTTCCGTCCTCACCACCTATGACCTCGTGTAGACCCAAGTTAAACAAAAGCCCGACCACCAGACAAGCTACAGCATCAAGCTCGTCCTGCGTGTATGCTTTCTCTTCAAGCTTTAGGAAGCTTCTGTAGAAGCTGAGTATCGCCTGTTTGTCCTTCCTTGGCACACCCATAAGATCATAGAAGGCCCCTGGATAAGTTTCATAAACCCTCTTTCCCTCAGACTCCCACAGTCCCTTTAGGTTTATGGCCCTTTTGGTGAGCTGTCTCATAGGTCCAAGGGTCACAGGAAAGAACTTGATTCCCCTTCTTCTTAGCTCTCTGTCACATTCTCTAAAGTGTTCTCCTCTATCATCTATGTTCTTCCTTCCCTTGGGTATGGAGAGGGGAGCATCTACAAAGATAAGCCTAAAGCCTCTGCAGATCTCCATAAGCTCACCGTCCGACTTTACCACAAATGTCTTTACTATGCCCTTTTGAAAGAAGGCCACGCCCGTGTTTCTTTTCTCACTTCCGGCCAAGTCCACCCCCACTATCAAAACACTTCCACCTTCCCTTTACCCACCACCTTCGCCCTCAAGATCTTCTCTCCATGCCTTATGCGTATTATCTTGCCTACCTCTCCATTTTCCAAAGCCTTAGCCTTGAACTCAAGCAAAAGGTTACCCTCCCTGTAGATGGCCAATACCTCCTGATCCCTAAGGACTACGGGTACACTTCTCGTCAAAGATCTTCTGAGCACTGTCCCCTTTAGTATGTTGGTAGATGTAAGCATGCTGTTTATGTCCTCCTCGCTTATGAGAAGGTCAGAAGGTATCACCTTGGAGTACCTTAGCTCTTTTACGAACATTTCAGGGCTCAGACGCGTTCCTTTTGGTATGTCATCCTTGGCTATAAACACAGGGTAAGCCCAAAGAAGATCTACATAAGCCGTGTACTTTTCTCCTTTGCAGTAGAGGTATACCAGGCTTTTAAACTTCCCATACTCCATATCAAAAACAAAGTCACAGGGCTTTGAATCCTCGGGTTTTCTGTCAAACTTTACCCTTAAAACCTTTACCCTATCCTTTCCGAAGGTATCCTCTATCCTCCTCTTTATGTCTTCTTCAAGAGATGCATAGCATAGGTTAAGGAGAAGCAGGAGTATTGTCCACAGCATAGAGCATGAGCCTTCTTATGAGGGTTGCCGGCTCTACCTCTTTAGGACAGACGTTGTTGCACTTGTTGCAAGAAAGGCAGTGATAGAGGTGTCCCATCTGAACAGCCTGATTTAGTCTTAGCTCTTTTTCTTTTTCCCTCGGGTCTTCTATAAACCTGTATATCTTGGCGAAGAACAGAGGTCCGGCGTACACACTCTCAAGAACCTGAGGACAGTAAGATTGACATGCACAGCACAGTATACAATCGGCAGCGCTCTCTATCTTTTGACTTATCTGCGCTTCTATTCTTACATCAGAAGAGTCACTGCTTATCCAAAGCTTGAGCTCCTTCATCTTCCTTATAACCTTTTCGTTGTCTACCACCAGGTCCCTTATCACTTCAAAGTTTTTGAGAGGTTCAACTACCACGGGTTCTCCCAGAAGTACGTAAGGTAGTACTTGCTCTTTGCATGCAAGCTTAGGAAAGCCATTTATCTGAACGGTGCAAGTGCCGCATATACCAGCCCTGCAGAAGTGTCTGAAGGTAAAGCTATTGTCTATGTTCTCCTTTATCCACCAGAAGGCCGAAAGAAAGGTCATGCCCTCCTGATAGGGAACCTCAAAGGTCTGATACCATACATCCTGCCCCAATTGTCTCCTTACCTTAAGCTTTAAAAACATGGAAAAATAATATATTCCCAATACGATAAAAATCATACCTTTTCACTTGACAGCATATAAGAACCTGCTTAACTTTTTTTAAACCAGTAAAACGGAGGTGTAGCATGGGTAGGATTCTACCTGGTCCGGTGGGTTACATGCCCACGCCTGCAGTTTTTGAAGGAGTAGAACTTCCACCACCAGGAAAGGCGTTGCTGTACGGTGAGATAGTAGATGAAGAGGTAGCTATGAGAGAGGCTGCAAAAGCCCTCCTTACACGTAGGAACCCGACCATCTTCCCAGGTCCGCTAGTACTCTGGGGATGGAACGCTGCAGCCATGGAAAAAGCAAAGGCTGTACTCGAGCTTGCCATGGAGATACCCAACTGCAGGATAATCCCAATGCCTGATTACAGGCCCAAGTATCCCAAGATAGACCCAGAGGCTGAGATAAACCCCAACCATCCCAACCTAACCATCCTCCACAACAAGATAGAGGTGTGCATATTTGTAGGTGTTCACTGTCACTACGCTAACCTATCCTTGAGGATGATAAGAGCAGGTACCAACTGCTTTACCATAGCACTGTGTGCAGAGATGGGTCACGAGGATGCCATGGTATCTCTTAGAGATGTCCATGCAGAGGAGATAAGGAAGTTTAAGGACGTCGTAGTCCAGGTCAGGGAGGAGATGGGTATAAAGTGGGAGCCAAAGCTTCCACCCGAGAATCCATCCCTACCGCCAGAGAACTATGAGACCTTGTCCACTCTTGACTATGGTGAGTATGCTTATCTTTTGATACCCAGAAGGGGTGAGCAAGTAACAGAAACCGAGTAAGGAGGTAGGCCATGCCAGAGCAAAGAGTTGTAGATGCAGATTATCTTCTTTTAGAGGCTCCAAGGGAACGTAAGTTTATAACGGGAGCCCAGGCTATGGCTGAGGCCGTCAAAAGGGCCAACGTGGATATAGCTATAGCCTATCCCATAACCCCACAGTCAGAGGTAATGCACCTTGTAGGAGATCTCTGGGCTCAGGGGTACCTGAGAGACTACTACAGGGCAGAGGAAGAGTACGGAGCCATGTCAGCCATAGCCGGCGCAGTCAGGGGTGGAGCCAGAGCCTTCTCGGCCACATCAGGACCTGGACTCTTGAGAGGTCTTGAAGCAATAGCTTCCTGGCCTGGTCACAGGATACCTGCAGTCCTCGGTGTCCTCACGAGAGTGGTAAACGCTCCTCTATCCATACAGCCAGACAACGTAGAGATAGCGTACCTTCTCAACTGTGGTATGGTAGTCCTGCACGCAGAAAACCAGCAAGACGTGTTTGATTTTACGCTGGCTGCTTTTGTTATATCTGAAAAGGTAGACGTCTACATCCCCGTGGCCGTATGTACAGAAGGCTTCTTTGTAACCCACGCAAAGGGTTACGTGAACATGACACCAGAGGACATGAAGCTACCACCAAGAGATCCATACAAGGCACCCGTACCACCCACAGACTGTGAAATACCGCCCGCCAGGATACAAAGGGATGCTCCCGTTCAGAAGTCCAACTTCATGAGCTACCTAATACACGCCGTATGGCAACAGGAAGTTTGGGCGTCAAACATAAGAGCCATGAAGTACATTTACAAGTACCTGGGTGGTCCCATAGAGGTGGTCAACCCCGATGCAGAGGTCTTTATAGTGGCTTCTGGTTGTGCCGCCGCTCAAGGAAGGGAAGCTGTAAGGTATGCCCAGATGGAAGGATTAAACGTAGGACTTGTTAAGGTTAAGTCCATAAGACCCTTCCCAGAGAAGGAAATAAGGGAAGTGCTCAAGAAGGCAAAAGCTGTTATAGTTCCAGAACACAACATAGTAGGATGGCTTGCAAAAGAGGTAAAGGCCGCCATACCCGACAACGACAAGGTGATAGGCGGTCCAAGGGTCTACGGTGGCATGACGCTGCCTGTAGAGCTCATAATGGAAAAGATCTACGATGTCTTTGGTATAAAGAAGGAGAAGAAGGTAGTAGTTTAAAAACTTCATAAGAGGAGGTTTAATCATGGGCTTGGAATACGTGAGGATTTCTCCAGGCTTTGAAAGATACATGCCTAAGGATTATGTAGACCTGGTCAAGTACGGCCAGTTCGGCAGGCAGGTGGACGTCCAGCAACTCGGACAGTTCAAGGAGCTCGTGGAAGAGCACCCTATGTGCGCCGGATGTTTCATGGCGTACTTCATAAGGGTCTTTTATGCAGCCCTACCCAACCCTGAGGACACCATAGTCATAGGAACGGCTGGATGTGCAAGACTTGCCCTGTCTCAGGCAGCAGTACCCTTCATCTACGGAAACTACGGAGACACCAACGCTGTAGCCTCTGGTCTTAAGAGGGCCCTAAGCATAAGGTTCCCCGATAAGGTAAAGGATGTGGTGGTAATAGCTGGAGACGGTGGACTCATAGACATAGGTTTTGGCATGACCATGCACTCTTGGTTTAGAAAGGAGAAGTTCACCACCATAATGGTGGACAACGAGGTGTACGGAAACACGGGCGGTCAGGAAAGTGGCATGTCCCCTAAGGGTGTGCAGCTCAAGATGGCTCCAAAAGGAAAGCAGTTTGACAAGATAAACGCCGTTGAGCTTGCAAAGGTAGCCGGATGCGTGTACGTGGCAAAGCTGGCCCCCACCAACCCCAAGAGAATAGCCAAGACCATAAGAAGGGCTATACTGGCGGCAAGGCACTTCGGTCCTACCTTCATACACGCTTACACTTCCTGTAACATAGAGTACTCTATACCTACGGAGAAAGTCCTTGAGGATGCAAGGAAGAGAGAAAAGCAGGACTTTGGTTTCTACGAGTGGATGACGGACGAAGTGAAAGAGTTCTTTGAAGAGATAGAGAAGGCTCCTCAGGAGGTAAGCTCATGAAAAGGTACAACATAAGGATAGCCGGCGTGGGTGGCCAGGGCGTGGTCACCTCCGCCCACATCCTCGGTAACGCTATGTCGGCGGCTGGTATGTATGCCAGCCTCGTTCCCTTTTTCGGTTCAGAGAAGAGGATGGCACCCGTAGAAGCCTACGTGAGGGTATCCGATCAACCCATCTATGAGGTGGGAGAGGTAGTCTATCCTAACGTGATAATGATCTATCACCCACAGGTCATAACCCACGGAAAGTCCTACACAATGCCCTTCTACTCAGGCCTAAAAGAGAACGGTCTGGTTATAATAAACACTGACGTAGACATAATACCTGAAGAGGATTGGGTAGTACTCAAAGAGCTCAACGTAAAGGTCATCAACTTCCCGGCCACAAAGCTCGCCCTTGATATAGCAGGTACTGAGCTTGCCACCAACATGGCTATGGTAGGTCTCTTCTTCGGTATAACCAAGCTTGTGGGTATAGAGCACATAGAGCAGGCCGTGAGGGAAAGGTTCCTCGGCAACACCTTCGTGGCATCTGGTGGTACCACAGCCCTTGACAGCGCCATAGAGAAGAAGTTCAAGAAGAAGATGGAACTCCTTGAAAAGAACATGCAGGTCATAAAGGAGGCCATCAGGATAGCAGAGGAGCAAGGTTGGGTCTTAGAAGAACCCATAAAGGCCTAAGGAGGTTCTAAAGGGTATGTACTACGTGGCGGATGTAAACGAACCCTGTTGTGCCAAGTACAACTGTAAACAGTGCGTACTCTTCTGTCCTGAACCTAACACTTTGATGTACCATGAGGACAAGCACGTGGCATGGGTCAACTACTCAAGATGTAAGGGCTGTGCCATATGCGTCTACGTATGTTCTGACCTTCTTAAGAGAAACTGCATACAGATGGTCATGGTAACGGCAGGGGACTAAACATGGATGAAAGACTGAAACTCATAAGAGAGAAGGTTCTGGAGGCTGTAAACAACCCTGATCTGGACGTAGAAGTCTGTTTTCCTGAGGCTGATGATGCTTGTGAGCTAAAGCCCTACCCATACCTAAAGGTGAAGTATGTGGTGGAAGGGCACGACGTGTACGAGAAGGAGATAGATATAAACCCAGATTACCTTTTAAACAGTGATGTGCAGGAGGTTGTAAACTACATCCTTTTCCAAGTTCAACAGTTTATGGAAGAGATAGATTCTGTAGAATACGGAGGGGAGTGAATGCTCCCCTCTTTCGTCGTAACAGGTTTTTTAGGAAGCGGTAAGACTACCTTCTTGATCAACTCTGTCAGAAGACACTTTGAAGGCAGAAGAGTAGCCATAGTAGTAAACGAGCTAGGAGAGGTAGGCGTAGACGGAAAGATCCTACAGGGGATCTACTCGGATGTGATGGAGATAGCAGAGGGTTGCATATGCTGCTCTTTACATGCTGAGTTTCAAAAGGCCCTCAGTGAAATAAAAGAGAAGTTTAATCCCGAGATTCTCTTTGTGGAGACCTCCGGAGCCGCAGAACCCTTTCCAGTTATGTTAAGCTTGCAATCTCTTGGATGTTCTGTTGAAGGAGTAGCCTGCATAGTAGACAGCAAAAACTTTCTAGAGTACAAGGATGACCCTGTGGCAAAACACCAAATAGGAAGTTCTAACATCCTCATCCTAAACAAAATAGACTTGGTTTCTCAGGATCAGCTTAAGCAGGTAGAGGATGAAGTTCTTAATGTCTGGCGGCAGAACCAACTTAGAAACTACTTCACAGGTGAACCTCTTTTCAGAAGCCCTCCTAGAATTTACAGAGCTTCTCACGGCGTAGTGCCAAAAGAGGTGTTTGAAGGTGTCTACCCTTTGGAAGAACTTACAGCCATTCCCCATCATCATGATCATGACCATTCACACCAACGGAAGGACATCGTGTACATAGAAGAAGAGATAGACTACGAAAAACTAATGGAAATCCTGGAAGATCTAACGAAAAAGGCTATCCGTGTAAAGGGAATCGTACGTGTAAAGGATTCACCCTACCCCCTGATTGTAAACTACAGCTTCGGGCTTTTGGATATATCTGAGCTTAATCATTATTCAGGCCCGAGCTTTTTGATTACAATTAACTCAGGTACTTAGCCTAGTACTTTACAAAAACTCTCACTAGGAGGGTAAGATCATGAGCATAGATCTTATACTAAGCAACGTACTCAACCCGCCTGTCCTCTTCTTCTTTGCGGGTATGCTCGCCGTGTTTTTAAAGAGCGATCTTGAGATACCTCAGCCCATAGCCAAGCTGTTTTCCCTGTATCTCCTCATATCCATAGGCCTGCATGGTGGGTACGAGCTCTCAAAGAGTGGTATAACACCCTACATTATCAAGGTGCTTGGTTTTGCTATGTTCATGGCTATCTTTGTACCCATCTACACCTTCTTTATACTCAGGCTCAAGTTAGATGTTTACAACGCTGTAGCTGTAGCCGCCACCTATGGATCTATCAGTGCGGTAACATTCTTGACAGCCTTGTCCTTCCTTCAACAGCTAAAAGTTCCAAGCGGAGGTTATGTGGTTGCCGCCATGACCCTCATGGAATCGCCCGCCATAATAATAGGCCTTGTACTTCTCTCTATATTTGCCAAAAACAGAGAGAATTCCCACACGGACTGGAAGGAAGTTCTAAGGGAATCTTTTCTAAATACGTCCGTGTACTTACTTCTTGTTGGTTTGATAGTGGGTTACGTAACAGGTGAGAATGGGTGGAAGGGTGTGGAACCGGTCTTTGGCAACCTGTTTAAGGGCTTCTTGACCTTCTTCCTGCTCGATATGGGTATAATCGCTGCCAAACGCATAAGAGAGTTAAGAAAGGTTGGTGCGTTCCTTTTAGTGTTTGCCATAGTAGTGCCTGTTATCAACGCCGTGATAGCTGCTTTCTTGACGCATACTCTAGGTATACAGAAAGGTGATGCCTTTCTGCTTACTGTCCTTTCCGCTAGTGCATCTTACATAGCCGTCCCTGCCGCCATGAGGCTGTCTGTTCCAGAAGCCAATCCCAGCATATACGTACCCATGAGCCTTGCTCTTACCTTTCCTTTCAACATATCTGTAGGCATACCTTTATACTACTACTTAGTGAACATGCTTTGGGGGTAAGCCATGAAGAAGGTAGAGGTAGTCATAGATAGCTTGCATCTTAACGATGTTCTTAAGATCTTTGAAGAAGAAAGGGTATCTGGGTATACGGTTATTAGAGACGTGGAAGGTATGGGAGAAAGGGGCCTTAGGGAAGGCGATGAGCTCACAGGCGTCTACAAGAATAGCTACGCCTTCACTGTGTGCGAAGACGACAAAGCAGAAAGGATAGTTCAAAGGGTGGGTCGTCTTATCAAAAGGCTCGGTGGCATATGTGTAATCTCGGATGTACAGCTGTTTGCATAAGAGTTATAATTATACACGGTAGGTTGAACAGATGGGAGCAAAGCTCATAGCTGGTAACAGCAACCCTAAACTTGCCCAGGCTGTAGCCAGTCATTTAGGTGTTTCTTTGGTGGATGCTATCATATCCAGGTTTAGCGACGGTGAGATACGTGTACAGATCAACGAGTCTATGAGGGCAGAGGACGTTTTTGTTCTTCAGTCCCTCTGCAGCCCGGTAAACGATCACCTCATGGAGCTCCTTTTAATACTTGATGCTCTCAAAAGAGCCTCTGCAAAGAGTATAACTGCCGTGATCCCTTACTTTGCCTACGCACGTCAGGATAGGAAGGACAGGCCAAGGGTACCCATAAGCGCCAGGCTCGTGGCAGACCTTATAACCACGGCAGGTGCCCATAGGGTGATAGTGGTAGATTTACACTCGCCTCAAATACAAGGTTTCTTCAACATACCAGTGGACAACCTTTTTGCTCTTAACGTCATATACGACTATCTGAAGGACAAGGTAGACCCCGAGAAGGTGGTTATAGTCTCCCCCGATGCTGGCGGTGTGGAGAGGGCAAGAAGGCTTGCCAACAAGCTTGGCTGCAATATAGCCATAATATACAAGAGAAGGCCTGAACCAGGAGTTGCTGAAGTCTTTGATCTTGTAGGAAACGTGGAAGGTAAGGAAACCATAATCCTGGACGATATCATAGACACAGCTGGTACTGTAGTAGCCGCATCACAGCTTCTTTTAAGCAAAGGTGCCAGGTCTGTGAAAGTGTGCGCAACCCACGGAGTTCTCTCTGGACCAGCTATAGATAGGATAAAGACGGCTCCCATAGAAGAGGTGATAATAACCGACACCATACCTTTGAAGGATGATAGCTGCGATAAGATAAAAGTGGTGTCTATAGCTAATCTCTTGGCCGAAGCCATAAGAAGGGTTCAGGAAGGAGAATCTGTAAGCTCTCTATTCATATAGAACTCAGGAGGTCAGTTATGAGAAGAGTAAGGGTAAAACTTATGCCGAGAATGCTTGGTAAAAAGAGCGAGCTCAAAAGGATGAGAGCTCAAGGGTATGTACCCGTAGAGATATACGGTAAGGGTGTGGAGAATCTACACGCCTACATGAGCATAAAAGATCTGCTCTCCCTACCTCACGGTGAGACCTTTTTAATAGAAGCCGAGATAGATGGAGAAAAGAGGCTCTGCATCCTGAAGGACATCCAAACAGGTTGGCTCGGTGACGATCCACAGCACGTAGACCTTATGGACCTGTCACATGTAAAAGAGATAGAGGTAGAGGTTCCTCTAGAGTTTGTGGGAACACCGGAAGGTGTGGGTTTAGGTGGTACCTTTGAGGTACTCATGCATACCATAACCTTGAGAGCACCCATAGACAAGCTTCCAGAGAAGATAGTAGTAGATGTATCCGGCATGGGTCTGGGAGCAGTCCTCCACGTCAGGGACATACCCGTGCCAGAAGGATGCGTGGTGATGGACTCTCCAGAAGAGACGGTTGCTGTAGTACTAGAACCTGAGGAGGAGACGACCACCACCGAAGAGACCGCTACTTCTTGATGATAAAGCTTGTAGTAGGTTTGGGAAATCCTGGTAAAGAGTACGAGCGGACAAGACACAACATAGGCTTTATGGTAATAGACGAGCTAGTAAAGTACTGGAGGATAAAGACCTACTCTGTAGAATGCCTTTCACACCTGTACGTAAAGAATTTAGGTGATAGAAGGATACTCCTAGCAAAGCCCCAAACATACATGAACAACTCGGGTCTTGCTGTGGTAAACCTTCTTGAAGAGTATGGTATACATCCATCTGAGATGCTTGTGGTGCACGACGAGCTTGACCTCCCCCTGGGAAGGTTAAAGCTAAAGTTTGGTGGGTCAAGCGCTGGACACCACGGTATAGAATCCATAGTAAAAGAGATAAAGACAGAAGGCTTTTACAGACTGAGGGTAGGTATAGGTAGACCGCAGAACAAGAACAAGGTGGTTCAGTACGTGCTTTCCCCCTTCTACAAAGAAGAAGAACCGCTACTTTACAGAGTACTCGAGAGGGCTAGAGAGTGTGTCATAAGGAGCATAGAGATGTCTCCGGAGGAGTGCATGAACTTCTGCAACGCCCCCTTGACCTGAAGACTGTTGAGAATTATTTTCAATAAGCAGGAGGTCGATGTATGGAAAGGGTATACATCTTTGACACCACCCTTAGGGATGGAGAACAGGCACCCGGCTTTTCTATGACCACAGAGGAAAAGCTCCAAATGGCTCACCAACTAGCAAAACTGGGTGTCGATGTCATAGAAGCAGGATTTGCAGCAGCCTCCAAGGGAGACTTTGAAGCCATAAACTTGATAGCTTCGGAAGTCAAGGGACCAGTTATATGCTCCCTTGCAAGGGCCCTTGAGAAGGACATAGAGATAGCAGCACAAGCACTTGCACCAGCTGAAAGGAAAAGGATACACACCTTCATAGCCACATCTGAGATACATATGAAGTACAAGCTTCGTATGTCCGAAGAGGAAGTGTTGGAGAGGGCGAAAAAGGCTGTGGAGTTTGCAAGAAGGTTCACGGATGACGTAGAGTTCTCCTGCGAGGACGCTACCAGAAGCCAGAGGGAGTTCCTCTACAGAGTCATAGAGACAGCCATAAAGGCTGGCGCCACGGTCATAAACATACCAGACACAGTGGGTTATGCAGTGCCCGAAGAGTTCGGTAAGCTTATAGAGGATATACTCAACAATGTACCCAACGTAGACAAGGCCATAATAAGCGTACACTGTCACGATGACCTTGGGCTTGCCGTAGCCAACTCTCTCACCGCTGTAAAACATGGGGCTAGACAGGTGGAATGTACCATAAATGGTATCGGAGAAAGGGCTGGTAATGCAGCCCTTGAAGAGATCGTCATGGCCATAAAGGTCAGAAAGGACTACTTTAAGGATCTTTACACGGGTGTAAACACCAAAGAACTCTACAAGACTAGCAGACTGCTGTGTAGGATAACGGGCAGCTTCGTACCACCCAACAAGGCTATAGTGGGGGACAATGCCTTCGCCCACGAATCTGGCATACATCAGCACGGAGTCCTATCACACAGGCTCACTTACGAGATAATAAACCCGGAGGATGTAGGCTTTCCATCCACACGTATAGTGTTGGGTAAACACTCAGGTAGGCATGCTTTGAAGGCAAAGCTTAAAGAGATGGGTTATGACTTTACCGAGGAAGACCTAGACAGACTCTTTGAGAAGTTCAAAGCTTTGGCAGACAAAAAGAAGGAAGTTTACGAAGAAGACCTTGAAGCCCTTATATACGAGGAGTTTGTGAAGGTACCAGAGAAAGAGCCCATAAAGATAGTCCACTACCAGGTACAGACGGGTGACAACATGCTCCCAACGGCCACTGTAGTTCTAACCTACAACTCGGAAACAAAAACGGCCACATCCACCGGTAATGGTCCCGTTGATGCTGTTATAAAGGCCATACAAAAGGCCCTTGGCATAGAACCAAAGCTGGTAGACTTCTCTATAAAGGCTTTAACACCCAACACGGACGCACAGGCTGAGGCAAGGCTCGTCATAGAGCTTGACGGCATTAGAGCCTCGGGTAGAGGCATAGATGTAGACATAATAAAGGCCAGCGTCAACGGTTTTATAGATGCTCTAAACAGGGTGCTCATGAGAAAGTATTACATACTCTCCAGGGCAAAAATAAGAGAGGAGGGTACTGTCTGAGATGTACTTTCAGGACATAATAATGAAACTCCATGACTTCTGGGCTAAGCAAGGCTGTGCCGTATGGCAACCCTACGACATAGAAACAGGAGCTGGTACTATGAACCCTGCTACCTTCCTTAAGGTCCTAGGCAAAAATCCATGGAAGGTAGCATACGTAGAACCCTCGCGAAGACCCAAGGACGGAAGGTACGGCGAAAATCCCAACAGACTCCAACACTACTTCCAGTTTCAGGTCATCCTAAAGCCAGCACCCGATGATCCACAGGAGATATACCTTGAGAGCCTTAAAGTCCTTGGCATAGATCCCGCTGAGCACGACATAAGGTTTGTAGAAGATGACTGGGAGTCCCCTACCCTTGGCGCATGGGGACTCGGCTGGGAAGTTTGGCTCGACGGTATGGAGATAACCCAGTTTACCTATTTCCAACAGGCTGGCGGTCTAGACCTTGACGAGATATCGGTAGAGATTACCTACGGGCTTGAGAGGATAGCCATGTACCTACAGGATGTAGACAGCGTCTTTGACATAAAGTGGAACGAGTGGCTCACATACGGAGATGTTTTCAAAAAGGCTGAAAGAGAGTGGAGTATTTACAACTTTGAAAAGTCTGACCCTCAGATGCTCTTTGATCTGTATGAGATGTACGAAAGAGAGACCAAGAGGCTGATAGACGAAAGGCTTGTGCTTCCAGCTTATGATTATCTCCTTAAGTGTTCTCATACCTTTAACTTGCTTGATGCTAGAGGCGTCATCTCTGTACAAGAGAGAGCAAGGTACATAAGGAGGATGAACAACCTAGCAGGGGCCATAGCCAAACTCTACCTGGAGCTATATTAATAACCTATGAAAACTGTATTTAACGAAGAGCTCATAAAGAAGTACGACCGACCCGGCCCAAGGTACACCAGTTACCCACCCGCCACAGAGTTCACACCCGAGGTGGGGCCTGAGGATTACAAAAGGCACCTTCTCAAAAGCAACTTCTCAGGGAGACCCTTATCTCTATACTTTCACATACCCTTCTGTGAAAGCGCTTGCTGGTTCTGTGGATGTAACGTGATAATATCGCACAGAAAAGACGTCTCCAAGAGATACTTAGACTACGTGAAAAGAGAGATGGAGTTACTCAAAGATTACCTTGACACATCAAGACCGGTAGTCCAGCTTCACTGGGGAGGTGGAACACCCAACTTTCTGACAGCCCAGGAGATGGAAGAGTTCTTCTCAAGCATGAGGGAAGTCTTCAGGATAAGCGAGGATGCCGAGATAAGCGTAGAGATAGATCCGAGGTATCTCACGGATGAGCAGCTTGAAACCCTCAGAAGGCTCGGGTTTAACAGAATAAGCATGGGGCTTCAGGACCTTGACCCAGAGGTGCAGAAGGCCATAAACAGGATACAGCCAGAGGAGCTTATGAGGGACATAATGAAGAAGCTAAGGGATCTAGGCTTTGAAAGCATAAACATAGACCTTGTGTACGGCCTTCCCTATCAGACTCCTGAGAAGTTTAAAAAGACCATAGAGAAGACCATAGAGTTGGATCCAGACAGGGTTGCCGTCTTCAACTTCGCCTACGTACCTTGGCTCAAACCCTTGCAGAGGAAGATAGATCCTTCCACCCTGCCACCGCCTAAGGACAAGCTTACCATACTTCAGATGACCATAGATATGTTTCAAGATGCTGGTTATGTGTACATAGGCATGGACCACTTTGCAAAACCAACGGATGAGCTTGCCAGAGCTCAAGAGGATGGCACCCTATGGAGGAACTTCCAGGGTTATACCACCAAGAAGGGAGTAGACCTGATAGGCATAGGGGCCACCTCCATAGGCATGCTCTACGATGGATACTTCCAAAACTACAAGACCATAAGAGAGTACTACCTGGCCATAGATCAGAATAACCTTCCCACTATGCGCGGCTATATCCTCAAGGACGAAGACTACATACGTAGGGAGATCATCATGGATCTAATGTGTAATTTTGTATGTTCCTTCGAAAAGATAGAGAAGATGTTTGGCGTGCCCTTTGAAGAACACTTTGAGAAGGAGCTTCAAGAACTCAAGAGCATGGAAGAAGATGGCCTTCTTAAGATAGAAGACAGGACGATAAGAGTGCTACCCGAAGGGAGGCTTCTCATAAGGAACATAGCTATGGTCTTTGATCAGTACACAAGATCCAAGCAAGAGGAGAGGTTCTCCAGAACCATCTGATGCTAAACATACAGGATGTTCATAAAACCTTTTGGGTAAAGAGCTCCCTCTTTAAGAAAAAGCCTGTGCATGCCCTTAAGGGAGTTTCTCTCAAAGTGGAAAGGGGAGAGATCTTTGCCATCGTGGGTGAGTCTGGATCTGGGAAGAGTACCCTTGGTAAGATAGTCCTTAGGTTGGAAAGACCAGACAAAGGTAAAGTCCTACTTGAGGACAGAGATGTATTTAGTATGGGAAAGGAGTACACAAAGCTAGTATCCGCTGTCTTTCAGGATCCTACCACTTCACTAAACCCACGCTACACCGTATACCAGATAGTGGAAGAGCCTCTCCTGGTACATGGTCAGAAGGATATTCCAAACAGGGTAAAAAGGTCTCTGGAGCTATCCCAAGTTCCCTTAGAGTACCTGGAGAGAAGACCTACCCAGCTTTCAGGTGGCCAGAGGCAAAGGGTAGCCATAAGTAGAGCTATAGTTCTTGAACCAAGACTTATAGTAGCCGACGAACCAACGGCCTCTCTGGATGCAAGCATCAGAAGGGAAATACTCAACCTATTTCTTAAGCTTAAGGAAAGGAACATATCTACCCTCCTTATAACCCATGACGTAAGAGCGGTAGAATACACAGCTGACAGGGTAGGTGTGCTGTACAGAGGTGTGCTTGTAGAGGTGGGAAGCAAGTCTCAAGTATTAAAAAACCCCCTCCATCCCTACACCCAGTATCTTTTGGAGAACGTACCCGTAAAGCATCCAAGGGAGAGAAGACCGAGGTCTTTCCTTGAACCCATGTTAGATGAAACAAGCTCATGCCCTTTCTACAGCCTATGTCCCAAAAGACTAGAGGAATGCAGGTACACCCTTAGGGAGGTTTCAATAGATGGAAGGCTCGTCAAGTGCAATCTATACTGAGACTTTGACCTTCCTTATAGCTACACTCCTTTCTGCATTCTTTTCATCCTCAGAGGTAGTCTTCTTCGGTAGCAACAGGTTTCTAGTCTCGAGGTATTACACGGGCAAACTCTACAAGCTCATAGACTTTCTCCTCTCCAGGCCTAGGGAGATCCTTCTGGTAATCCTAATAGGCAACGAACTCGTAAACGTCTTCATCTCCTCCTACAGCGTTAAGGTTTTTAGTCATATCTTTGGACCAGCAAGCGCCGGCTACTCGGTGATCTTTGCAAGCTTGCTCATATTCATCTTTGGCGAGGTAATACCCAAGAACGCGGTACTCTCCTTCACTAACAGGCTTATAGCCGTGTACTCTATCATCCTCTACCCTTTTTACGTCCTATCTTATCCCATAAGGCTTTTAGCAAGGGGTCCTCTAGAAAACCTTGTGAATAACTTTGGCTTGGAGTCCATAGAAACGAGTAAAAAAGAACATCTCTTTTGGGAGATCTTCGATACTGGCTTCAACGAGAAAGTGTTTGATCAAGAGGATAGAGAGCTAGTTGAAAAAGCTCTAACCCTTAACGACGCTACTGTCAGGGAGGTGATGAAACCTAAGCCAGACGTGTTTATGTTGGACGAGGACATGACTGTTCAAGAAGCGTGGCAGTACATAGTAGAGCAAAGGCATACAAAGATACCCGTATACAGGGAAAGTACGGATACAGTAACGGGGGTTGTACACGTAGAGGACCTTCTCCCTATAGAGGAAAATCTTTCAAAAAGGCTTGGAGAGTTCAAAAGAAAAGTTCTTTTTGTGCCAGAGGTGATGAGCGTAGAGGATCTTCTCAAAGAGTTTGCCCAGAGAGGTGTGCAGATAGCCATAGTGGTAGGCGAGCACGGGGAGGTTACAGGACTCGTGACCATACATGACATCCTGTCCTACGTCATGGAAAGTCTTCCTATAAGTAAGGACATACAAAAGCTTTCTTATAACACCTACAAGGTTATGGGATGGACGGATATAGAAGAGTTTGCTAAGTTCTTCAACATAGAACTGCCCGAGGAGTACGATTATGATACGGTTGCTGGCTTTGTAATGTCTTTGCTTTCTAAAGTTCCGGAGGAGGATGAGGAAGTCGTCTACCAAGACTACAAGATAAAGATAGAAAAGATGGAAGGAAATAGGATAATAAGCCTCCTAGTGGTCAAAGAATAGAGCTTTATGGTATAATAGACTCCCTGACTACAAAGGAGGTCAGCCATGAGTAGCCTTGTTCAGAAGATCCATGAGATGTACACACCTAAGAAGGAATATCCTCCTTTCAAGGTAGGTGACACCATAAGGGTCTACTACAAGATAGTAGAAGGAGACAAAGAGAGGATACAACCCTTTGAAGGAATAGTCATAAGGATAAGGGGTAGTGGTCTTGATAAGACCTTTACCGTGAGGAAGGAGTCTTACTCGGTGGGCATAGAGAGGATATTCCCATACTACAGCCCAAACATAGAAAAGATAGAGGTGGTCAAGATAGGTAAGGTAAGAAGGGCAAGGCTATACTTCCTCAGGAAGTACAGCGGTAAAGAGGCTGCAAGGAAGATTAGAGAGATAAAGCCTTGGGAAGCTAAGAACAAATGACAGAGTATGAGGAAAGGTTCTGGAGAGAGGGCAAGCTTGTAGCCGGTGTCGACGAGGTGGGTAGGGGGCCCATAGCGGGCCCTGTGGTTGCCTGTGCAGTAATACTACCACCATTCACCAAACCCTTCTTAAAAGGGGATTCAAAAAAACTCTCGCCAGAGGAAAGGGAGGAGACCTTCCTCAAGATAAAGGAGATAGCCTTAGCCATAGGGACGGCCGTAGTGGACAGTGTAGTGATAGACAGAACAAACATCCTTAAAGCCACAAAGCTCGCCATGAGGAGAGCCCTTGAGGATTTAAAACATCCTTTTCACGTGGTCATCTCCGATTACGTAAAACTAGAGGGCTACGAGTGTATAGCCTTGGTGAAAGGAGATGAAAGGAGCATAAGCTGCGCATGTGCTAGCGTCGTGGCAAAGGTACTAAGGGACAGGATCATGGAACATTACCATAAGGTCTTTCCCGAGTATGGCTTTGAAAGGCACAAAGGATATCCCACATCCGAACATGTAAAGATGGTAAAACTTCACGGAAAGAGTCCCATCCACAGGAAAAGCTTTATGCCCATCAAGAGAATGCTTTTTGATGCATACACCAGTACTTCTTGAAGAGGCTGTATCTCTTCTTTTAGGGAATGGTGGAAAGGTATACGTAGACTGTACAGTAGGTCTTGGCGGTCACTCTTACGAGATCCTAAAGAGAAACCCAGAGGCTTACCTTATAGGTATAGACAGGGACCCACATGCCCTTGAAATTGCAGATCAGAGGCTAAGTGAGTTTGAGGGTAGGTACTCTCTGTACAAGGCTAACTATTCAGACTTAGACCTCGTGTTGAAAGAGGAAGGTGTTGAAAAGGTTGACGGTTTTCTCTTTGACCTTGGCGTGTCTATGCTGCAGCTTAAAACTCCCAGAGGCTTTTCCTTTCAGAGGGATGAACCCCTGGATATGAGGATGGACCCACAGCAAGAAAAGACGGCATACCATGTGGTTAACAGATATTCAGAAGAGGAGCTATACAGGATAATAAGGGAGTACGGAGAAGAGCCTTACGCTAGAAAGATAGCAAAAGCTATAGTCCTATACAGGTCCAAGAAACCCATAGAGACTACTGGTGAGCTCTCAAAGATAATCCTCTCTGTAGTACCCAAAAGGGGAAAGATACATCCAGCGACCAGAACCTTCCAGGCAATAAGGATAGAAGTAAACCAAGAGCTTCAGTCCTTAAAGATAGCTCTTGAAAAGACCATAAACTTCCTAAACAAACATGGCAGGATAGTGGTCATCTCCTTTCATTCCCTGGAAGACAGGATAGTCAAAAGGTTCTTCCAGGAGCACAAGGATGTATTAAAGGTGTTGACAAAAAAGCCGATTACTCCTACTATGGAGGAGATAAGAAGGAATCCTTCCAGTAGAAGTGCAAAATTAAGAGCGGGGGAGAAGCCATGAAGTATATTGTACTTTCCATATTTCTGTTTGTTGTGAACTTATTGTATTCTACCTACGCCCTACGTACTTCTAATATGTACTCTGAAAAACTTAGAAGATTACAGAAAGAAAGGGATACTCATCTGCTTTTGAGCTCAAGGATAGAGAGTCTAGTAGGATACAAGTCTTTACAAGAATTCGCGAAAGTCCATGGCTTTAAGCCTGTGGATTGGGGGGATGTGAGCTTCCTTCAGGAGACTTCTGGCACTACGCGGTAGAACCTCTTTTTGCCGACCTGGAGCTTTAGCTCCTGGTTTACCTCTATCTCCTCGTTTGGATCTTCCACCTTACGGAAGTTTACCTTAAGACCTCCACCTTCTATCAACCTTCTGGCTGAGTTCTTCGAAGCTTCAATGCCAAGTTCATAGAGAAGCTCATAAGCCTTCTTTCTGTAGCCGTAAGGTACCTTTAAGATGGGTGCCTCTTGAGGAAACTCCCTTTGGGAGAAGGTCCTCTCAAAGAACTCCCTGGCTTTGTCTGCTTCTTGAGGACCATGGAACCTGCTCACTAGGTAATGGGCCAGCCTTTTCTTGGCTTCCATGGGGTGTAGCTTTTTTAGCTCCTCTATCTGATCCCTCGAATAGTCAGTAAGTAAAAGGTAGTACTCCCACATAAGTTCGTCTGATATGGACATTATCTTTCCGAACATGGTGTTTGGGTCTTCGGTTATTCCCACATAATTACCGTAAGACTTGGACATCTTTCTCACACCATCAAGACCTACCAGGAGAGGGAGCGTTATACACACTTGCGGTTCCTGACCGAAGGCCCTCTGAAGGTCTCTTCCTACTAACAGGTTGAACTTCTGGTCTGTCCCTCCAAGCTCTACGTCTGCCTTCAAGAACACAGAATCATAACCCTGTAAGAGGGGGTATATAAACTCATGTATGTATATGGGGTTTCCTTCCCTGAATCTCTTGGAGAAGTCATCCCTTTCTAGCATTCTGGCAACCGTGTATTGAGCACAAAGTCTTATTATTCCTTCTGTTCCTAGGTTGGCCAACCAGGAGCTGTTGAAGACTATGTTCGTTTTCTCAGGATCCAGGATTTTGAAAACTTGGTGTTCGTAGGTTTTAGCATTCTCCAAGACTTGCTCTCTGGAAAGAGGGGGCCTAGTCTCGTTCCTTCCCGTTGGATCTCCTATCATGGCCGTAAAGTCACCTATCACAAAGTAGACTTCATGCCCAAGCTTTTGGAAAATCCTCAGCTTCTGGAGTAAGACCGTATGACCGAGGTGCAAGTCTGGAGCTGTAGGATCAAAGCCTGCTTTCACCCGTAAGGGCCTTCCTTCCTTTAGCTTCTTTAGAAGCTCTTCTTCCTCTATTATCTCAACAGTTCCCTGCTTTATGATTTCCAGCTGTTCTTCTGGACTCATCATAAGGTAAGAATTTTAACAAACTCAAGTGAGGATAATCCTTATCTATTGCAAAAAGTTTTTAATAGTGTGGTATAATTATATTCTAAGGAGGTTAAGACATGAAGAAGAAGGTAGTAGGTGGTCTGCTGGTAGGTCTTATGCTTGGTGGTGCAGTTTACGCCCAAAAATCTGCTGGCAAGGATGATGAACTCCTTGCGACAGCAAGGCAACTCTTTGGAACGCTGCCGGAGGTTGTGGACAACCCTCAAAACCCAGTAACTAAAGAAAAGGTACAGCTTGGTAAGATGCTCTACCATGATCCAAGGCTTTCAAAGAGTGGTCTTATAAGCTGTAACACGTGCCACAACCTTGCAAGCTATGGAGTGGACAACTTGCCTACATCCATAGGGCACAGGTGGTCGATAGGACCAAGGAACGCTCCCACCGTTTACAACTCAGCCTTCAACGTGGTACAGTTCTGGGACGGAAGGGCAAAGGATTTAGAAGAGCAAGCCAAAGGCCCCATACTCAACCCCATAGAGATGGCCCTAGACTCACCTGAAGAAGCTGTCAAGAGGATAAAGTCTATACCTGAGTACGTGGAACTTTTCAAGAAGGCCTTTCCCAACGAAAAGGATCCTGTCACCTATGACAACATAGCCAAGGCCATTGCAGCCTTTGAAAGGACATTACAGACTCCTTCACGCTTTGATGAGTTCCTTAAGGGTAACACGAACGCGCTAAACGAGCAAGAAAAGAGGGGCCTTAAGACCTTCATAGAGGTTGGATGTGCAGGCTGTCACAACGGTCCTGCCGTGGGTGGTAGGATGATGGTAAAGTTCGGAGTCACAGGTCCATACTGGGAGGCTACCAGAAAGTTTGTGACTTTGGACAAACCTACCCAACCTGTTGACGTAGGAAGGTATGCAGTGACCCATAAGGAAGAAGACCTCTACGTCTTTAAAGTACCAACACTCAGAAACGTAGAAAAAACCTATCCTTACTTCCACGACGGTTCTGTATGGTCCCTGGAGGATGCAGTACGCGTCATGGCAAAAACACAGCTTGGTAAGGATCTAACAGACCAACAGGTAAAGGATATAGTGGCTTTCCTCAAAACCCTAACTGGTACACCTCCCAAGCATGCACTAGAGCTTCCAGTGCTTCCATCCTCTACAGCAAAGACACCAAAGCCACAGTTTTAAACATACTAGGGGCCTTCTGGCCCTTTATAATACTAACATTAAAATGAATAGAGAAAAGTTAATAGTTTACTTTTTACTAAGTTCTACACTCTTTTTTGCCCTCTTTACTCTCTATATGCTACTACCCTTCTTGGTACCTCTGCTTTGGGCAGGTATAGCTGTACTTATCACATATCCGGCCTACAGTATGCTTAACAAAGTTGTGAAGAGCAGGACTATAAGTGCTCTTTTGATGACTGTGTCTACTCTCTTCCTCGTGGTTGGTCCTTTCTTCCTACTTGGGATCATAATAGTAAGGCAGGCAACGGAGTTTGTAAGTTTACTTATAAACTACTTCCAAAACCATTCCTACATAGACTTTTTGAACCATCCTAGCTTACAGAGGTTTCTATCTCATCCAGAGGTACAGACTCTGCTCTCTTACATACAGAGGGAAGCGTTCAAAAATGTTCTCCTGTCCTCCATCAAGGAGATGAGTGGGAGACTCGGAGATCTACTTACAAACATGATACTAAAGAGCGGTAGTGTGCTTTTCAAAACTCTCGTATTCCTTTTGGCTTACTTTTTCTTACTCAGAGACTGGCCCAAGTTGATAGCTTTTTTTGAAAGGTTCCTTCCTGTGCACAAGGAGGATATAAGGGAAGTGTTTTCCACCATCTACAGGACCACTCTTGCGGTGATATACGGCTCTGTGGGCGTTGCCTTGATACAGGCTATCTTGGGCTTTATAGGATACCTGCTGTTGGGAATAGATTATACCCTGCTGTGGGCTATGCTTACCTTTGTCGCAAGCTTTATACCACCTTTTGGCGCTTCTCTAGTGTGGTTCCCCATAGCGGTCTATGCCTTCTTTACAAAGGGACATCTTCAGGCCATAATCTTTACCATCTATTCTGCTCTCTTTATATCCACCGCTGACAACTTTGTAAGACCTTTGATAATGAAGAAAGGAGTAGAACTTCCCTACTTAGTGGTATTCCTATCTACCATAGGTGGGTTGCTGAGCTTCGGTTTTATAGGACTCTTCCTTGGACCTATAATCTTTGCTACCACCGTGACCCTAATACTGATCTACGAAAAAAGGATACTAAATTCCCAGAAACCTTAAGGCTTTGTCTCCTATATCCTTCCTGTAGTACATACCTTCAAAGTGTATCTTCTGTATCTCCCTGTAGACCTTTTCCTTTGCTTCCCTGAGGTTCTTACCTAGGGCACATACGTTTAAAATCCTGCCACCGTTGGTTACTAGCTTTCCATCCTTCACGTCTGTTCCAGCGTGGAACACTATTACATCCTTTAGGTCTTCAAGCCCGCTTATGGGTTTACCCTTCGAAGGTGTTTCTGGATACCCAGAGCTTGCTACGACAACGCATATGGCACATTCCTCTGTCACTTCTAAACTTATCTCTTTTCCTTCATAAAAGTCTAGGAGGATCTTCAAGAAATCACCCCTTAGCCTCAGGAGGATAGGTTGGGCCTCGGGGTCACCAAGGCGCACGTTAAACTCTAAAACTTTTGGTCCTTCGGCCGTTAGCATAAGGCCTGCGTACAAGAAACCCCTGTAGTAGACCCCTTCTTGCTTTAGACCCTGTATCACCCTCTTGATTATTTCCTCCTCTATGCGCTTTTCCGTATGAGGATCTACGAAAGGATTGGGAGAGTAAGCACCCATGCCACCAGTGTTTGGGCCTTTGTCTCCGTCTAGAAGTCTCTTGTGGTCTTGGGATGTGGGTAAGGGTACGTACCTATCACCGTTTAGCATGACTATGTAGGAAGCCTCCTCCCCTTCCAAAAATTCCTCCACCACTATCCTCTTACCTGCCTCTCCCAACTTACCTTGGATCATAAACTGGTCTACGGTCTTTATGGCATCCTCTAAAGTTTTACACACCACTGCACCCTTACCGGAAGCTAGTCCGTCAGCCTTTATGACTATGGGTGCTCCTACATCCTTTATAAACCTCTTGGCTTTATCTGGATCGTCAAAGACCTCATACTGGGCCGTGGGTATGTTGTACTTGCTCATAAACTCTTTAGCTAAGGCTTTACTTCCTTCTAGCATAGAAGCATGTTTGTTTGGACCGAAAACGGGCACTCCTTCCTTTTCGAAGGTGTCTACTATTCCGGCCACAAGAGGAGCTTCTGGGCCAACTACCACAAAGTCTATCCCTTCCTTCTTGGAGAATTCTAGAAGGGATGATACATCTGTAGGATTTATGTCTACCTTCTGGGCTATCTGCCATATGCCTGCATTTCCTCTAGCCACATATAGCTTGTTTACAAGAGGGCTTTGAGAAAGCTTGTAGGCTATGGCGTGCTCTCTTCCACCGTTACCGATTACTAAAACCCTCACGAGAAGATTATAACACAAAGGCTTTAAGCTCTTGAAGTAGCTTTTTTACTTCTCCTCTTACATTGAACTCACCAGGTGGATCCACCAGACTTTCATACATGTAGCTCCTATCTACTTCATCGTCAAACTCTTCAAATTCTACTGAGAGTAAAACCTCTTTTGCCTTTTGCGTTAGCTTTTTTGGTATTTCTCTACCAGAAATGTCACACCATATCAACGCCCAGGCCCTGGCAAGGGCTATAGGATGGTACCCACCACCTCCAAGGTATATCCCCTCACCGAAGCAATCTCTTACCATCCTAAAAGCTTGGAGAAAGGTTGTATTGGTTATTTCAAACTTAGAAAGGTAGTCTTCTTTAAGGGTATCTGTACCAAGCTGGAGTACATAGACATCTGGCTCAAAAACATCCTTTACAAGCTCAAGAGTCTTATCAAGAACGGTAAGGTACTCTCCATCGTTGATGCCCTTGGGTAAGGGTACGTTTAAGTTGTAACCTTCTCCTTTACCTTCACCCCTTTCGTGTATATAACCTTTCTTAAAAGGAAAGGCATACTCGGGAGATTGGTGTATTGATAGTACAAAGACCTCGTTAGTGTGGTAGAAGAAGTCCTGAACACCGTCGCAGTGATGGGCATCTAGATCTATGTAGAGGACCCTTTTGTAGCCTTTCTTTAAAAGGTACTGGATGGTTACGCCTGGGTCGTTGATGAAGCAAAAGCCGTTTGCTCTTGAGGGATAAGCATGATGCATACCACCCGCTGGGTTGAAAGCAAGAATGCCGGAGAGAAAAAGCTCTGTTGCTTGGATAGACGAACCAGTGGCTAGCAAAGATCCTCTCCACATAGCAGGAGATACGGGATTCTCGTAGGTACCTATGTTGTACTTTTCCCTCAAAAGGCTGTTGCTACACATACACCTGTCTGCTTCTTGGAGAGCTTCAAGGTAGTCCTCTGTGTGGAAGAGCAAAAGTTCATCTAGAGTGGCCTCTCTGCTTTCACATACCTCCGAGTCTTGTAAAAGGTCCATAGCCTTGAGAAACTCAAGAAGAAGGGAAACCCTAGGTATTCTTAGTGGATGGTTTTTGGGATACCTTAGGGTTTTATAGCTGAGACTTGCTACAAGCTTTGTCTTCACTCTACCACTTTAGCTCCGTTCTCTTTGCATAAGTTTGAGGCTTTGCCTGGAAGAAGTCCGTCTTTGTGTCATTTATGGATCTGAATGTGTCTATCCACTTCATGGGGTTTTCTGTAACCTCTGGAAAGAGGGGTTTATAACCTATCTGTGTAAGCCTAAGGTTGGAAAGGTACTTTATGTAACGATCTATAAGATGGTCATTTATACCCAGTATCTGGTTCTGGGTCACATACTTGCCCCACTCTATCTCTTGGTAAGTTGCAAGCTTGAAAAACTCATAGATCCATTTTTCTATTTCTGGTGTAAACAGCTCGGGTGCTTCTTCCTTAAGCGTAAGGATTATGTTCCTGAAAAGACTCACGTGGGTAAGCTCATCCCTGTTTATGTACCTTATCTGCTGGACTGTGTTTCTCATCTTGCCCTGGCGGCCTAGGGTGTAAAAGAAGGCAAAGCCTGAATAGAAGTACAGACTTTCAAGCACGTAGTTGCCAAAGACAGCCTTTATAAAGTTCTCTTCTGTAGGGTTCTTGATAAAGTCGTTGTATACCTGAGCTACCACTTTGTTTCTTTCGAGCAGTCTCTCATCCTGCCTCCAGTAGTTGTATATCTCATCTGCCTTTACTGGATCTACTACACTCTCCAGGATAAACTGGTAAGAATAAGAATGTAGAGCCTCCTGGAATTCCTGCGATGTTATTGCCATCACAAGCTCAGGAGCACTTATGTACCTGGCGAACTCCTTGAGCATACTTACTTGGTAGCTGTCTAGTGCTATCAGAAAAGACAGCACAAGCTCGTAAGCCCTCCTTTCATAAGGGGATAGTTCTTTCTCGTACTGCTTTCTGTCTTCGTGCATGGGGATCTCTTCGGGTATCCAGAAGTTGGTAAAGCCCATTGTCTTGTAAAGGTCATAAGCCCACTGGTACTTTATGTTGTTGAGCTCCATTATGTTGGTGCTGTTTCCGAAGACTAACTTCCTTTTACTTGGTTCTCTGTCTCCGTCCGGGTTGAAGATGAGGACCCTTTCCATCATGGGGTAATATTTTATGCCTGGTTACTGAAGACCCACCATAGATCTCAACCTAGCTAACTCCTCATCTGTAAGTTCTCTGTATTGGCCAGGTTTTAGGTCCTCATCAAGGGTCAGCTCACCTATCCTTATGCGTTTAAGATAAACTACAGGACAGCTAAGGTGGGCTAGTATCCTTTTAACGAGGTGATACTTACCTTCTACTACCCTTATGATTACCTCTTTGTCGGAGAGCACCCTTATCTCAAAAGGCTTTGTTTTGAGGGTACCTATCTGTAGACCTT
This sequence comes from Thermocrinis minervae, assembly GCF_900142435.1. NCBI lineage: Bacteria > Pseudomonadati > Aquificota > Aquificia > Aquificales > Aquificaceae > Thermocrinis > Thermocrinis minervae. Next base: position 883,075 of record NZ_LT670846.1, read on the forward strand.
CCTTTCCTACATTTGTGTCTAGTTTATTGGCATCACACTTAACTACTGCATAGTACTCCTTTGGCACTTCCCACTTGGGATGGGATAGCCTGTGGGCAAGCTCACCGTCTGTAGTTATGATCAACAAACCTTCTACATCTTTGTCCAATCTGCCTACAGGGAAAAGCTTCCTCTTGTAGGGGTTTTCTTCAAAGAATATCATTATGGTTTCGTTCTTTGGGTCATGAGTAGAGCATACATAACCCGCTGGCTTGTTAAACATGTAGTAAACATGCTGCCTATAAGTTACCCTTTCTCCGTTGACTTCCACCACATCCTTCTTGGGATCTACGTGAAAAGATGGGTCTCTTACCACGCGGCCGTTTACTTGGACTCTACCCTCTTTTATGAGCTCGCTAACAAGTGATCTACTACCAAAACCGCCGTTGGACAAAAACCTGTCAAGCCTCATGAGAGTATCCTGTAAGCCATTTCTAATACCTGATTAGGTTTTACCGCCTCCTTGCAAGCGTAACTCCCAGTCTTACAAACCTTCGGATTTGGGGAACATGGACTACATGGTAGGTATGGTTCTAAGTAACCACCCATGAGGGGATAAAAACCATAACGACTTGAAGTGGAAGTGTAGATAGTTATAGCCGGCACTCCCAAAGCGTTGGCCATGTGGACAGGAGAGGAATCACAAGAAACGACAAGCTTAGAAGCCCCTATCACAGCCAGCAGCTCCCTGAGGTTTGTACTGCCCACTAGGTTCCACTGCGTTTTAAAAGCTCTGGCTTCTTCCACCCTGTCCTTAGTCCCTACCACTACCACTGGAAGGTCTATGTTCTTCTCCAGCTCCAACCAGTTTTTAAGACTCCATTCTTTTAGCCTAAAGTTGGAAAATGGGGATATGACCACATACTCTTGCGGCAGTTTGAACTTTTCTTTTACCTTCTGCCTTTCCTCTTCGTCCACGTAAAGCAGAGGTCGTCTTATAAACCTCGTGATACCCAAAGGTCTTAAGAGTTCTAGGTTTCTGTCTGCTTCGTGGAGTTCCCATCTATGTCTTACCCTGTGTGTATACAGAAAGGAAAGCTCAGACCTGTCAAATCCTACCCTTTTAGGTATACCGGAGAAGAAGAGTATAAGAGCCGTACGCATGGAAACATGGGGTGATATAGCCACCTGGTTTTCTTTTATCTTTTCTATGATCTGGAAGGATTCAATGAAGCCTTTAGAGAAGGGTAAAAGCTTTATGGGGTAACCTTTCAAAAGGTCCACTATGAAAGGCCTTCCTACAAAAGTTAACTCTGCATCTGGAAGGTTGTGGAGTATGGTTCTTATGAGGGGAGTGGTGAGGACCACATCCCCTAAATAGGCTGTCTGCCATAAAAGGATTTTCATCTCATGGTTGATATGTTGGCTATCTTCCAGCTCTTTCCATCCTTTACGAGTATAAAGGAGAGGATCTTTTCCGTTTTGTCCTTGTCTACCACTTTTATGACAACCTCTGTATGTGTGTCATCTATCTTGGAGGCATCAAGGTACTTTACCTCCTTTATCTTCTCACCCATGCTGGTTAGTACACATCCTACCATTTCTGAAGGTTTTAGCTCTACAAACTGTATAGGTACGTTTACCTGCTGAGCGAGGGCATCCCTGTAAGGTGGATAGAGGAGGTTTACAGCATCCTTAGAATCCTTATCCCTGATAGCTTCCATAAACTCCTTGACAGTTCCAAGGGCTTGCCTTTCAGGGCTTGAGCTACAGCCCTTTACAACAAAAAAGCCTGCAAGTAGTAAGGCTAGTAAGGGCAGTGCTTTTTTCATGTTTTTACCTCCTGCGTAAGATATTCATGTATAGCCTTTGCGGCTTTTCTTCCGTGGGATATGGCTCTCACTACCGTGTCTCCACCGTTTACCACATCACCACCCGCAAAGAGGCCCTTAACACCCGTGTAGAAGTTCTCGTCCACTTCTACAGTTCCCCATTTGGTCAATCTAAGACCCTCTATGCCTTCGTAAGCTATGGGGTTTGCTCTTTGTCCTATAGCAAATATGACAGAGTCGCATTCTATGACAAACTCGGAACCTTCTATGGGAACGGGTCTTGGCCTACCGCTGCTATCTGGTTCTCCAAGGGTCATCTTAATACACTTTAGACCTACCACCCTTCCCTTTTCATCTCCTATTATCTCGATGGGTTGGGTAAGCCAATGGATTATGGCACCCTCTTCCATTATATGATCCCACTCTTCGTCCTTCGCCGAGGATGTTTCCCTCGTCCTCCTGTAGACTACGTGGACTTCAACACCAAGCCTTAGAGCGGTTATGGCACAGTCTATTGCTGTAAAACCACCACCTACTACAACCGTCTTCTTTCCCAGGTTTATGGGCACGCCTTTATCTGGAAAATCTTTTGCATGCAAGAGATTTACCCTTGTTAAAACCTCTATGGCAGAATAAACACCTTTTAAGTGTTCTCCTTTAAAGCCTATGTTTCCCCTTCCAGCACCTACCCCCAAGAAGACAGCATCGTACTCCTCAAGGAGTGCCTTAAGGCTTTTTGTCCTACCTATAACATAGCCAAAGTGAAAGATCACTCCTAACCTCTTTAGCCTCTCCACCTCCCAATCTACTATGGACCTGTCTAAGCGAGCACTAGGTATACCGTAGATCATGACTCCGCCAGCTTTGGGAAGAGCTTCGTACACATGCACTTCGTGTCCCCACCTTGCAAGGTCATAGGCGCATGATAAGCTGGCAGGTCCTGCACCCACTAGAGCTACTCTCTTTCCTGTGCTTGGTGCTTTCTCTTCTTCTATGTAGCCTATGAGTCTTATTACATCACCCACAAACTTTTCCAAGGCTCCTATGCTTACAGGAAGGCCTTTGTTTCTTCTTCCCTTAACAGTGTCGTAGTATAGGATACAAGCTCCCTCGCACTGCCTCTCCTGAGGGCAAACCCTACCACATATGGAAGGAAAAGGATCAGCTTCTACTATCTTTCTGTATGCACCTATGAGGTCTCCTTCAGCTATCTTCTTTATAAAACCTGGTATGTCTACGTTCACAGGACAGGCTTTTATACATCTAAGGTGGGCATCTTTACAATACAGACATCTTTTTGCTTCATCTACGGCGAGGCTTACCGAATAACCCAGAGCGTACTCTCTAAAAGTCTTTACCCTCTCCTTGGGCTCTAGCATGGGCTCTGGGTTCCTGTCCAAGTATCTTATCTGTTTTGCCATGGATTATAAGTATATTCCAAACAGATTAATCCTTCTGTTCTTCTTCCTGCTTGGGTTGATAGCTGATTATCGCCTCTTTGCTGAAGGTTATACGCGTGTTGGCATCCACCTTTAAGGTTATTGTATGCTCGCCTATGTCCACGACAGTTCCCCATATACCACCGCTCGTTATGACCTTGTCCCCCTTCTTGAGGTTTGCCAGAAACTCCTGGTGTTTTTTCCTTGCCTTCTGTTGCGGTCTTACTATCAGAAAGTAGAAGATGGCGAATATACCTATAAAGAATATAATCTGGAAGAGCAATGCGGAAACAGGATCAGGATGGGCATTCTGCTGCTGAGCAAAAGCAAAATCCAACATCGCTTAACCTCCTCTAAACTTAAAGCTAATTATTCCTCTTTGTATAACGTTTGAGCTTATAGGTTCAAACTTTATACTCTTGACAAAGTACAAAAGACGGGCATCCACAGAGGGCATACCACTCCTTTTTACTATCTGGGCCTTTATCACGTTACCATCTGGGTCTATCCATACCTCTATCTTAAGCGTGGATAGAGGTTCGTCAGAGACTATCTTTGGTAGAGGTGGACTGTAGGCTATCCCCCTGTTACCAGGCAATCCCTCCAGGCTCACACCCTTCTCGGTAACCGTTGCACTTATATCTCCTATATTCTGGACCTTTTGAATACCTTCCTCTTGCAAATTGCTGTATCTGCCTTTAACCTTCTCCTCTATCTGGGAAAGTATGGAACTCTCCTGGGTAGACTGGTTTTTACTATTTGGCACAGATCCCTTTTCAGCAGGTGGTTGTTCTACAGTAGACGTAGCTAATTTTTTTTTGCCTTCTCTGTTTATACCCTTGCCCTTCTTTGCTTCATAACCGGTGGAGCCTCTTGTGAGATTTACCTTTTCTTCCATTGGCTTAGGTAACTCAACGTAAAGGTTTATGGGGGTGTTATTTACCATGCGTTTAACGTTAATGGTCAGCAAGTAAGACAGAAAGCTAAAGATTATAAGGTTTAGAAAGGTGGACACAGACAGATAAAGGAGCTTTTCCAAGAGCTCTTCTCTCATGGGGGACTATCATTATAGTGTAACACAACAAGACCTATGAGACCATACACGGCCGAGGAGATGAGTAAGAAGTTATGGAACAGGAAGGCTGTAAGGAGTGCATCCTCAAGAGAAATCCCGTAAAGCTTCAACGGTAGAGAAAAACTCATCTCGTAAGTACCGTAACCCATAAAGCTATGGAGGGGTAAAACGCTGCTCAGCTCCCCGGCTACGAAGGAAGGTACCAGCCGTGTATCAAAACCCACTGAGTTGTAGACCAAAGTCTGTAAAGCTGCCAGTTTTGTTAAAAAAGAAACACAGGAAAGGACAAAAAGGTATAGAGATACTCTTAAAGATGATCTCTCTTTTATGTAATTCCTAAACTCTTCAAGCTTTTTCCACTTTGGTATCATAAAGTAGGACTTGTGAAACAAAAGCACAATAAGCAAGGAGACTATTGAAAGGGTAATAAGATAGCCTCTGAATACAATTCCAGATACGAAGAACATAGCTAAGATATCAAATATCCTTCCCACTAGGAAAGACCAGAGGGAAGCTCTAAATACCACGTTGAGTTTTTTTGCGTAGTAAAACCAGCTTAGTTCTCCTAGCCTTGCTGGTATTACGTTGTTAAAAAACACGTTTACACTGCTAAGCCAGAAGATCTGAGAAAAGCTGAGGTTATCGAGAAAGACTTTCCACCTAACAGCCCTTGCCACCTGGCTAAGAGAATAGAAGAAAAAGGCAAGAAGTAAAAAGGGGATTGGAATTCTACTCAAAGCTTCTTTGAGCTTTTCTAAGGGTATAAAGTAAAAGAAAGCTACAAGAAAGGAAAGGGCAAGTATAAAGGGAAGCGATCTTTTCAACCCTGATCTGGCACGTCGTGTATGACTATGTTCTTACCCACAGTCCTGGAGAGTATCTGGATTGCTACTTCAACACCAGAACCTGCACAAGAAGTGAAGTGAGATGACAAACCAGCAAGAGTACCAACCACGAAGAGGTTAGGCATCACTTCATAGTCCACATGCTTTATCATGATTCTACCAGGCTTTGGAGATTTAGGATTCTCAACGATCTCTACAGGAAGTCCTTCTATATCAAAGGAATGGAAGCCTGTAGCCAGTACCACGTACGTGGCTGTAAACTCTTTACCCGATTCGGTCCATAGTCTGTACACATCACCCTCCTTTTCTATCCTCCTTACCCTTTCCTCTACGAAGTCTACGGAGTCAAACTCCTGTATCTGCTTCCTTATCTTGCTTATAAGCTCTTTACCAAGGGTTGCATCCACGCCCGGTACGTTCCTTAGGTACGCCTTGTTAAGGTCAGAGGATCCCGTGTCAAACACAACGAACTTCTTATCCTCTATCCACTGCCAGCCTCTTCCCTTCGAAGAAGCAAGGGTTAGAGCACAGGAGAGTCCAGCTGCACCACCACCAACTATAGCCACGTAGTACTGCATGGCTTATTAATTATACAGCTTTTCTTTGTAATCTTACATTAGGGTGTAGGTCGTGATAAGGATAACCTTTGTATGCACGGCAACTCGGCGAGGTTTCAGATAGTGGAAGGCTACGCCAAGTAGAAGTCTACTCGGCAGGAAGCAATCCCGCCGGCTACGTACACACTTTGGCCATACCAGGTCATGAAGGAAGATGGTATGGGGCATCTCAGACCAACTTCTAAACACATTGACAAGATACCCATAAAGGAATGGCATTATGTTATAACCTTGTGCGGAGATACGACCAAGACGTGTCCAGTGGTGCCTGGGGCGAACGTCTAGCGGAGACTTCCAGACCCAGCAAAGGTAACCGGTCCCACGGAGGAAGCAAGGTAAAGGTTGAGAAGCCAATAAGTTTGTTTTCATCGTCTTGTTTTTCGTCATAAAGAGACCAAAAATGTTAGTCTGCTTCTTTTGGTGCTGCTTACTTATTGGGTATAGTGGATTATATATGGAATCTAATGTTAGCCTTCCTTGAAATAATTTGAATGGGTAGCTCTTCATATAATTGAATTCTCAGGCAGAGACAGTAGAAGCTTTTTATATATACTTTTTGGTTTAGATAAAATATATGGGATGTGGTTTTGTATCAGATACGACAAGCTGCTTTTGGTTATTCCTAACCTGGCCAAAATACTTATTTAAAATTGAATTCTTTGGGTATGCTTTTGTTATGGTCTTTGTAAGTTTCTTTTCTGTTATAGCTACCATAGTGTTTACCTGTCTGTTTTTTTAGGAAAGACCTGATAAAAAGATTTGACCTTGAAGCTTTGGAGGATAAAAACCCATTTGGCTATAAAAGATAAGTTTATATTTAGACTTACATGTGTTTTGAGTGTAGTACTTCCTGTCGCATTCTTGCTAGGAGAGTACTATCATATACCAGTTTTTCTTATCATAGGTGTAACGGCCCTAGTGTATGGACTGGCTACTTTTGGATTTTTCGGCTGCCTTTCTCTCGTCGGCGATGAACAACATGCCCTCCATTCTGCTGATTAACTTGGCTGTTGAGATCACAAACCTGCCAGTTCTATCATAAAGCTCCTTGCTTACTCAAAGGTTATAGGTTGCGACCGTGGTGTATAATTTATTATGTAAGGCGGTGTAGCTCAGCTGGTTAGAGCGGGGATCTCATAAGTCCCAGGTCGGCGGTTCGAGTCCGCCCGCCGCCATTTACGGTAGAGGACCACACTCCCAACTGGAACCTTCCAAGAGTTCCTTCCTGTAGACTTCTATGTCTATAAGGTTGTCTATGCCTTCTCTGTCCCTCTCAGAATCAAGGAAGGCTCTTAAAAGTTTTCCAAGCTCTCTGTAAAAAGCCTGCTGAGATTCCTTCTGAAGAAGGTCCGAGAATATACGGTACCATCTCCCTATGTGGTCTTTAAAGAAATCCTTGAAGGCTTTATACGTTACCTCTAGCTCCTCTTTTAAACCCTTTTCTTTTGCGTACCTTAGCTTAGCAAGGAGGTATGCCAGGAATTCAAGCTCTGCGCTTAGGACAAGGGGTTCTCCACCCTTACCACCGGTTCTATCACCTTAAAGGCTGAAAGGGATGGACTTGAAAGGGCTGCTAGCGAAAGCCCTCCCACCTTGAGTAGTTCCCGCCTTGTCAATTCTTTCATTTTTACTTATGCTATACTTTTGGGTTTGTGGAGCTAAGGAGAAAGCTCTTCCACCTTTTTGCCCTCCTTCTCTGGATTGTGCCTATAGTCTACTTTCCAAAAAGTATTACCTTGGCACTTTTTGTACTAGTAATGGCCATAAACCTGCTGGTGGTTCTCAGAGTAGGTTTTAAAAGGCTAGGGTGGTTCTACAGGTTTGTACTATCCTTAGAAAGACCAAAAAATTACCAACGGCCAGGTATACAGGCTCTGTGGGCAAACCTGGGAATTTTTATATCCTATTTGATATCCAAAGAGGGGGCTGTAGCTGGGGTCCTTGTTCTAGCTGTGGGAGATGCCATAAGCGGTCTTGCAGGCCAAAGGTGGGGGAAGAAAAAGCTGTTGGGAAAGTCTTTGGAAGGTTTTCTAGCTTTCTTCCTTTCGTCTTTTATTTGTCTCCTACCCTTCTATGGTCTGTGGCAAACGCTAGTACTAGCCTTTGTAGGTGCAGTTACAGAGCTCTTGAGTGGTAGGATTGACGACAACTTTACTGTACCTATCTGTGTGAGTTTGACCTATACTTTATTCTATTAGGAGGGGTGGCCGAGCGGCCGAAGGCGGGTGATTTGAAATCACCTGTGGGTCTTGACGGCCCACCGGGGGTTCGAATCCCTCCCCCTCCGTTGGATTCACACAGACGAGGAGATTCTGTAGACTAAGAAAGACATAAGCCAAGCTATTACAAAGCTGTAAGCTAAAAATACCAAGGCAAAGGTTCTACCTGCTTCCTTCCACATTACGCTGACGGTTCCAAGGCAGGAGGTGTATATAAGAAGGAACACCATAAAGGATAGGGCTGAGGCTGGAGTCATAGCCTTGGAGAGAACCTCTCTTAGGCCTTGGTTTTCTTCTCCCTTTTCAAAGACACCCAACTTGGGGTTTATCACGTTAAGTAGCGCCTTCTTTATGGCCTTTCCAAGGGCAAGCACCTGCTCCTTTAGTCCTTCCACAGGTTTAAATTCCTTCTCTTCCTTCTGCTCTACCGCGTATATGGTGGCCATAGAGCTTAGGGCAATCTCCCTTGCCAGAAAAGCCGGTATTAGAGATGTGGTAACTTTCCAATTGTCTATACCTATAGGAGCAAACACAGGAGTTAACATCCTTCCTATCTTTGAAGCGTAGGATTCTTCTACACCCTTACCTGGTGGAAGGTTTACCAGAAACCATATTATTATAGACACGGCCAGTATAAGGGTGCCAGCCCTGTACAGAAAGGACTTCACATATGCCCAGACTATACCGTAGATTAGCTTGAAAGTTGGAAGCCTGTAAGGTGGTAGCTCCATGATAAAATGACTCAGAGTTCCTCTGTAGATGCTTTTTTTAAGAAGAAAAGCCGTGAAGAAGGCAATTACCACACCCAGCATGTACAGGGAGAAGATAACAAGGGCAGGATTCTTAAAGAAGGTATAAGCGAAGAAAGAAAAAACTACAAGCCTCGCCGGACAGCTCATGAAAGGTATCATGGCTATCACCAGCATCTTGTCTCTTCTGCTCTCTAACATCCTTGCACTCATTATGGCCGGTACGTTGCAACCAAAGCCCAGAAGGAGAGGAAGTATGCTTTTGCCATGGAGTCCAAACTTATGCATAAAACGGTCCATAAGGAAGGCCACGCGTGGCAGGTATCCTGATATCTCCATGAAGGTAATCAGCGCAAACAGCGTGGCTATGAGTGGCACGAAGGAGATGACAAAGCCAACACCACTAAACAGCGCTTCAGAGACAAACCTCACAAACAGTTCTGGAAGGCCAAGGCTAGAAAGCAGGTACATAGAGAGGGGAGTCAGATAGCCATCTATAAAACCTTGTATCCATTCTATTAAGGGAGAGGAAAAATCAAAGGATATCTTAAACACATAGAACATGATAAAGAAGAAAACAGGGACACCAAGTACGGGATGTAGGAGTATTTGGTCTAAAGCCTCCGTAATATCACGCGAGCTTATCCTGCTCCTTTTTACCACCTCTTTGTACAGCCCGTGGGCTAAAGCATACCTTTCATCCCTTATCCTATCTGAAAACTCACTTCCTAAGTCTTTAACAGCCCCCTCTATAAGCTCTCTTTTACTTTCTTTTCCAGTCTGAGCATACTTCAAAAGCAGTTCTTCTACTTCCCTTGAGTAGTTCTGATAGTGTGGCTTTATGCCTCTTTCATAGACTTCTACTATAGCCTCCAAGAGGTCACGAACGCCTAGACCTGTCCTCCCGTTGGTCTTTATAACAGGTACTCCCAAAAGTTCTGACATCTTCTGAACGTCTACCTCTATACCCAGCTTCTGAGCCTCGTCCACCATGTTCAGAGCTATCACCATAGGAAGCTCCATCTCCAAGAGCTCTACTGTAAGGAGTAAGTCCCTTTCCATGTTTGGGGTCTCTATCACGTTAAGTATCACGTCCGGCCTTTGGGTGGTAAGGTAGTTGTAAGCTATCCACTCATCATCGGATATAGGTTCAAGGGTGTATATACCAGGCAGGTCCACGAGGTGTATCTCGTAGTCTTTGTAAAAGACAACACCCTCCTTCTTTTCCACTGTCACACCAGGCCAGTTGCCTATCTTAAGGTTTGTTCCCGCCATGTGGTTAAGAAGGCTTGTCTTACCTACGTTTGGATTTCCTGCAAGCGCGACCTCTATCCGCTTCATATTCTCCTCCTGAGAATATAAAATTAATACACAGTGTCAAAATCAGAAGCCTTTTAAAAGACCCACTAAAAGGCCCCAGTCTGCAAAGCCATCGTAATGGTTTATACTCTTGTGTAGCCCAAAGCTTACATCAATGCCAGCGGAATACACACCACCGATAAGTATATGCATGTCTCTTCTATCCGCTTTCCTATCCTCAGGGATTAAGTATTTAAACTCACCACCTATTGTCAACCTATCCGAGAGTTTTACATACTCCCCTATGATAAACCCACGAGCATCCCTTATGTTTTCACCCACATGACTGTGTTTAAGGTAAACCAGGTTAAGGTTGGTAGTAAATCTGTCTTTGAAGAACTCAAGCATAACGTAAAGGTCATAAGTAGAAGTTCCATAACCAAGGTCCCTTTTACCAGTATCAAAGTTGACCTGAGCCCTGTAGCCCAGATTAAAGCTTTCAGACCTGATAGGTACATGTTTTACGAACACATAAACGTCTCCCAGACCATCTTTTTTGACACCGTCACCAAAGCGATAAAAGTAATAGGGAATTCCTACGGCTATGTCTAAGCTGTCCGTTATACCAAAGGTGCTCTGAAGCACAAAGTCCGTATGCTTTGTCCCGTCGTAATTTCTAAAGTAGGATGTGTTTAGTTCCACCTGCTTTCCACCCTTTCCTAGCGTTCGTGTATCCTCTCCCGTGAAGGGATAGAAGGCATAGGAATAGCCAAACAAAGCCAAAAGTAAAAGGTGGACCCTTTTCATCCTCTAACCTCCTATTAAATCTGAGATTCAATTTCAATTCGTATGTAAAGAAACATCCTCATTGCTAATTAACAACTGCAGCTTCCCTGGAAATTATAACCCAAATACTGGGAAAATTACTCCTGGGAACCCTGACACTTATCTAGAGAGATATTATAATCGCTCATACAAAAAATCTTATAGAGCTCCACATATCTACTTGCCAGACATTGAAGAATCAGACACTGAAGAATAAACCCAGAGTCTTTATTGCGAAAATTCTGTGCCCATATAGGTTGCTGTCTACCAGTCTAATTTTTGTGTCTATATTTGTGTCTATAAACTATATTACTTGTTGCTTTAATGAATGATTTTCATTATAATAGTAAAAAAGTGATACTATCTAATAATAAGTTTTAAAAAATTACTATGTAAAAATAGCTTCTATTACTTTTTTAATAGCTTCTATTAGTTTTTTTATAGCCTCTATTATTTTATTTAACTTCTGTGAAGTATTAAGAGAAGCTAAATCATTTTTTACTTCATTAACCTTACCAGAAGCACCAATTTCAGTATAGATTTGTAAAGCTTTGTTTAGATAATCCTTTGCTAAATTCTTGTCTCCTTTATCACGATATAGCCAACCAAGGTATTTATAAGCATTTCCTTCCCAGTATTTATCTCCAACCTTTTGAATTTTAGTTAATCCATCAAGAAGATATTTTTCTGCGTTCTGATAATCCTTCATTCTTCTATAAGTTTCTCCAAGTTTAAGTTCTACTCTTGCATACCTATGGTAATCTCCATATCTTTCATAAATATCCAATGCCTTTTGGAAATATTCTATGGCTTTTTGATAATTACCTTGTTCGTTGTAAATTGAAGCTATGTTACTGTATGTTGTAGCTTTATCTTTTTCATCTGTTTTAAGGCTTAATGATTTTTCATAATATGAAAGTGCTTTGTTTAGTTCACCTTTATAAGAATAAATCACTGCTATGTTATTGAGAAGGGTTGCTTCAGCATCTATATCATCTAAATCTTTTGCCAGTGAAAGTGCTTTATTGAAATAAAAAAGAGCATCTTCCAGCATACCTTTTTTATAATATGCCATACCTAATAGGTTATAAGTCCACATTAAATCAGATTTCTTAGAAGCATATTTTTCTGCTTTTTTAAGATAAGTAATAGCAAGGTCTAACTCTCCAACTTCTAAATAAGAAGCTCCAAGACAATAATTTGCATCAGTATTTGAAGGATAAAGTTTTACTGCCATTTTTCCAGCTTGAATTGCATTTTGATAATCTTGAGCCTTCTTATAGTTAAAACATTCATCAATAGGATTTGCTGCGTAGGAAAACTCTGTAAATAAAGAAAGAACTATAAAAGGTAGAATTAAGTATCTTTTCATATTTATGTCACCTATTACAAGCTACTGAACTATTATATACCTTGCTATGTCTTTGCTTAACACTAGCCTTGAGTTGTTTAGACCAAGGAGTATGTTCCTACCAAGTTTTCGGAGTACTTTTACCTTTTTACCTTTTCTGAGGCCCATAGCCTGGACCTTGTTCAGCAGATCCTTAGTACCTACAAAACCTTCTATTACCACCTCTTTACCTGGTAGCACCTCCTCTAGATTCATACTCTACCTCCTCTTTAAAATTCAGAAATTAGTATACAATCTCAAATTTATCCTGTAAATATGATAAATATCATTTGATAGAAATCTGAGTGCTACTCTTTTATGAGGTTCAATTTTCTGTGCATCTATGGAATCGGGTATGCATATCATCTTGGACTTGCCAGAGAGATGACGCAGAGGTGTATAATCCTTGCCGATGGAAAGGTGTTGTACGATGGATCAGTAAACCACCTGTTTGAAAGTAAAGAAGTGCTCATTAAAGCCGGTTTTATGCACAAACATGGAGGAAAGGGTTGGCATCTCCATTTATAATAACTCTTCAGACTTCTATTAGGAGGTGGCAGGTTGGCAAACATAACAGTTTCCAAGATGACCTTTGAGCCTGTCTACGAGCAGGAAGTAGAGATAGTAGAGAGGAAGGGCATAGGACACCCAGACACCATTTGCGACCTTCTTGCCGAGAATCTCTCTGCAAACCTGTGCGGTATATACCTTGAAAAGTTTGGAGCCATCATGCATCATAACGTAGACAAGGCCTTGCTCGTGGGAGGTAAGGCTAACGCTGTCTTTGGCGGTGGTCAGGTAATAGAGCCTGTAGAGATATATTTGGTAGGAAGAGCTATACTGGAAAAAGATGGTGTCACTATAGATCCTCAGGAACTTGTTGAAAGAACGGTAAAGGATTGGATATCAAAACATATAAGAAACCTAGATCCGGAAAAGCATGTAAAAATATACGCCCGTATAAAGCCAGGGAGTAAGGATCTTGTAGAGCTCTTCGAGAGATTCCAAAAGAGTGGAGAGGTGCCACTGGCCAACGACACCTCCTTTGGTGTGGGATTCGCACCCTTCGATGACCTTGAGACGGCTGTCTTCCAGACGGAAAGATTCCTAAACTCTGAGGGCATGAAGAGGGAGCATCCCGAAATAGGTGAAGACATAAAAGTCATGGGTGTGAGGATAAGAGATAGAATAAGGCTTACGGTTGCTCTTGCCTTTGTAAGCAAGTACGTAAAAGATAAAGAGGATTACTTCCAAAAGAAAGAAGCCATAAGGCAGAAGGTTCAGAAATTTATACAGGAGAAGTTAGGGAAAGAAGTGGAGATACACATAAACACGGCAGACAGTAAGCACGGAGAGGTCTACATAACGGTTACAGGTACGTCTGCAGAGCAGGGTGACGATGGACAGGTGGGAAGGGGTAACCGCGTAAACGGTCTTATAACCCCTTACAGACCCATGAGCCTAGAAGCGGCGGCTGGTAAAAACCCCATATCCCACATAGGCAAGATATACAACGCTGTGGCTAACGAAATAGCCAGAAGGGTAGTCCAGGAAGTACCCGAAGTCAAGGAGGCTTATTGCTATATGGTTTCTCAGATAGGCAAACCTATAAACGAACCACAGGTCTGTGATGTAAAAGTGAGGACTACAAAGCAGGTAAAGGGCCTGGAGGAACCTATAGTCCAGATAGTGAAGGAAGAGCTTGAAAAGATGCCATACATATGGAAGGGTTTTCTAGAAGGTAAGTACACGGTGGCGTAGCCATGCCAATACAGGAAGAGTTTAGGAAGGAAGCACAGGATAAGCTAAAAAAGCTGGGTGAAGTTCTCCGAGAAAGACTAAGGGAAAGCTTGCAGGATATAGACCCTGAAGATCTGGAGTTTGGCGTGAGCTTTGAGCTTACCTGTGATCAGTGCCAGGAGCTCTGGAAAGAAGCCGTTGAAGAGAACGTCTACATGGAAGTCTCCTACACGGAGATAATGGAGCACCACGATGGGGCATACCTAAAGAGTATTTTTAAAAACTCTACGGATGGCCTATGGGCCGAAAGGTACGTGAACATCAGAAGTTCAGGAAGGGTAGAGATATCCCATGCCCTCTTTTTGGAGGAGGAAGGTACACTCCTTAGGGTGGAAAGACAACCAAACGGTACCTTTAAGGTGTTTGCTAAATCTTTATGAAGGTTTTCATATCACTGGCAGACAGGTCAGCCTCTAACTACGTGTATCACATCTTCAAGGACATAAAAGGTCTAGACCTTTGGGGGATAGTAGACGAACGCCTTCTCAGCATAGGTATAAAAGGCAATTGGAGGGTAGAGGACTTTTCCGTTGTAGGCTTCTGGGAAGCCCTATGGAAGGTACCAAAGGTGTTTAAATTTTTTAGGGAGTTTGAAGATCTCATAGATAGAGTAGATGTTCTCATTCTCTGTGACGCTCCAGCCTTGAACATACCCCTGCTCAAAAAGGCCAAAGGCAGAGCAAAGAAGATCATCTACTTTATATCACCCCAGGTCTGGGCTTGGAAGGAAGAAAGGGCAAGGATCATAAGCGAACTTTCTGACCACCTTATAGTCATCCTACCCTTTGAGGTGGATTTCTACAAAAGATACAGCAGGGATGGCTTTAACGTTCACTACGTGGGACATCCATTGGTAGACATAGCAAAGCCATCCCTTGACGAGGGAAGGGTCAAAGCCTTCTTGGGTTTTGAAAGATACCTATGCCTTATGCCTGGGAGTCGGTGGAGCGAGGTAAAAAGACATGCACCTTACCTAAGGAAGGTATACGAGTATCTTCTTAAGACCTTTGACCTTTCCGCTGCTATTCCCACCTTTGAACCCTTCCTAGATTACTTAAAAGATGTCTTTAAGGGTCTTCCTGTTAGGATAGTATCGCCGAAGGACATGGAGCAACCTTCTTACAACATCCTGGCCTATTCGGAGTTTTCCATAGTAGCCAGTGGTACGGCAGAGCTAGAGGCTAGCCTTCTATTAAACCCCCACGCGGTCTTTTACAGGGTAAATCCCATTAGCTTTTTCATAGCTAAAAGGCTCGTCAAGGTAAGAAACATAGCCCTTACTAACCTAATACTCTCCTCACAGATAGTACCCGAGGTAGTACAAAAAGACTACAGAGAGCTGGCCTATGTATGCGAGGAGATCTTAAAAGACGACGGAATAAGAAAAAGGATGAAGGAAGATTTCCTGAGGCTTAGGCAGGTACTTGGACCAGAAGGGACCCTGGATAGGTTAAGGTCCTTGTTTGTTTCCCTCCTTGAGGAGGTCTAGAAGGTTTTTGAAGGGCTCTGGGAGCTCTGGAAGGCTTACATCCATCCACCTTTCTTTAGTTGGATGATTAAAGGCAAGTCTGTAGCTTATGAGCATATGACAGTCTCCCATAAGGTCAATAAACTTCTGAGGAAGATAATTTTTCTTAAAGCCGTAAGTGTAGTCACCTAGTATGGGGTGACCCAGGCTTGAGAGGTGAACCCTTATCTGATGAGTTCTTCCTGTGTGTATGCGTACATCCAGCAAAGAAACGTCATATTTTTCAAAGTACTCCAGAAGCCAAAACTCGGTTAGTGCTGGCTTTCCGTCGTACCTTACGGTGAACTTCAACCTCTGGGTAGGGTGTCTGCCGATGGGTGTGTCTACGATGCCGTATTCCTTCGTCCTTCCCTTCACCAGTGCCTTGTAGAACTTCATAACACGCCTTTCTTTAAACTCTTCAGACAGTTTTCTGTGAGCTATGTCCCTTTTGGCCACCACCATAAGACCCATGGTGTTTTTATCAAGCCTATGGACTATTCCAGGCCTTATGGCATCTTGAGAGAGCTCTTTAAAATGGTACAACAGAGCGTTCACAAGAGTACCGCTCGTATAACCAGGAGATGGGTGAACCACAAGTCCGCATGGCTTTACTATGAGGGCTATGTCCTCATCCTCGTAGATCACTTCTATGGGTATGTTCTCCGGTCGTACTTCCAAGGGTTCGGGTTCGGGCACGTAAAAGGTTATGGTATCCCCTGGCTTTACCTTCTTTGAAGGCTTTATGATTACTTCACCGTTTATGAGAACAAATCCCTCTTTTATAAGCTCTTGTATGTAACTCCTTGAGAGGTCAGGACAGGATTCTGCTAGATACCTGTCTAACCTGTCTTCCTTGTAGACCTCAAAGCTGAGAACTTCCTCTATCTTCCTGTTCAACCCAGACATGAAGGGTTATCTCTCTTGGTTCCTCTTCTAGGTTAAGACTCTTTGTAAACCCTAAGACGAGGTTATAGGCTACTCTCTTAGGAAAATCCTTGAGCTTTACCTCCTTACCGTTTACGATTATTTGGACCTTCATAGAGGCCAATTATAAATCATAGCAACGAACCTATCTTGTTCTCTTCGTACTGAACCTTCTTTAGAGCTTCCAAGAAGTCGTATCCTTCCAAATATAGCTTTAGTGCTCTTTCGAGTGAGTTCTTCTCCTCCACCTTAAAAAGCCTGTCCTCTAGGATGGTCCTCACTATGTCTACCACCTTTTCTTTAGGAAGCCCCAAGACCTCCTGAAGGTAGTATACAAGTTCTAGTATGGTGTAGTTGGACACGTATACCTTCTGCTTGGATCTTTCTAATTTTCTTAGCTCTTCTTCGACCTTCTGCGCCCTTTCAGAACCGGCAAGGAACTCAAGGAGCGTTCTAAAGGTTATTGCCTTCATGTCAACCGGTGAAAATTATAATTATCCTACCATGGAAGACCTCCTAATAGACCCCCCTAGGGATGAATCGGCCGAGAGGGCCGTGCTTGGTGCTATGATAGAAGATCCCGAGACCATCCCCTACGTACTTGAACATCTAACTAGAGACGATTTCTTCATAGAGGAGCACCGTAGGCTCTTTGACGTCCTGTGTAAACTCTGGGAGGAAAGAGGTCCTGCTTGGGATGATATAGCTCTAAAGCACTACCTACAGAAGGAAGGTCTATCTGAGAGGATAGACCTCTCTTACCTGGAAAAGCTCCTGGAGGAGGCAACCCATGGGCCCCTTCTAGAGTCTGCAATACACGTGGTAAAGGAAAAAGCAGGTTTGAGGAAGATTTTAGAGATGACCATGGAGGTACTGAGGGGGGTAAAAGAAAACAGGGACTTTCCAGACCTCATAGACTACATAACCCAAAAGTCCATAGAGCTCTCCCAGCAGTACGCCAAAGGAGACGTACGCCACATATGGAGTGTAGTACAAGAGGTGGTACAGATAATAGAGAGGTTCAGCAGAGAGGAAAGGCTCATCACAGGCCTTCCCTCAGGCTTTACGGACCTAGACAGGCTTACCACAGGGTTCCACCCATCGGACCTTGTGATAGTAGCAGCTCGTCCAGGTATGGGTAAAAGCTCCTTCATGCTTTCTATGGCCATAAACATGGCCCTTGAAGAGAAGGTACCCTCTGTGATCTTCTCTCTTGAGATGAGTGCCCACCAGCTTTGTATGAGAGCCCTTTCCATGCTCTCGGATGTCCCCCTTCAGAAGATAAGGACAGGCTTTCTATCTGAGGAGGAGCTAAAGAGGATATACGACGCTGCCGAAACACTCTCCAAGTGTGAAATATACATAGATGATAGCCCGAGTCTTTCCACCATAGATGTGCGCATAAAGGCAAGGAAGTTAAAGAAAGAAAAGGGTGTAAAAGCCGTCTTTGTAGATTACCTTCAACTTCTTAAACCTCCGAGTAGAAAGTCCTCGAGACAGGAAGAGGTGGCCGAGATTTCAAGAAGTCTAAAAGCCCTTGCCAAAGAGCTTACCATTCCAGTCATAGCCCTGGCCCAACTCTCACGTCAGGTAGAACACAGGTCCGACAAAAGACCCCAGCTCGCAGACCTTAGAGAAAGTGGTCAGATAGAACAGGATGCAGACGTCATAATCTTCATACACAGGCCGGAGTACTACAAGAAGAATCCACCACCTGAAGAACAGGGAATAGCCGAGCTCATAGTGGCAAAACAGAGACAGGGACCTACTGGTATAGTCAAAGTTGCTTTCCTAAAAGAGACAGCAAAGTTTAAGTCTCTTAAGTTCCCCACGGAAACCATGCCTTACAAGGAAGAAGAAGAGATAGAAAAGGAAGACATAGAGGAGCTAGACATAGATTTTTGAGTTAAATTATTTATATTCTTAGCGGGTGTGGCGGAATTGGCAGACGCGCGGGACTTAGGATCCCGTGGCCGTAAGGCCGTGAGGGTTCAACTCCCTCCACCCGCACCAAATAAATCATGAAGTTTTTGATAGTTGGAGACATAATAGGAAGACCAGGAAGAAGGACTTTAAGGAAAGCCCTGGATATATACAAGGCTGACGTTGTTATAGTCAATGTGGAAAACTCGGCGGGTGGTTTCGGCATAACCCATAAGGTTTACGACGAGCTAAAGTCTATGGGTGTAGATGTTATGACATCCGGCAACCACATCTGGGACAAGAAAGAAGGTATAGCCCTTCTGGAGCGGAAAGATCTCCTCAGGCCTGCCAACTATCCAGAGGGAGCACCAGGCAAAGGTTATGGTATTTTTGAGAAGAAGGGTGTAAAGTTTGCCGTTATAAATCTCATGGGAAGGATCTTCCTAGACCCTCATCTGGAAAACCCCTTCAAGGTATTTGATCAACTCTACCAGATGCTCTCTTTAGAAACTCCTATACTAATCGTGGACTTTCATGCAGAAGCTACTTCAGAAAAATGGGCCTTTGGCATATACGCAGACGGAAGGGCTAGCATAGTTTACGGTACTCACACTCACGTACCCACATACGATCAGTTGATACTCAAGCATGGCACTGCTTACACTTCCGATGTGGGTATGACAGGATGCTGGTACTCCGCCATAGGTATGGAGCCTGAGGACGCCATAAAGAGGTTCTTGACAGGAATACCGCAGAAGTACAAGGTGGAGGAAAAGGAGGATACAGTCTTCAACGCCATACTCGTAGAAGTAAACACAAACACTGGCAAAGCTATTTCCATTGAAAGGATACAACACTACTTTAAAAGGGATGAGCTTACCCAAGAAGGTTAACATAAGCCTCATACTGGAATCCTTTCAAAACCTGGAAAAGGCCTACGTAGACCTTAAAAAGAATCTATCCCTACCAAAAGAGGAGTTTGTAAACAACAAGCTCCTGCTGGACAAGGTAAGGGTAGACTTTAACCTGGCCTTTGAGAGCGCTATGAGACCATGCCGACACTTGTCCGTGGTATATGACCTTAAAACCACATCAAAGGACTGCCTTGTAAAGCTTGCTCAGTTCATAGGGATGCCAGAGCATGAAAAACTCCAGTCCTTCGTGGATTTTTACTTTAAGTACAGGGATCTAAAAGATCAGGTATCTCCTGAAGAGCTGTACGATTTTCTCAGGGAGAACCTCCACCTGTTTAAAGAGTACGCCAGACATGTGATAGAGTACATAAAGAAGTCTACAGGCAACTACCTACTCATAGACTTTGACCTCCTTAACGAGAAAGCCAAGTACATAAAGGACTCCATAAACAAGATAGAGTTTGTACTCTCTCAGGGGCTCGAGGAGTTCCAAAAGAGGCCCATGTACTACGACAGGGTCAAGTACTTCTACCAGGTGGCCTATGACTCTCTGTTTGATATATGCAAGCATCTGGCTCCCAAGTTTGGCGTGAAGAAGTTTGGAGACGACTGTCTTTCTAAGCTTGTGGAAGTAGGAGTGATACCTGAGGATTACTACATGGACATACTCAAGATGACTCAGCTAAAGAACAAGCTTATAAGCACCTGGGAAGTTTCTCCCGAAGAGCTCTACCAGAGTCTTACTCAGATAAAGGACAAAATATTGCCCGTGTTAAGGTCAATCTCTTCAGCCTTGCAAAGCCTGTTGAAAGAGAAAAGTAAGGGTGTATAATATTAGTTTTGAGGAGGGTGTAGCTCAGCTGGTAGAGCAGTGGACTGTGGATCCACGGGTCGCGGGTTCGAGTCCCGTCACCCTCCCCAACAGTCCCCGTAGCTCAGGAGGATAGAGCGCGAGATTCCTAATCTCGAGGTCGGAGGTTCGACTCCTCCCGGGGACGCTTTTTTATAACCAGGAGGACCCCATGAACCTGATAGACAAGCTAATAGAGATAGGAAAGGAGGTCCATTCTAGGAATTGGGTACCAGCTACCGGTGGAAACCTCTCGGCCAAAATCAACGAGGAGAGAATAATAATAACCCGGTCAGGTTCTCACAAGGGCTACCTAACGGTTAAGGACTTTGTAGTGGTGGACATGAATGGCAACCTTGTAGAAGGAGATGGCAAGCCTTCTGCAGAGACCCTTCTGCATGCTACCGTATACAAGCTTTTCCCCTGGGTGGGTTCCGTGCTCCACATTCACTCTCTTAACTCCACCCTTATATCTCGCCTTACAGACGGTCAAATAGTCCTAGAAGATTACGAGCTTATAAAAGCCTTCGGCTACAAAACTCATAGAGAGAGGATACATGTGCCCGTGCTTGAAAACTCACAGGACATGGAAGAACTCTCAAGACTCGTCAGAGATGTCCTTACAGGCACCGACAAAGTTGTAGGTTTTATCCTTAGGTCCCATGGAGTGTATGTATGGGGGAAGGATCCATGGGATGCCTTTGTGCGCCTTGAGGCGTTAGATTTTCTTCTTGAATGTGAGTTAAAGCTCATGGGGGTTAGATCATGAGCCTACTTGCCGTGTTTGACGAACAAGGGAACCTCCTCGAAAGCACAAGCTCTTACGAAGAGATACAAAAAAGGCTTTCAAGCATAGGGGTCATGTTTGAAAAGTGGCCCATAAAAGAGCTAGACAGGTCTGCAGGTCAGGAGGAGGTAATAGACGCCTACAAGGATCAGATAGAGAGGATAAACAGCATCTTTAACTTTAAGTCCATGGACGTGGCAGCAGTCAGTCCAGACCATCCCAAGAAGGATGAGCTAAGAAGGATGTTCCTAAGGGAACACACTCACTCAGACTTTGAAGTCAGATACTTTGTGTACGGGTGCGGTACCTTCTACCTACATGTAGGAGACAAAGTATACGCTGTACTCTGCGAAGATGGGGACTTTATAAGCGTTCCTGCAAACACCAAACATTGGTTTGACATGGGAAGAAATCCAGACTTTAAGGCTATAAGGTTCTTTTCCATACCAGACGGTTGGGTGGCTAACTTCACAGGAAGCGACATATCAGAAAGGATACCCGATCACGACAGCCTTCTACTTTACGTACAGGGAAAAGGGCTTTAGCCCAAACCTCCTTAACACTTCTTGCTTTACAAGTAGCCTGTAAAGTTCTTGGTTGTTCTTCCAAGAAGAAAACTTTTTTAGTATTGCTTTCTTCTCCTCATCTGAAAGCTTTTCCCATAGCTCTTTGACGAGCTTAGACTCTAAACTTTGAAGTATCTCCTGAGCCTGACTCTCATCTTTTGGCTCTGGTACGCTTTCCATCTTTAGGAAGCCTTCCACCTGTTTGATCTTTTGGTAGAAGACCTCACGCCAAGATTCATACCCTTTCTCTTTAGTGTCCTTCTTACTAGCTAACCTTTTAAGGATATGAAAAGACGCGTACAGTGGGCTTTTACTTCTTTCTTCCTGGGGTAAACTCATGTAATGTTTGCTTATAGCAGCCTTTACTATCTCAAGAGGGTACCCCTCTCTTTCTAGCAGCTGGAGGTAAAGTTTCTCCTTTGGTGATAAAAAAGGCACACCCTTTAAGGACAGTACGTACTCCTTAAGTTCCTTATAATAGCTTTTATAGGAAGCCATACTTAAAGAGTTAAGTATAACTTGGGCGGTGGTTATGAAAAAAGTTATTACGCTGCTCTCCTTGCCTATAGCTATATTCTTAATCTCTCTAGCTTTACACGATCATCTCCTTATGGAAAGTACACACTTTGCCCACGTTATGGTAAGCGTTAAAATAACAGGCCTTTTTCTTGCTTTTTACTTAACTTTTCTTCTTATTATTTTGAAACCTTTTGTAGGATCACAGCTTTATACATTTGGTCTTCTTAATACATCTTCTCTATTCCCTGAGCTTATCTACATACTTTACTCTGTTTTCTCCCCAGACTTTATAACACCAAGCGCCAGGGATAAAATGGTATACCTTTATATACTCAATAGGATTTTCTTCTTACTTGCAATCTATCTTGTAAGCTTTAAGGAAAGGATAAGGGCTTTTTTATTAACTGTACTGACGTCTCTTCTATCCATACTTTTCTCCTTTTGGATAGTGCTCTACTATGAACACCTTCCTGAGTTACATTTACATACAGCGGATCTCCTATCATTAAGGAATACTATAGAGCTTTTTCTTTTCTTTGCCTTCCTGTTGATTGCTTATTACATACATAGGAAGAAATCCTTTGGAGAAGAAAAAAGCCCTTACATCTCTTACGGTCTATACCTGCATGCTATGTACTCTCCCTTTGTCATTTTCTACACAGAGTTCTACGATGGCCTTATAGTGGTGGCTACAACCATGGCATACATAGGAAAGTTCCTGATAAAGTGGGGTGTGTTTAAAGTAGGCCTTTTAGACATAGCTGTAAGAATATTTAAGGATGCATGGAACATTGCAAATTACTTCAGGAATGCAAAACCCGTTAGAATCGATAATATATTCTATATACCTTTAGGTGAATACCTCAACAACCACTACTTTATAGAAGATATTACCGTTTACTCAACCAAGCATAAAGAACCTATAGCTTACATTTTTGGGAATCTCACACATCCCTTTCCAGAGATAAATCTCGATATAGTGATTAACACACTAAAAGCGTACTCACAAAAGGAGATGATACTACAACATATGTGTTTTTACATGGAAGGAAATTACATAATGGTTATAAGGTTAAAAAGAAGCGTCAGCGATCCAATTAGCAAGCTTCACCTTATGAACGTGCAAAATCTCCTCTTGAACTTTTTACTGGTTTACATAAGGAGTGAAGAACTTCTGGAGCAAAAGTCCAGAGAACTAGAAAGGCTTTATCTCCTTCTGGAAGCCTCTGAGTATGTCCTGGAAGCCCAAAACAATATAGATACCTTTTCGAAGCAGGTTATAGATAGAATAGACTACATACTAAAAGCAGATGGCTCCATATTCTTTATGTGGAACAAAAATACAGATCTGGTAGAAAAGCTGGTATTTTCCGATATTTTCTTAAAGAACTTTTCAGATTATAACTACCGTAATTTAGTAGAATATGTCCTTAAAGCTAAAGATAATTTTGGTAAGCTTAAAGAGTGCATTTACTCAAAGTTTGAATATGAAAACTATGTGGTTTGTTTAATAACATGTAAAAAGGAAGGAGATTTTAATGAAGGTGAGTTTTTGTTTTTAAAGAGCGTGGGAAATCAGTTATTCCATGTAGTAAAACTTATGAAGGTGATAGAAGATCTAAAACGGGAAAAAGAAAAGGTAATATTCCTCACGGAATATGATTCACTTACCTTAACTCTCAACAGAAGCTCTATCTTAAAACGGCTAAAAAGCTTACTGCTCCATTACAATAAAAACGGAAATCTCGTATCTCTTATTCTTGCAGAGTTATATAACCTTGACTCTATCAACAGTATGTACGGATATATGGCGGGAAACATGCTTATAAAACATGTTGCAAATTTACTCAAAAAACATTTAGAGCATCGTAGTTTGTTAGGTAGATACTCAGGAGATGAGTTTTTGATAATCCTTCCAAACACCACTAAAGAAGAGGCGTTCTATATAGCAGAAAAGTTGAAATCTCTTATAGAAGAATCTCCCATATTTATTCAGAATAGTGTAATAAGGGCGGCAATTAAACAAGTAGTAGCCACTTTGCCTGAAGATGGCACAGATGTAGATGATGTGCTATCTACTATGGAATGGATTATTAAGAATTCTAAAGAGTTTGCCAAAGGTACAGTAGTTAAGATACAAGATAAAGACCAGGAGGAATACAAAAAGGCAAAAGCTTTTGAGAGGGCTATCTTTGAAAGTATACATAATCTAGAGGTATATCCTTATCTTCAGGAAATAGTAAGCGTAAAAGATGGTACTCTTCTAGGTTACGAAGTTCTTATGAGGTTGAAGGTTGGTGATAAGCTTTTACCAGCCAGTGAGTTTATAGCTTTTGCAGAAAAACACGGATATTTAGGAAAATTGGACTTAGAACTTGTAAGAAAGACAATTCAAAGCATAAAGGGAGATGTTCTTCTATTCTTCAACTTATCTCCACTTGATATAAATCGAGAGCATGTAAATGCACTTATTACCTTAGTAAATGGAAAGAGAGTGGTCTTTGAACTAACAGAAAGAGAAGCTGTACTAAACATGGTAGAGCTTATAGAGCTTATAAAACGTATGAAGGAAAAAGGAATAATGTTTGCCATAGATGACCTCGGATCAGGTTTTTCTTCCTTCCTCTACCTTAAACACATACCATGTGACTTTATCAAGATAGACGGTGAGTTTGTAAAAAGTATCCTTAACTCTGACGTAGACAGGCTATTTGTGGAAAGTGTGGTGAAGATAGCCAAGGCTATAGGTGTGAAGACCATAGCTGAGTTTGTTGAAAACGAAGAGATTTTAAAAGTCCTTAGGGAAATAGGTGTGGATTACGCTCAGGGTTACTACATCGGGAAACCAGCTCCAATAGAGGAAAAGATAAAATATTCAGAGTGAAGGCTCTAGTAACTGGGGGTACAAGGGGAATAGGGAAGGCTTTAGTCTTGGAGCTTTTGAACTCAGGCTGGGAGGTCTGTACCTGTGCCAGGAATATACCAGATGACATGCCTAAAGATGAAAGGCTATTGGTAGTGGAGTGCGACATATCCAAAAGGGATCAGGTCAAAAGGTTCGTAAACCTATGCGTAGAAAAGGTAGGTTACTTGGACCTTTTGGTAAACAACGCTTCAATACTTGGAGAGAGAAAGGCTATAGAAGACTATCCTGAGAACGTCTGGGAAGAGGTTCTGCAGATAAACGTAAATGGAACTTTTTACGTGACCAAATACACCATACCGTACCTGAAGTATGGTGCCATAGTGATAAACATCTCTTCAGGGGCCGGCAAGAGACCAGCACCCTACTGGGGAGCCTATGCTGTCTCCAAGTTTGCTATAGAGGGTTTCTCTTTGTTACTCAACGAGGAGCTAAAGGATAGAAACATAAGGGTCTATGCCTTCAACCCAGGGGCCACCAGGACGCAGATGAGGGCAAAAGCATACCCAGAGGAAGATCCTATGGCCTTAAAGCCGCCCGAGGATGTAGCTAAGGCCATCCTGAGACTTATCCAAAAAAGGCCTGAAAAAGTATCAATAGACTACTCGGAGGTTTAAAATAGAATCATGTTTGTGGTAGCAATAGGGGGTGGAACGGGCCTTTCTACACTCTTGAGAGGTCTGAAGAACCACGTGGATAAGGAAATCAAGGGATTAACCGCCATAGTGACCGTTGCCGACAGCGGGGGAAGCACGGGTAGGTTAAGAAAGATATATCAAATACCTGCCCCCGGTGATATAAGGAACTGTATAGTGGCCCTGGCAGAAAGCGAAGATATACTTAGGAGTCTCTTCCAGTACAGGTTCAAAGGCGGAGAGCTTGAGGGGCATGCTTTTGGAAACCTGTTTCTAGTAGCACTTACTGAGATAACAGGGAGCTTTCTTACAGCCATAAGGATAAGCTCTCAGGTCCTAAGGACTAAGGGTGAGATACTACCCGCTACCCTTTCTCCTGTGGATCTTTGTGCCGAGTTCACAGATGGTAACGTAGTGTATGGAGAGGAGGAGATAACCAACTACGGAAGGGTCCACAAGGGTCAAAGGATAGTAAGCATATGGTTAGAGCCTAAGGATGTGACGGCTCCACCAGAAGCTACAGACAGGATAAACGCAGCAAACCTTATCGTGATAGGCCCCGGAAGCCTCTACACGAGCATAATACCTAACCTCTTGGTAAAGGACATAAGGGATGCCGTGGCCAACTCTAAAGCCCTCAAGGTCTTTGTAGTTAACGCCATGACCCAGCCAGGAGAAACAGATGGCTTTTCGGCTTACGACCACGTGCAGACCTTTGCAAAACACACGGGCATAAGGCCAGACGCTGTGGTTTTAAACACGAAGATACCCTCAGACAAGCTCCTAAAAAAGTACCTAGAACAAGGACAGGAGCCTGTATTGGCTGATGCATCCAAGATAGCAAGGGAAGGCTACTTGGTTTATGCGGATGACCTCATAGGTGAGAAAGAGGACTTTGTAAGACACGACCCAGAGAGGTTGGCAAGTCTTCTCATAAAAGTCTACGAAGAGAATGCAACCTTTTCTGAAGTTTGAAACTCCCCCACCCGAGGAGGAGGTAGACATACTCGTATGTGGCAGCGGCATAGCTGGGCTTACATGTTCCATAGTCCTTAAAGAGTTAGGCTTTGATCCTCTCATCGTAACCAGAGGATGGGGAAACACTTACTACTCCCAAGGAGGCATAGCGTGTGCATCCCTACCACAGGATAGCCCATATCTACACTTCTTGGACACGCAGAGAGCCGGGAGAGGACTGTGCGATGAGAAAAACCTCTGGATACTCGTGGATGAAGGTGTTCAAAGGCTCTACGACCTTAGAAGGTGGGGTGTGATCTTCGATCCAGACACCACATTAGAAGGTGGTCACTCTTTCCCGAGGGTTTTCAAGGTAAAGGACTACACGGGAAGGGCCATAAACGAGGCGCTACTAAGAAGGGCAAAGGCCTTAGGTGTAAAGATCGTTGAGGGGGTTCTTGAAGAACTTCTAGTAGAGGAAGGAAGGCTATGGGGTGCCATAGTCAAAGATGGGGAGAGCTATAGACTCGTCTCTGTTAAAGTTTTGGTGCTTTCCACAGGTGGTGCTTCAAGCATGTTCCTCCACACGTCAAACCCTCAAAAGGTTAGGGGTGATTCTATGGGCACGGCCTTAAGGATTGGAGCTCACATGAGAAACTTAGAGTTTATCCAGTTTCATCCTACGGTGGTAAAAGGAACAAACCTTCTGATATCTGAAGCTGTGAGGGGTGAAGGTGCTATCCTAGTGGATGAAAGAGGAGAGAGGTTTGTAGACGAGCTCCAACCCAGGGATTTGGTATCGCGCGCCATATACAAAAAGCTAAAGGAAGGGCACCAGGTTTACATAGACTTAAGACCCTTGATAAGGAAGGGTATCCAGCTGGAGGAGAGGTTTCCTACCATACTCTCGGAGCTTAGAAAGCTAGGCTATGATCCCTATTCTGAACCCATACCCGTAGTACCAGCCGCCCACTACTTTATAGGTGGCATTTACACAGACAGCTATGGAAGGACTACGGTAGAAAACCTATACGCCGTGGGTGAATGTGCCTCCACAGGTGTGCATGGTGCCAACAGACTAGCCTCTAACTCGCTCCTGGAGGGTGTAGTGTTCGGCTATAGAACGGCCTATGCTATAGCAAACAACTTGCAGCATGTAAAGAGAAGAAAGTTTAGGCTACAGAACTCAAGAGAAGAAAAGTTTGATCCACCCTTTAACTTTACAGATCTAAAGAAACTCATGTGGGAATCCTGCGGTATGGAAAGAGACGAAGGGAGCCTAAAGGAGGGGATAAGGCAACTAAGCCTTTGGCTCGAGGGGTACCACCTCTGGAAGTCCACGCCGGAGAACAGATCCCTGCTCGATATAGGCCTTCTAGCCCTGGCAACTTTAAAATGTGCCCTTGAAAGGAGAGAAAGCAGGGGAGTCCACTACAGAAGGGATTTCCCACAGGAGAGAGAGGAGTTTAGAAAAGACACTTTCTACAGTTTGAGTTAGATCATATTGCAAATTATTTGCAAAAAGATATAATACTTATTATCAAAATACTGAAAGGAGGTAGGCCATGATAAGAGTGGGACAAAAGGTTCCAAACTTTGAGATGGAAGTTTACAACCCAGCCACAAATAGCTTCGGCAAAATATCCCTTGAGGACATCCTCAAGGAAAGAAGATGGCTTGTGCTGTTCTTTTACCCAGCCGACTTTACCTTTGTATGTCCTACAGAGCTTGCAGATCTGGCTGAGCATTACGAAGAGCTCAAGAAGATGGGCGTGGAGGTGGTCTCCGTATCCACTGACACCAAGTACGTCCACCTGGCCTGGCGTAATACGGAGAAACTCCTCGAAAAGGTGATGTTTCCCATGGGAGCAGACCCTACAGGAAAGATAAGCAGGATGTTCGGAGTGTACGACGAAGAAACAGGGCTTGCACTGAGAGGCACCTTCATCATAAATCCAGATGGCGTTCTGGTAGGCTCGGAGGTAAACTTCTACAACGTGGGTAGGAACGCAGAAGAACTAGTCAGGAAGATGAAGGCCAACATATACCTCATGAGCCATCCAGATGAGGCATGCCCGGCCAAGTGGCAGGAAGGACAGAAAACCCTAAAACCTTCAGAGGAGCTCGTAGGTAGGGTCTACGAGGCTTTAAGCAAATAGGCATATATTTAAGATTCTGTGGAGGTAAAGGATGGAGCTCACTTTAGACTTCAAGACGGATGAGATCTACGACGTGATAATAATAGGGGCCGGTCCTGCCGGCTCCTCTGCAGCTATATACACGGCAAGAGCTGGCCTCTCCACCTTGGTACTATACAGGGCAGAGTCTGATGGTGCTTTAGGTGTAACCCAGCAGATAGAGAACTATCCTGGCATAAGAGGACCCATATCGGGCTATGAACTTCTAAAGTTAATAAGGGAACATGCCAAAGCCTTCGGTGCTAAGTTTGTAAGAGGTAAGGTCATAGCCACAGATCTGCTGGGAGATATAAAGAAGGTCTACACCATAGACGGCAGAGAGTTCAAGGGTAGGGCTGTGATAATAGCTTCAGGTGCTATGGAAAGAACACATAAGTATAAGGGGGAAGAGGAGTTTTTAGGTAAGGGAGTCTCTTACTGTGGTGTGTGTGATGCTGCTTTCTTCAAGAACAGACCAGTAGCTGTTGTGGGTGAGGATGACTATGCTCTAGAGGAGACAGAGTTCATAAGCAGGTTTGCCAGCAAGATATACCTTATAGTTCCATCAAGCAAGATAAAAGCTCCACCAGAGGCCATAAAGGAGATAGAGGAAAACCCAAAGGTAGAAGTACTCTTACATCACAGAGTAGTGGAGATAGTGGGTACCTCTTTGGTGGAAGGTATAAAGGTAAAGAAGGTGGGCACAGACCAGGAGATACTTTTACCTGTAGACGGTGTCTTCATCTTCATGGGCGGGAACAAACCTTCCGTGGACTTCCTGATGAACCAGGTAGAGATGACAGAAGAGGGCTGCATAGTGGTAAACGAGGAAAACATGACTTCCGTACCTGGTGTATTCGCCTGCGGTGATGTTCTCTGCAACAACATAAAGCAAGCTGTAATAGCTGCAGCGGATGGAGTTAAGGCAGCTTTGGCTGTGGATAAGTACTTAAACAAGAAGTCTAAGATTAGTGCTCAGTGGTAGGAAAGCCTAAAAGCTCCCTGAGCTTTGAATAAGGATCTTTACTTTTCATGAGCGTAGTGCCTATTAGAAAGGCATCCACTCCGTGACCTTCAAGTTCCACCACCTCCTCCCTGCTTTTTATGCCACTCTCCGCTACAACAAACCTGGCACCCAACTCTTTTACCTTAGGAGCAAGTTCTTTTGATAAGTTTATGTCTACCTTGAGGGTATCCAGGTCCCTGTTGTTTATGCCTATAATCTTTGCACCTGCGTCTATTGCCCTTTTTGCTTCCTCTAGGTTGAAGACCTCCACAAGGCTCTCCATACCGAGCTCTTGAGAAAACTCTATGAGTTCCTTTAGTTGTCTTTGGGTAAGGATCCTGACTATTAGGAGTACCACGTCAGCACCGTAGGCCTTGGCTTCCAGAACCTGCACCTGATCTATGATAAAGTCCTTCCTTAGCAAGGGTAAGTTTACAGCCTGTCTTACCTCAAACAGATCTTGTAAGGAGCCGTTGAAAAACTCTCTGTCCGTCAACACAGATATACCTACGGCGCCGGCAGATTCATAGAGCCTTGCCTGCTGTGAAGCGCTCACATCCCTTATCCTTCCTTCGGAGGGGGAGGCCTTTTTAACTTCTGCTATTATCCTTGTCCTACAGCTAGTTAAAAAATTTTCAAGCCTGTAAAACTTATCACGCCTGCTTATGAGATCTTCCAGATGTTTTACGTACTCTTTATCCTTCTTTATCTCTGACCTCTTTACGCTGAGGATCCTCTCTAAAACCGCCATCAGGGATACACTCTTGTGTAGTTCTTACCCTCCTTCTTGTAGATGGCCTCTACAGCTACACCCTCCTCCTGGAGTCTCTGGAATATGTCCTTTGCCTTCTTCTCTCCCTTTACAGCCATCACCACACCACAGTGGGGATCTATCTCATCGGGTATGGGTATAAGCTTGGCCTCACCCTTTAGCATCTTTTCGGCCTTGATGCCTTCAGAGAGAGCGCTGAAGGTTATAAAGTGGTCAGGTTTAGCGGAGAAGGGGTTTAGCATCATCAGGAAATGCCTTATATGAAGCTTTACACCTAGAGCATGAAACTTTATCCAGTAGATGAGAGAGGGTTCCACGGCCTGTAAAGACTTTTGCAGGACAGCTATTACTTTGCCGTCTTCTCTTCTCAACTCCAGGAGTCTGTTGCCCGACTGTTGGCACCAGTTGTATATGTCTTTCTCAAAACCTGGATCTGTGGAGACTACCCTAAGAATCTGACCCTCTTTTAGCCTCCTCATCTTCTCCGATGTGATCACTATAGGCAGAGGGCACATAAGACCAGTTAAGTCAAGAATTTCTTCCCTTTGTTCTTTTTGTTCATACAGCAACTCTGACCTTCTCATGGTTGCCTTCCTCAAAGCCTAACACAAATAAATTAATAAGCTTTGCAGATTTTTCAAGCAGGTTGAGAAGCTCCAGATCATGTAGTTCAAAGGGGCTGTTAAAGTAGAAAACTACGTGGGCATAGCCTTCCTCCAGGACTACGGGCACTACGAGGGCATTCCTAGATGTATCTATCTGCTTTTTCAAACTACTTAGACTCTTGACGGGGATGATGTGTATGGCACGCAAGGAAAACTCTTCTTTGATGGCAGTAAGGTATTCCACAAGGTCTTTACTCTCAAAAGCCTTATCCATAAGATCATAGAACTTCTTGTAGAGAACCCTTTCCTTTTCAAGCCTTCCTAGCTGTTTGGTCAGCTCAGAGTAAGCTTTTTTTAATTCAACGATATAATGCCTTTCCTTTCTTATGCTCTGTATGAGGTCTGGTGATAGGCTGGCTATATACATGGCAAGGAAGGGGAGAAGGATAATAAGACTTGCACCGGTAAACAAGCCTATACCAACAGAGGACCAGAAAAGGATCAGGGAAACAAACACGTTTCTGTTGGAGAAGAAGATAGACAGGCTAAGTGGAGCAAGGAATGAATATGGATTGTGGCTTGTAAGAGAAAGATACGGCAAGAATAAAGCGTCTACATACTTGCTTAAGAGCTTAAACCTACCAGGACGAAGGAAATCATAGGCAAATATCCAAAAGTAAAGAGCAGATGGTACGAGTATAAGGGCTTTTTGGGTGTTATTCTTACCTATGGCCAGCAGGCAGAAAAACAGAAATATAAGCATCCTTACAGAAAGTAGTAGCAGCTTCCTGTCCTTAAGCACAGAGATATTATACCTACAGGTTTCCTTTCAATTTCTCTATGACTAGGTCCTTCTGCATAATTTCCTTGTCCTTTTCAAGGAGGATCTTTTGGAACTGCAGCTCTTTCTGGAGCATCTCCGTATCCTTTTCCCTCAGTAGGTTTTCAAGCCTTCTTACCTCTTTCTCCAGAGTTTTCAACCTTTCTTTTAACTCTGAAATCTCGGCTTCTCTCTCCTTTAAAAGATCCTTTAATCTTTGGAGTTCCATCTGAAGGAGTTCTACTTCTTTCTCCTTCACAGCAAGAAGAGTCTGTACGCTTGAAAGTTCATGCAGGAGTTTTTCCTTCTGGAGGTCCTTTAATACCTGGAGCTCTATGTATGTGGCTATTAGACTACCCTCTAGACCTGTCTTTAGCTTTTCCAGGTTTTCCTTTAGTTGAAGGTCCACACCTTGCTGGGCTTCCTTCTGCTTTAAAAGATGCTCGTACTCATCCCTCTGGAGGTAGACGTACCAAACACCATCCTCCTCCTTACCACCTCTGATGACACCGGCCCTGATCCTGTTCTTGACAGTGTTTAAAGATACGTTCACAAGCTCTGCATACTCTGATGCTTTTATTTTGATATCATCCATGATATCACCTCCAATATCCAATTTTAAATAGTTTTTATCATTGCTGTCAACATACATTTATTGATGTCATCAAACATCAAGCTATAGGAGGCTAGTGTGTTAACATAATTGCTCTTATGTTAACAATCCTTACAAAACTAGAAGTAAAGGGACTGTGAGGCTTACTGTTATATCGATAACCATAAAAAGTGGAACAGCTTGTACGACGACTAGAAGATTTCCAGAATGCAGAATATTACCTACCCTTCAGGCTCGAAAAGGTATAAGCCTGAAGGGTTTTATGTTTAGACTACTATCTGTTTTACGAAGATTATGTTGGGGAGTTTCCTTAACTCTTCCAGGATTTCCTCGGGGACCATATCATCCAGGTTTAGTATGCCAAGGGCTATACCACCCTTCTTCTCCCTTCCTAACCTAAAGCCTGCTATGTTTACGTTGGCGTTTCCTAGTATGGTGCCTATCCTTCCTATAACTCCAGGAACGTCCTTATTTTCAAAAACGAGCATTATGCCCTCTGGCTCTACATCAACCCTGTAGGAATCTATCTGGAAGATGCGCGGTATGTAACCTTCCAAAACTGTACCGGCAACTATCCTCTCGGATCCATTAGACTTTACCATCACCTTTATGTAGTGTTTGTAATCTGCACTTTCCTCAGAGGTTAGCTCTTCAACGGCTATACCCCTGTCTTTAGCCACGTAGCTGGCGTTTATTATGTTTACGGGAAAGTCTACCATTTCCTTTAGTATGCCCATGAGGACTGCAGAGGCTATGGGATGGAAGTGTTGGCTTATGTCACCTCTGACTTCTATATGGACACTCTTTATTCCCTCTCCTGCCCACTGGACTATGAACCTTCCCATCTTCTCGGCAAGATCAAGATGCGGCTTTATGAGGGTGAGCACAGAAAGGTCTGGGAAGGGAGCGTTGACCACGTACTCTACTGTTTGACCCCTTAGGGCCTTTATCACCTGCTGGGCAACTATGACGGCTACGTTCTCCTGAGATTCATAGGTGTTTGCTCCTATGTGTGGGGATAGGGAGACGTTGGGAAACTTCTTGAGCTTTTCTATGAGCTCATAGGGTGGGGGTTCAACGGAATAAACGTCAAGACCTACCCCGGCGAGCTTTCCACTCTCCAAAGCTTCTATGAGATCATCCTCCTTGACTATGCCTCCACGTGCGCAGTTGATAAGGATACTGCCCTTTTTCATTATGTCAAACTCTCTTTTGGTTATCATGTGCTTTGTCTCGTGAGTGAGGGGCGCGTGTATGGTGAGGATGTCTATCTCCTTTAGCATATCGTGGAGGTTGTCCATGAGCTTAACACCAAGCCTGTCTGCCTTCTCCCGTGGTATGTATGGGTCATAGGCTAGGACCTTCATGCCAAAAGCCTTTGCCCTTATGGCTACCTGTGACCCTATGTTTCCTAAGCCTATTATGCCGAGGGTCTTCCCATAGAGCTCTGTTCCCATGAAGTGTTTTCTGTCCCATCTTCCTTCAAGCATGGAGTTGTGAGCTACGTGAGCATTTCTCACTACGTTGAGCATGTGGCATATGGTGAGTTCTGTAGCTCCTATGGTGTTAGCTCCTGGAGTGTTTACTACGAGGATCCCACGCATGGAGGCTGCTTCTATATCCACGTTGTCCACACCTACACCAGCCCTGCCTATGACCTTGAGTCTTTCTCCCTTCTCTATGAGTTCCTTGGTTACGGGTGTCCTACTCCTGGTGATGATGCAGTCGTAGTCCTTTACCACCTTGAGAAGATCCTCGTAGCTTATGTCTGGCTCGTAGTCTACCTGAAAGTCTGGCTCTCTTCTTAAAAGCTCAATACCTTTTTCCGAAATAGGATCTGTGATGAGTATCCGATACATTTCTCTAATTATAGCACCTGCGGGCTGTGCTCTTGGAGCCTTCTTAGGTATGTATCAAGGACAAACATAAAGGCAGATGGTAACTTTTCAACACTCTTTACCTTTATGCCCGTCTTTTCAAAGTACTCATCCACATAGTTCTTGAGCTCTCCAAAGCCTAAGCCTACTACTCCGTACCTTCCCTTTATGTGAGAGATTATCCTCTTTAGTTCCTCACCCTTTGCTCCACGCGTAGGCTCTCCATCGGTAAAGACTACTACAACACCTTTCAGCCCCTTCTCCTTGGTGTAAACCTCTAGGTCCTCCACGGCGAAGTAGAGAGCCTTTTCCAAGTTTGTACCACCGCCTATTACTCTAAAGAGCTCCACAAGCCTTCCTCTTACAGCCTTGTAGTCTTCATCAAAGGATTTGAGCCTTAGAGTTTTGTCGCTGAATATGTCTATGGAAAAGGGTATTCCAAGGGCATCAAGGGCTTCGCTTACTAGTATGAGGGATCTTATGGCGTTTATGCTCTTGTCTTCCTTCCTCATGGAAGAAGATACGTCTATGAGAAGCTTGAAAGCCAAGCTACCTTTTGATGGAGAGTGTCTCCTTTGAAAGATCTTACCCCTCTTTATGGGCACCTCTACTCCAAGGCTTTTAGGGTTTAGTTTCCTTCCGTAGAAGTGTCCACCCTCCCATTCCTTTTCGGACCTGGGTAGTAGCTTTTCAAAGCGCCTCTTTATGCTTTCCACATAAGCCAAGACGCTTTTAAGATGCATGCTGTACTGTTTGTACTCTTCTTGGGTCATGCCCGTTTGCTTTTGGTAGAGCCTGTCCTTCTCGGAGAGCTCCTTGCTCGTTGTCAGGGTAAAGGATTGTCCCAAGGACTCCTCCACCCAAGGCTTGGGCAGGAAGGCTATAAATCCCCTATGCTCCACATCCCTCTCTATGGTCTTAGGCAAGAAGTGCTCCAGGAACTGTATGTCCTTTTCCAATATGGATATGTAGGACATCTGCTTAAGGTAGTCCCTCATCCACTCGGGCATAGCCCTAAGGCTCGCATGAAGGCTGTTTATCTCCTCTTTGGTGAAGCTGAGAGCAGTCTTCTGGCTTTTTGAAGTTACAAGCTCCTGTAGTTCTGTGGGTAGTTTTCTCAGTATGTCCGTCATTATCCTTCCTTTGTGTCCGTCCTGCCTTTTTTTACCCCTTGCCTCTTCAAGAAGCAGATCTATGTAGTTGAGCTCCTGAGACTCTTCTATGCTTGTTATGTACCTTCCTAGTACTTCCTCCATTAGTATGTCGTAGGCTTGCCTGTTGTCCGAAGATAGATACTCGTAAAGGCTACGTTCCAAGGGTTTTACCCTTTGGTATGTCCAGACAGGAAGAGACAGATCTTCACCCAGCCAGAGGCTTACAAAGGCCAGGGCAAAGGCATGGTGTGGATAGAGCTCCTCCAGACCAGCGATCTTTTTCTTGTATAACTCCTTTATGACCTGTATAGAAAAGGGATGTCTTTGGAGTACCCGCTGGCTTGCCTTTATGGATTCAAGGACTGCATAGAGGACCACAAAGGTGGAAGGTGGATAGCCAAACCTGAAAAACTCCCTCTGGCCCAATCTCCAGAGGTATAGGTCTGTGTTGGTTATGTACTCTATCTCGTGTCTTATAGTTGTCAGCGTTGAATCCTCAGAAGACTTGGTAAACTCCTGAACATCGTAGATGATGCCCTTTGGCTTTCTTGCTACCTCGGGTATGACTTCCTGCTCTCCTCTTGCCCAGAGCTCTACGAGGGGCAGGTATACAGGGTCGTAACCTGAGCCCCAACCCTCGTAGCTTGCCTTAACCACTATATCGTACTCATCCTCAAGCAAGGACGAGATAATCTTCCACCTTTCCTTCATGTTTGCAGGTACTTAGAAAGGTAATCCAGGGCAGAGATGTAGGCAAGGAGGACAGAAATCCAAAGAAGGACATCACCAAGAGAAAGATCAAGGGCCAGAGTCACGAGAGTAGTAAACTCAAAAAAGGTCTTCGCCTTGCCAAGGGAAGATGCGCTCATGATGTAGCCCTTTTCTACTGCCAAGCTTCTCAGGAAGGATATGGAAAGCTCTCTCACCATCAGAAGTACGAAAGGTACTGGATGGACCTTCTGCAGGTAAACGAACACAGAGATGGTGGAAAGAACAAAAACCTTGTCCATCAAAGGGTCTAGCAGAGCTCCCAGCCTGGCAGAAGCGTTTGTTTTCCTGGCGAAGGAGCCGTCAAACCAGTCGGAGAGGGCTCCAAGGATTATAAGCAGGAGCGAGAAAAACGTCTTACCTTCTAGAAGGGTATAAACCAACGGGATTACAAGAAATCCCCTAAGGAGGGTCAAGTAGAGGGGGAGGTTAGCCACCGCCGTATTCTGAATGCTCTATCTCCATAGCGAACTCTTCCGCCATACTCGTTATCTTAGAGATTAGATCCTTGAGGTCCTCCTGAAGGTAGTACTCAAAGAGTTCTATCTTCCTCTTATGACAAACGTTCTCCTTTGTGTAGTAGCAAAGTAGTATGTAGGGAACTTTGGCGTCTTTCTCGGCACCTTCTTCGCCAGGGAGGTAGAGCTTAGCCTCAACCTCTGGGCTTAGAGCATCCGCTTTTTCTAGGAACTCCCTAAGGGCTTTGAGCTTGTCTTCGTACTTCTTCCAGTCGTACTGCATAGGTTTATATTTTAAAGTAACCATGGTAAGAAAAGCCCTTCTGAAAGATGTCATAGACATATACACTTTGGTCAACTCCTACTCAAAGGACGGGATTCTCCTCCCGAGAAGTTTAAACTCCATATATGAACATATAAGAGACTTTTGGGTCTACGAAAAGGATGGTAGAGTGGTAGGATGCTGCGCCCTACATATAGTGTGGGAGGACCTTGCAGAGATAAAAAGCCTTGCCGTAGATAGAGAACAGAAAGGTATGGGAATAGGTTCTGCTCTTGTTAATGCATGCATAGAAGAAGCTAGAAGTCTTGGTATAAAGAGAGTATTTGTGCTTACCTACGCTACTGAGTTCTTTGAAAAATTTGGCTTCTCGATCATAGACAAAAGCTCGCTGCCACATAAGGTTTGGGGAGAATGCATCAACTGCGTCAAATTCCCATCTTGTGACGAAGTGGCCATGAGTCTCGAAGTTTCTGTGCCTTATGGGTCTAAGGTTTGAATACATAACCTCAAGGGAGGAACTTTTAAAGGGTCTTGAAAAGCTAGAAAAAGATTCCTTCGTGTTCTTGGACACGGAAACCGTATCGGACAGGATAAGGCTTGTACAGATTGGCAACAGTGACCACATATTCGTTGTTGACATGTACTACGTAGGTCCAGTAGGGATGGAATACCTAAAAAGCTTTCTATCGGAAAGGGGTATAGTGGGTCACAACCTCAAGTTTGACCTCAAGTACCTATTGAAGTACTCTGTAGAACCTTATGCGGTGTTTGACACTATGATAGCAAGCCAGTTGCTGGGTGAAGCTGACAGACACTCCTTGCAGCATGTGAGCATGCATTACCTAGGGCTAGTGTTGGATAAGAGTCTTCAGCTTTCCAACTGGGGAAGCCCAAAGCTCAGCAAGGAACAGCTCGAGTATGCAGCCCTGGACGTGAAGGTAGTCAGAGACCTTTTCCTCCTACTGAGGGACAAGCTCAACGAAACGGCTTATGAAGAACCTACATTGCTCAAGACAAGGACGGCCAAGGTTTTTGGCCTTAGGAACCCTGTGGCCATAATAGAGATGGCCTTTGTGATGGAGGTGGCAAAGCTTGAGCTGAACGGCCTCCCAGTGGATGAAGAGACTCTAAATAAAAGGCTTGAAGAGCTAAAGAAAGATCTACAGAATAGGGTAATGGATTTTTATATAAAACATAGAGTAGACCCTATGTCTCCAAAGCAGCTAGGTGAGTACCTTCTAAAACGCGGCGTCGATCTCCCAAGGACAGAAAAGGGGAACGTATCTACTGACGATAAGGTCCTCTCTGAGTATGCAGATCATCCAGTGGTCAGCCAAGTGCTCAGCATAAGAAGTACAAAGAAGCTCGTTGAAAGGCTTGAAGACGTAAAGAAGCATATTATCAACTGCAGGGTGTACCCAGAGTTCAAGCAGATAGGAGCCGTGACGGGAAGGATGGCAAGCCTGTCCCCCAACGTGCAGAACATACCAAGAAGTCTAAGGGACATATTCAAAGCAGAGGAAGGTCACACCTTTGTAATAGGTGACTTCTCTCAGATAGAGCTGAGGATAGCCTCGGAGTATGTGGGTGATGAGAGGATGATAAGAGCCTTTATGGAGGGTAAAGACCTACACAAGTACACGGCAAGTCTTCTGCTAGGAAAGAAGGAAGAAGATGTAACCAAGGAGGAGAGACAGCTCGCGAAAGCTGTAAACTTTGGGCTCATATACGGTATATCTGCCAAGGGCCTGTCTGAGTACGCAAAGAGCTACGGTATAGACCTTCCTGTGGACAGAGCGCAGGAGATAAGGAAGATGTTCTTCGAGTATTATACGGGCTTTAGAGAATGGCACGAAAGGGTAAAAAGGGAACTGAAGGCTAAGGAGTACTCGGAAGGAACTACCCTTCTAGGAAGGAAGTACATAGCTCGTACCTTTCCAGACGCTGTCAACTATCCCATACAGGGTTCTGGTGCTGACCTCCTAAAGCTGGCTGTACTCATGTTTATGGCAGGCTCCAGAAGGCTGCACCTCTCTGCGAGACTGGTGAACCTCGTACACGACGAGATAGTGGTAGAGTGCAAAGAAGAAGAGGCCCAGAGAGTGAAAGAATTGCTAGAAGAAGAAATGAAAAGGGCCGGAAGTATTGTACTCAAAAGGGTTCCTGTGGAGGTGGAAACTGCTATAAATCAGAGATGGGTCAAGGACTAACCAAAGATGTCTATGGGCTCTTCTACAAACTTTCCATCCTTCAGTTCCCAACTTCTGTAAGATACCACCTTCCCCTTGCTTACAGAGACAATAATGTAAGAAAAGCCTTCAAAAGCCCTTTCTTCATCCGTCTGGGATGGCCTGTCGGGATGGTCGGGATGGGAATGGTAGACACCCACTATCTCAAGACCAAACTGCTTAGCCTTTTCCTCAGCCTTCATGTAGTCCTTGGGGTCTATCTCGTACCTGTCGTGCTTTCTGTCCTTGTTGGCGTTGGGAGTCTCGTAAGCTCCAAAGGCTATGCGTACATCCTCATAGGCTTTTCCTAAGAGAAGACCACACGTTTCGTAAGGGTAATCCCTCTCTGCCTGAGCGATAATTTTCTGAAGCGCAGAAGCCTTTATCCTAAGCATCTTTATACTAAAGCAAACTCACACAGAAGCTCGGCTATCTGGACTGCGTTGGTAGCGGCACCCTTGCGTATGTTATCAGCCACTATCCACATGGATAGTCCAGGTTCAAAGACTAAGTCCTTCCTTATCCTTCCTACAAACACTTCATCCTTACCTGCCACATCTATGGCCATGGGGTACTCTCCTTTCTCTGGGTTGTCCACCACTACCACACCCTTGGCACTTTTCAGTATTTGCCTAGCCTCTTCCGGAGAAAGTTCTTTTTTGAGCTTTATGCATACAGCTTCCGAGTGTCCATAGAAAACTGGAACCCTTACCGTAGTAGCAGACACCTTTATGTAAGGATCGTGAAGGATCTTTCTAGTCTCGTTTAACATCTTCATCTCTTCCTTGGTGTACCCATTCTCGGTAAAAACATCTATCTGGGGTATCACGTTGAAGGCTATCCTCTTAGGTAGCGCCTTGGGTTCTGGTATGCAGTCATCCCTACACCATGCTCTTGTCTGTTCCTCTAGCTCCCTTATGGCTTTTGCACCAGCGCCAGACACAGATTGATATGTGGAAACCACTATAGCCTCTATGCCAGCCACATCGTATATGGGTTTTAGTGCTACTAGCATCTGTATGGTGGAACAGTTGGGGTTGGCTATTATACCCTTGTGTTCCTTAACATCCTCTGGGTTTACTTCCGGTACCACTAGAGGGACTTCTGGGTCCAACCTCCATGCGGAGGAGTTATCTATCACCACAGCACCATCCTTGGCAAACTTGGGCGCATAATCCTTGCTCACGGAGCTTCCTGCTGAGAACAGAGCTATGTCTATTCCTTTAAAGCTATGCTGTTTGTTCAGAGCCTTTACCTTTATCCTCTCTCCCTTGAAGGTAAGTTCCTGGCCTTCAGATCTCTCAGAAGCAAAGAGTTCAAGCTCATCTACTGGAAAGTTTCTTTCTTCTAGTACCTTCAGGAAGGTCCTTCCGACTTCTCCTGTTGCTCCTACTATGGCTACTCGATAGCCCATGGTTCCTTTAATTATAAACTAGTCAGTAGGCCAAAGACCTCCACATGGGGAGTATGGGGGAACATATCCAAGGGTTGAACCTTTAGCAGCTTAAACTTCCTTGAAAGGTAGGCAACATCGCTCGCAAAGGTAGAAGGGTTACAGCTAAAGTAGAGGATCTGCCCCACATCAGCTCTGAGTATGGCATCCTTTACCTTCTTAGATAGCCCTGCCCTCGGCGGGTCCACCACCAAAGTATCTATAGGTACTTTTATTTTACTTAACCTTTCCTCGGCGCTTTCCTGAAGGACCGTCACGTGATCCGCTTTTAGTTCCTCCTTTATACGCTTTGAGCTCAGGACTGCATTAGGATCTATCTCCACAGATATTACCCTGCTGTACTTGTCCATAAGGTGGTAAGTAAAAAGCCCCACTCCCGCATACAGATCTACGAGAGTATGACCTCCAGAAGCATGTTCTTTGGCGAGCTTGACCATGTTTACAGCCTGGAAGGAGTTAGTCTGAAAGAAGGCGTTGGGGTGCACGTAAAAGGTTATGCCCTCTATGTTTTCTGTAAGGTGGTCTTTCCCATAAACGCTTTGTACCTTTGTACCCACGGACACATCAGCTACAGAGTCGTTTATACTCCAAACTATGCTCGTGCTGAGGTGCTTGAGCTCCTCTACAAGTTTTTCAAGAACCGCAAAGCTTCCGCTCCTTGTAACTAGGCTTATGAGCCTCTCACCTGTGAACTTACCTTCTCTTATGACCACGTACCTAAAGAAGCCTTCCCTCTTTACGTTGTCGTAGGGTTCTACTCCACTTTCCAGGAGAAACTTCCTGACTATGTCTATTATCTTGACAACCTCCTCTGACATGAGGTAGCATTCCTGGAGATCCACTGTATAATCCCACCTTCCGAGCTTCCTTAGACCCACCTTTGGACCTGGACTCACTACGTAGTCCATCCTGTTCCTGTAGAACCACACCCTGGGACTTGGAATGGTATCTTCCACCTGTACGTCTAAGCCGTTTAGCCTGAGGGCATCCTCCACTATACTTTTCTTTATCCTGAGTTGCTCTCCGTAGTCCACATGCTGGAACCTACACCCACCGCATTCACCAAAGTGTTTACACCTAGGTTCAATCCTACTGCTTGAAAGCCTTATGATCTCCTTAACAATACCAAAGGGCTCACTTTTAAATCTTTTGAGTTCTACTCTTACAAGGTCACCAGGAATGCCATCGCTCAAGTAAACCCTTTTACCATCCACATAAGAGTAAGGTCTTGCCTTACTATCAATCCCGAAAACTTCCAACTCCAGCCTCATCAATATAAACTTAAAGATTATACTTTTAGAGCCTGGAGGGTGTCATGAACAAAAGAGAACTCATAAACATGCTTTTGTACGACGTTGCTTTGGAACATTCTGCCATAGTCCAGTACCTGTATCACATCTTCCTCATACAGAACGCGGAGATAACCTCTGAGATAGAGGAGATAGCAAGACAGGAAATGAGACATCTCAAATGGTTTGCCCAGAAGGTAGTCCAGCTGGGTGGCCAGGTAGAGCTAAAGAGAATAGAGGAAGCCATAGAGATAGGCGGCCCTGAATGGGTTGACATGCTAAGCAAAGATGTCAAAGCGGAGGAGATGGCCATAGAGATTTATACCAAGCAGCTGGAGATGGTAAAGGACGACTCAGTAAAGAGACTCTTAGAGAGAGTTATAGGAGATGAAAATCACCACAGACTTGAGTTTTCGGAACTAGCCCAAAAAGCCGCGGAACTTATACCAGAAGAAACCATGGAGAGCTCAAAGAACTCTGTGGATCCAAAGACCCTTGAAGTACTAAACAACTTCCTAAGGGAGGAGTACCAGAGCATAATAAACTACCTTTACCAGTTTTTCCACACCAAAGACTGTAACTACAAAGACCTTATGCTGGACCTGGCAATAGAGAGCATGTTCCACATGGGTAAGATAGGTGAAAGGATAGGAGAGCTTGGGGGTATGCCAGACATAAGGGCAGACCTGCAGAAGAAACCAGACAAAAGTTTAGAAGAGTCGGTAAGGTCTGAGATAGCCTTTGAAGAATCTGCGGGTGAAGACTACGAGAAGGAACTGAAAGAAGCGCAAGATCCGAAAACCAAAGAGCTTTTTGAGTTTATAGAGCATCAGGAGAAGTATCACAAGCACAGGCTTACAGAGTTCCTAAGAAAGCTAAACAGGTTTACCATAGGAGGACTCAGAGAAGATGATTGACCTTGTGGTGAAGGCCTTCAGGGAAAGCGCCGAGGTAAAGCTGGCCTTCTTAGAGCTTTACAAGGAGAAGATAGTAGAAGTGGGAAGTATAATAGCCAGGGCTTTGAAGGATGGGAACAAGCTCATACTCTTTGGCAACGGCGGAAGCGCTGCCGATGCACAGCACATAGCTGCGGAGATAGTAGGAAGGTTTAAAAAGGAAAGAAAAGGGCTTCCTGCCATAGCCCTTACCACGGATACCTCGGTGCTCACAGCCTTGGGGAATGACTACGGCTTTGAAACCATCTTTGAAAGGCAGGTGGAAGCTCTCTGTATGCCGGGAGATGTGGTCATAGGCATATCCACCTCTGGAGAGTCTGAGAATGTGATAAGGGGCTTGAGGAAAGCCCATGACCTTGGGGCCACCACCATAGCCCTGACAGGCAAGACAGGAGGTAGGCTGGTGGAGATAGCTCATTATTCTTTCGTGGTACCCTCTTACGACACAGCCAGAATACAAGAATGTCACATAACCTTCGGACACGTCATATGTCAGATAGTAGATGAGCTTGTATGAACAGGGTTTTACTATATGTAAAGGACTCGCCTTCGGCCAGGGAGACGGCCCAAGAGCTAGCTTCTTTCCTTAAGAGCTTAGGTAAACAAGTAGAAATCTACATAAACAGAAGGGACTCGAAGGAAAAACCAAAGAAGGCTGACCTTGTAGTGGTTGTAGGTGGCGATGGCACCTTTCTTTCTGCTGCCAGAAGTATGGCAAGATACTCCATACCCATCGTGGGTATCAACGAGGGAAGGTTTGGCTTCCTTACCGAGGTAGGAAAGCAAGAGTACAAAGAAGTACTCATAGGTATATTTGAAGGTAGGCTTGTTCCACAGAGAAGAAAGATGCTTGCCGCCTACATGATAAGAAGAGATAAAAGAAAACTAATAGGCTACTGTCTTAACGACGCTGTGGTCTCCAAGGGCACCATAGCCAGGATGGTAGAGCTGGACGTGTATGCAGAGGATGACTACATGCTAAGGCTTTACGGAGATGGACTTATAGTTTCCACGCCTACAGGTTCTACGGCCTATGCCCTGTCGGCAGGGGGAC
This sequence comes from Thermocrinis minervae, assembly GCF_900142435.1. NCBI lineage: Bacteria > Pseudomonadati > Aquificota > Aquificia > Aquificales > Aquificaceae > Thermocrinis > Thermocrinis minervae. The sequence goes on from NZ_LT670846.1 coordinate 927,165, forward strand.
CCATAGTGTATCCGCTCTCCGAGGTTATACTCCTCGTACCCATATGTCCGCATACCCTCTCCAACAGACCTTTGGTCATACCTTCCCACTTCTCCGTCAGGGTAGTATGCCTCTCCCCCAAGAGGATGGCTTACCTTACTTTGGATGGACAGAGGGTGCTAGCCCTCCAAAAATATGATGTAGTGGAGATAAAGAACGCTCCTTACGAGTGTCTTATGTACACAAGCCCGCATAGGGGATACTTTGAAATACTAAAGGAGAAGCTCCGATGGGGATGATAGACTTTAAAAACTACCTGGCCTTTAGGCTCAAGGAAGGAAAGCTCTACCCTGTAAAGCATCCACACATACCACCCATAGACCTGCTTTTAAACGTAGAAAGGCAGAAGGAGGTACTCTTGAGGAACACTCTTCAGTTTGTCAAAGGCTATCCTGCCAACGACGTACTTCTGTGGGGAGACAGAGGAACGGGCAAGTCCTCACTGGTAAAGTCCCTCCTTGGAGTCTTCGGAGAAAATGGACTCAGGATAATCCAGGTCTACAAGATGGACATAATACACCTTTCGGATCTGTACGAAACCGTAAGGGATCAACCCTACTGGTTTATCCTCTTCTTTGATGATCTTTCCTTTGAGCCCGGTGAGGAGTCCTTTAAGACTCTCAAGTCCTTCATGGAAGGAGACATAGAAGAAAGGCCTAGGAACATCCTCGTGTATGCCACATCCAACAGGAGAAACCTAGTACCCCAACTGGAAAGGGATGAGAAGTTCCCAGAAGAGAGCCAGCTAGAGGTCATATCTCTAGTGGAACGCTTTGGGATAAAGCTTGGCTTTTTCGCCTTTGGTAAAGAGGAGTACCTAAAGATAGTAAAAACTTACGCGAAGGAGAGAAAGCTCGATGTGGAAGAGCCGTTTCTTGAAAAGCTAGCCCTTGAATGGGCCACATACAGGGGGAGCTTTTCAGGTAGAACTGCCTTCCAGTTTATCAAAGATCTAGAGGGCAGGCTAAGATGCGGAACATCCTTATCCTTTTATTCCTCTTAACTGCCTACAACTTTATACTGTACGAAGTTTCAAAGTACTCTGGTCTACCTCTGTTTCCGTCGGAGCTATGGAAGCTTGTAATACTGTTCTCCTTAGACTCTGTCCTGTTTCTTTCTTGGCTCTTTGGCTACAAGGAAAGGACCCTCGTGTGGATCTCCTATGTGTCCCTGGTCCAAATACTTGGTCTCGGCATAGCTCTTTGGGACTACCGCATAGTACCAGAGCTGACACCTTCCTTCCTTGTAACCCTGGGAATCATATGGCTCTTTGAATCACCCACCGAAAGGTCTTACAAAAGGCTCCTTGAAGAAAGAAGACTTCTCGAAGAAAAGCTCTTTGAAAACTCAAGGCAGAGGTTAGAGCTTCTGGAAAAGCTAAACGTCTATCAGGAGCTTATCCAAAGGCTTAGTGAGGAAAAGGAAAGGATAGAGAAGGAGATAGCCCAATTAGATCCTATCCGTGAAGATTACCAGAAGTTGTTAAAGGAGAAAGAGAGACTCACTCAAAAGATAAACGAGGCAGAGGATAGGCTAAAAGAGTACAGGGAGAGGATAGAGAGGCTTACAGAGTCTAACAAAAGGCTCTTTGAAAGTCTAGAGACTTTGTACCTTAGTCAAAAATCAGAAGACACCCACTCGGAGCTGAGTAAGTTAAGGAAAGAACGGAAAAAACTAATAAAGGAAATCCTAGAGCTTCAAAAGCTTCTCGAAGATGTGTACAAAGAAAAAGAGCTGTATCAACAGGAAGTTGCAGAGTTAAAAAAGGAAAGGGCGAACCTAAAGGAACAGATAGATCTTTTAAGGCTCCAGCTAGAAGAATATACAGCTAAAGCAGAAAATAAAGTTGATATATACAGAGAAATACTTACCTCAGTCCTTGAAAACATAGAGTTTGAAAGGGAAGTAATAAGGGATTTTGCTCGCCTGCCTGCTGATAAAAAAAGGGAGTTCTTTAAGGAACTCCTACTTTTGAACATGAAGGACACGAAAGAACCTCTGGAAAGCATGAAAGGATACAGGAACGTCTTCAAGCTGAAGCCAGCCGGTGGCCGCATATACTTCACCTTTGGAGAGACAAAGAGATGGAGGGTAATAGGAATATTAGAAGGAGAGGACGATAAAGAAAAAGAACTATACGCAGAGACCTTTCTGCTAAAATATAGAAAAAGGTAAACGCAAGGAGGTACATATGGGCTTAAAGGAAGTGCTTGATAAACTGACCTCTTACCAGCCTGATGAAAACCCTATTGTAAGCCTTTACTTAAGGCTTATGCCAGAAGACAGGGTGGATAAGAAGTATATAAGGGTGTTTAAAGACCTTGTTAAAGCTAAGGGTAACGTCCCAGAGGAGGATGTTAAAAGAATAGGGGAATTCTTGGAAAATCCGGAAAATCTAAAAGGATGCAGGGGAATAGCCGTGTTCTCCTGCCATAAGAAGGATCTTTTTGAGGTAGTAAAGTTACCCTACGTCTATAGGAACAGGATAGTGGTGAACTATATACCAAGTCTTGTAGAGATAGCAGCTATAGATGAAGAGTTTGGTAAAGTAGGTATAGTCCTTGTAGACAGAAAACACGTACGCTTCTTCGTGATGGATATAGAAACCATAAGTGAAGATGTAGACTTTACAGAGCCGCTTGCTACAAGAGCCCATAGGTTTCACAGTGGTGGAGATGCCCTTAGGGGTGCCCAGGGTATGATGAGGTACTCCATGCCTGCAAGGTTTGCGGCTGCAAACGTGGTACAGCACGGTGTGGGTGAGTACAGGTTTCACACAAGGCTCATGGAGGAAAAACAAAGGCTATTCAAACTCACAAACGATGCCCTTATGGAAGCCCTAAAGCTACATAAGTTTGACAAGCTAGTGATAGGTAGCATAAGGGAAGATATAAGGGAGATAGAAAACCATCTTCATACCTACTTAAAGCAAAGGCTAGTAGGATACATACGTATAAACCCTTCTGAGTTTACAGAGGAAGAACTAAGAGACAAGGTCCTAGACCTCCTGTGGCAAAAGGACAGAGAACAGGAAGAAGAGTTATACAGAGAGTTGGTTGAGCTCGAGGGTAAGGGGCTTGCCGTCAACGGTACCTCAAAAGTGTTAGAACAGCTAAACATAGGCAACGTAAGGACCCTCTTGGTGCCGGAGAACTTTAAAAAGGAAGGATACTTCTGTCCTCAGTCAAAGATCCTGATGCTAAAGCCTGAGTGTCCCATAGAAGGAGAGAACGCTGTCTACCTTGATGACCTTGTAGACGAAGCTATAGACATGGCACTTGAAGAAAGAGCTCAGGTAGAGGTAATAATACGGGAGGATGTAGCTAAGAGGATAGACGGGCTAGCCGCCTTCCTCAGATACAGAATATGAAAGATGAAAGGGTGGCCATTTTCATAGATGGATCCAACATCTTCCATGCCATAAGGTACCTAAACGTACGCATTGACTACAAGAGACTGATAGATTTCCTTAGGGAGGACAGGTTTCTAGTAAGAGCTTACTTCTACGGCGCCGTTCCAGATGAAAAAAACCTAAAGAAGAACTCTCCAGAGTGGGAAAGCTACCTCAGACAGAGGAGGTTCTTAGAGGAACTCTCTCTTCAGGGTATAAAGGTAAAGGTAGCTACCCTTAAGAGACTTCCGTCTGGTGAGTACGTGGAGAAGGAAGTAGACATCATGTTAGCCACAGACATGCTCAGCATGGCTTACATGGACACCTATGACACAGCCATACTCGTGAGCGGAGACAGCGACTTTTACTACACAGTGGAAGATGTGCAACGCATAGGTAAGAGGGTAGAGAACGCCTCCTTTAAAAGGACAAGCTCCTACAAGCTCAGAAAAACATGCGACAGGTTTATACTTTTGGATGACTACCTAGACAGGTTCATCATAGAGGAAAAGCTAGAGGTAAGCCAAGAGAAAAGCTTTTGGGACAGGATAAAATCCCTCTGGATGAGAAGATGAAGACCTTTTGTCTTGACCTTTCGAGGGGATGTCCAAAGGGCTTTGAAGCTCTCCAAGCCCTACAGGAAAACACAGCTATAACAGTGGGCAACTTTGATGGAGTGCACTTGGGGCATGTTCAGCTCATAAGAAGGTTGGTGGAAGAGGCTTCTAAGAGGAAGCTAAAGAGCTTGGTGCTTTCCTTCCATCCACATCCTCTACACGTACTTTCACCCGCGCAAGCTCCTTGCGAGCTAAGCAATCCCTCAGAGAAGGCAAAGCTCATGGAGACATTAGGTGTAGACTACTTGGTGTTTATAAAGTTTGACAGGGAGTTTTCCAAGATAAGGGCGGTTGAGTTCCTAGAAGAAATACTCTTTAAAAAGCTTGGTATGAGATTCTTGTTTGTGGGCTACGACTGGAGGTTTGGCTACAGGAGGGAAGGTGAGATAGAGCTGGCCAAGGAGGTAGGAGAAAAGCTCGGCTTTGAAGTGAAGTCCTTTGAACCTTACAGGATAGATGGACACATAGTGAGCAGTACCCTCGTGAGGAGACTCCTCCGGGAGGGAAGACTCGAAGAAGCCAAGAGGTTCTTAGGAAGAGACTACTGGATAGAGAGGAAGGTGGTGAAAGGTGACGGAAGAGGCTCAAAGCTAGGTTTTCCCACGGCGAACCTTTCAGACACCCATAACCTATGTCTAAAGGAAGGGGTCTACAAGGTCAGGATAAACGGCGAGCTTTTAGGCGTGGCCAACTACGGCCTTAGGCCCACCTTTGGAGGCAAGAGGAAGGTCCTAGAGGTACACATCCTTAACTTCTCGGGAAACCTAGTGGGAAAAACTCTCAGGGTGGAGTTCCTTTCCTTCATAAGGGAAGAAAGAAAGTTCTCCTCCGTGGATGAACTAAAGAGGCAGATAGAAGAAGACATACGGATGGCCACACATGAAGGAAGCGGCTGAGCTTCTAAAGAAGTCTAAACATGCGGTAGTTTTCACAGGTGCCGGCATATCTGCAGAAAGCGGAGTGCCCACCTTTAGGGGTTTTGGCGGGCTTTGGAAGAACTACAAGCCTGAAGAGCTTGCCACTCCCGAAGCCTTCTCCAGGGACCCTATCCTGGTGTGGCAGTTCTACAGATGGAGGCAGGAGATAGCTTACAAGGCTAACCCAAACCCTGGTCATCTAGCCATAGCCAAAATGGAAAGCATGGGCGTTGTAAAGGCTGTGATAACCCAAAATGTAGACGGTCTTCACCAAAGAGCAGGAAACAAACACGTTATAGAACTTCATGGTTCTCTTTGGAGGTTAAGATGTGTAGGCTGTGGAGCAGTCTTCCAGATTGAAAAGCCCGTAGATGAAGTACCACCCAGATGTGAAAGCTGTGGCTCTTTACTTAGACCAGGTGTAGTATGGTTCGGAGAGCCCTTACCCCAAAGGGAGTACAGCATAGCTATAGAGTTAATGGAGAAGTCTGATGTAGTGCTAGTAGTGGGAACTTCTGGCCTAGTCTATCCAGCTGCCTACCTACCTCAGTTGGCAAAGGAGAAGGGAGCCAAGCTCATAGAGGTTAACGTGGAGGAGAGTGCTCTCACTCCTTTGGTGGACATTTTTCTAAAGGGTCCTGCTGGAGAAGTACTCCCAAAGCTAGTGGAAGAGCTTCCATGATTGAGCTTGAAGTACAGAAAGCTTCATCTGAGGAGGTTTATGAGATTTTAACCACCTTAGTGGTACCAAGACCCATAGCTTGGGTTTCAAGCATCAGCGAAGAAGGTGTTTTTAACCTTGCTCCCTTTAGCTTTTTCAACCTAGTGTGCGATGATCCACCCATACTTATAATCTCCATATCAAACAGAGATGATGGATCTCTAAAGGATACTGTAAGAAACATTCTTAACACCAAAGAGTTTATAGTAAACATACCCTCCGAAGATCTTATACATGAGCTTCTTATGAGCTCTGAAGACTTTCCACCGCATGTGAACGAGTTTGAGATAACAGGCCTTGATTGGGAGCTAGGAAGGATGGTAAAGGTACCCAGGGTAAAGAGAGCAAAGGCCTGGCTTGAGTGCATACTTTTCAAACATGAAGAACTCTTTGACTACCATCTTATATTTGGCAGGGTACTATTCATTGGGGCTTTCTCCCTAGACTACTCGGAGCTAAGACCTATAGGCAGGGTGAAGGGTGGCTTTTGCAAAGTTTTCAAGGAGTGATATCTTTATTACCACTATGGACAGATGGGAAAGCTTTCTCTTTGATCTTACAGATAGAGTCTTAGAAGGATACAAGATAAGCAAAGAGGAGGCCCTGAAACTCCTGGAAACACCAGACAACTACGTGGCCTTACTCGTTTACTGTGCTCAGAAGATAAAGGAACATTTTCACAAGCCCGATGAGATAGAGTTCTGCTCCATAATAAACGCCAAGAGTGGAGCGTGCACCGAGGATTGCAAGTTTTGCGCTCAATCTAAGCACTACAAAACTCCCATAAACATCTACAACCTAGTCCCTGAAGAAGAGATAGTGGAAGGAGCTTACAGAGGAGTAGAGTTTGGAGCCAACAGGTATTGCGTAGTTCTAAGCGGAAAGAAGGCCTCTCCTGAGGAAGTAAACAGGATAGCAAAGGGTGTAAGCAGGATAAAGCAAGAAGGTATTCCCATAAACGTGTGTGTATCTGCTGGCACCCTTTCGGAAGAAGACCTCATAAAGCTAAAAGAGGCGGGAGTCAAAAGGGTAAACCACAACTTGGAGAGCTCCAAAAGGTTCTTCCCGAACATAGTAAGCACCCATTCCTGGGAAGAGAGGTATGAGACCATAAAGAGGATAAAAAAGGTAGGTCTTTCCGCATGCTGTGGGGGTATCTTTGGCATGGGAGAGACCAACGAAGACAGGGTGGATCTGGCCCTTACCTACAGGGATCTTGAGGTAGACTCCATACCCTTAAACTTCCTCATGCCCATAGAGGGTACACCCCTCTACGGTCAGGCCCCAGGTATATCACCCCTTGAGGCCCTCAAGGTCATAGCTATGTTCAGGTTTACCAACCCAAGAGCGGAGCTTAGGTTGTGTGGAGGCAGGGAGCAGAACCTTAGAGACTTCCACGGCATGGCCGTGCTAATGACCAACGCCATGATGGTGGGTGGATACCTAACGCGCGCCGGTAGAGACATAAAGAAGGACTACCAGCTTCTACAAGACCTGAAGGCTAAAAGAAAGCTAAGTCAGGAGGTATGATATAATCTTTTCCTCTTGAGGAGGAAAGGTTATGAGAGTAAAAGGTCCATCTTCTAGAAAGTTCAAGAAGAAGATACTCAAGCTTGCAAAGGGTTTTAGAGGTCAGAGGAAGAACGTCTACAGAAGGGCAAAGGAGTACGTATTTAGAGCGCTCCAGTACCAGTACAGGGACAGAAGACAGAGAAAGAGAGAATTCAGAAGGTTATGGATAGCAAGGATAAACGCAGCGGTAAGAGCCTACGGGCTCTCTTACAGCAAGTTCATGCATGGAGTAAAGCTTGCAGGCATACCCCTAAACAGGAAGATGCTTGCCCAGATGGCCGTTCTTGATCCGGAGGGCTTCTCCCAGGTGGTTGAAAGGGTCAAAGAAGCTCTCCAGGTAAAGGCCTGATGGAAGACAAACTGCTAGAGTCTGAGTTCCTACGAGAGCTAGGGCAGGTATCTGATCTAAGATCTCTTCAGGAGCTAAAAGCTCATTATTTAGGAAAAAAAGGCATAATAACTCAAAAGCTAAAGGCCATAAAGGATGTCCCACCTGAGGAAAGGAAGGAGTACGGCCAAAGAGTAAACAAGCTAAAGGAGTTTATAGAGGCTAAGATAAGGGAAAAAGAGGAGGAGATAAGAGCCCATCTTCTTGATCAGGAACTCAGGTCCGGGTGGGTGGATCTTTCCGTTCCTCTTGAGCCTACTTTAGGAGCCCTCCACCCTGTGGAACAGACCCTAAGAAGGATACTGGATATATTCATAAGCATGGGCTTTCAGGTAATGGAAGGTCCAGAGATAGAGAGAGAAGATTACAACTTTGACCTTCTTAACATACCAAAAGAACATCCAGCCAGGGACATGCAAGACACTTTCTATGTGGATAAAGAGGGCTACCTACTGAGGACCCACACCTCACCAGTGCAGATAAGGACTATGCTATCTCAAAAACCACCCATAGCCATGGTAGCTCCCGGTAAGGTCTACAGAAGGGACGACGACCCTACCCATTCTCCTATGTTCCACCAGGTAGAGGGTTTAGTCGTGGACAAGAGCGTAAACTTCAAACACATGAAGTACACCATAGAGACCTTTCTTAAAGCCTTCTTTGAGAAAGATGTTCCAGTAAGGTTTAGGGTATCCTACTTTCCTTTCACGGAGCCGTCGGCGGAGGTGGACATAGGGTGCGTCATATGCGGTGGTAAGGGATGTAGGGTCTGTAAGGAGAGCGGGTGGCTCGAAGTGATGGGGTGCGGTATGGTACACCCTCAGGTGCTTAGAAACTGTAAGATAGACCCTGATGTCTACCAAGGCTTTGCCTTCGGCATGGGTGTAGAGAGGTTATCCATGCTCTACTTTGGCATAGACAACATAAAACTCTTCTATGAGAACGACCTTAGGTTTTTAAAACAGTTTATGTAGAGGTGACATCATGCTAAAAGAATTCACACCAGAAGAAAGGAAGGTAGTCCTTGGGATTACCTTTGCCGTTTCTGTACGCATGCTTGGCCTTTTTCTTCTTCTTCCCGTTCTCTCTCCTTATCTTAGGACTCTAGAGAACTCTACCCCGATGCTCATAGGCCTCGCCGTTGGCATATACGGCTTTGCCCAGGCCTTCTTGCAGATACCCTTTGGGTACCTCTCTGACAAGTATGGAAGGAAGCCCATAATCATCTTCGGTATGCTCACGTACCTGGTGGGCAGTCTCATGGGTGGATGGGTAAAGGACATATACCTTATGGTGGTAGCAAGGTTTATACAAGGCTTTGGAGCAGTCTCTTCTGCCATGATAGCCTTGAGCGCAGATCTCACAAGGGAAGAGGTAAGGACAAGAGCCTTTGCCCATATAGGAGCTTCTATAGGCTTGGTGTTTGCCTTTAGCATAGTCTTTGCTCCAGTACTGGCAGGCAAGTTTGGAGTACCCTTTCTTTTCTACCTTACAGCCTTCCTGACCTTTTTGTCTATACTCTACCTTTGGCTTTTCATACCAGAGCCAAAGGTCCACGCCAAAGACAGGGAGATAAATCCTTCCCTAAAGAACTTTCTCCTTATCCTAAAGGATAAGAACCAGCTTATGCTCAACTTCTCTATTGGTGTGCTCCACGCTTACCTTGTGTCCATATTCACCTTCTTACCCTACGAACTTGTCTACACTTATCAAATTCCTAAGATAGAGCACTGGAAGTTTTACCTACCGGCTGTAGTCCTCTCCCTAGCCATAATGGTACCCTCCACCATAGTAGCTGAAAAGAAGGGCAAGTTCAAGGAGGTTTTCTTGCTAGGTGTGCTCTTTTCCTTCCTAGGCTTTCTATTTCACGTGCTCTTTAAAAATCTCCTTGGGGCGTTAGCTATGCTCTTCATGTTCTTCATAGGGTTTCACCTCCTTGAACCTATCGTTCCTTCTCTGCTTACCAAGTTTACACATAGGGACATAAGGGGGCTATCCCTTGGCTTTTTCAACACCACCCAGTTCTTGGGTTCATTCCTTGGTGGTTTGGTGGGTGGACTTTCTATAAAGTTTGGCCCTTCTTATCTCTTTGGCTTTGGTATAGTATCCTCTTTGCTCTGGCTAGCGATTACCTACCTATGGTTTGAAAGGGAAGAGGTTCAAGCTAAGCTAGTACCAAAGGGATGAAGTTTTTAGTCTGGGGGCTTGGAGTCAGCGGCAGGGCCGCCGTAGAGCTCTTAAGGTCAAAGGGCTTTGAAGTCTTTGCAGGTGACGATAAGGATGGTACAGACTTTAGGGAGATACTCCCTTACGTGGATACGGTGGTTCTGTCTCCTGGTGTACCACCCTCTCACCCCCTTTGGAAAGAAGCCTTAAGGTTAGGTAAGGAGGTCATAGGGGAGCTCGAGCTCGCATGGAGGTTCTTCAAAGGTAAAGCCATCGCCATAACAGGTACAGACGGAAAGTCCACCACCACGAGGCTCACCTACCTTATGCTAAAGGAGGCTTATGCCAACGTGGAGGAGGGTGGAAACATAGGAACGCCCTTCTCCAAAATAGCCCTTGAAAACCCAAACTGCCTAGCTGTTCTCGAAGTTTCCTCCTTTCAGGGTAAGACTCTTAAAACCTTCAGACCGGTAGGCGGTGCCTTTCTCAACTTCTCGGAGGACCACCTTGACTGGCATCCTGACCTTGAGGACTACCTTAGGAGCAAGTACAACATATTCGCAAACCAACAAGAAGAAGACTTTCTCCTCCTAAACGGCGAGCAACCTGCAGTAAGGGATACACCCACAAAGGCAAGAAAAATCTTCTTTGGGAATGGTTTTTCTGCACGGATAGAAAGGGGCAGAGGAGTTTTTGAAGGCGTAGAGCTCTTCCAAGTGGAAAAACTAAAGATACCAGGAAAGCATAACGCGTACAATGCCTTAGTAGCTTCTTGCATAGCTTACATTATGGGAGTAGACCTCGGGGTGATAAAAGATATACTGTATAGCTTCAAAGGTCTTCCCTACAGGCTTGAATACCTTGGGGAGATAAAGGGCGCTAAAGTTTACAACGACTCTAAGTCTACTACACCCAATTCACTGAGGGCTGCCCTTGAAAGCTTTGATAATGTAATTCTAATAGCTGGCGGAAAGGACAAAGGTGCCGATTTTTCCTCCCTTAAGGACCTAGTAAAGAAGAAGGTAAAGAAGGCCATCCTCATAGGCCAAGCTAAGGAGAAGATAGCCTCTGCTTGGGATAGTGCCACTCAAGTGGAGCTCTCTAGGAACTTAGAAGAAGCCTTTGAGAAGGCCCTTTCGGCAGCCCAAAGGGGAGACGTGATCCTCTTTTCACCAGGATGTGCATCCTTTGATATGTTTACAGACTACAAGGAAAGGGGAGAGGTCTTCAAAAAGATCTTTCAAAAGTATACCGTGGTATAATTGCCCTAACAACCTCTGGGGGTGAGCCATGAGTAACCGCATAACCCTCGTAGTAGTCTTTCACGAAGGAAGGGAACCAAAGAGGATAAGCGTAAAGAAATCACACATAAAGATACTCCTTTTAGCTTTGGCATTTTTAGGAACACTCTCCGTAGCTTTATACGCGTATGGGATTTTTAAATCTGTAGAGAACGAGCTACTAAAAGATAAAGTTACCAGTCTCGAGAGAAAACTCAAGCAAAGAGAATACGAGCTTTCTACACTTACTCAGAACAAAGATCAGCTCATTGACAAGGTCAGAATCTTAGAAAGTAAGATACAGAACCTGGAAGCTTACCTGCAACAAAGGGGCATTCTAAAGAAGCCTTCAGTGGGTGGTCCCTCAAGACCTGTTAGCCTTTCAAACCTCCAAGCCCTTGACTACCTCGTAGAAAGAGCGGGCTTAATAGAGAGGCACATAAAGGGAACCCCATTAGGCTATCCCACTCATGGTAATATAACTTCGCTCATGGGTGTCAGAAGAAATCCCTTCGGAAAAGGCTACGAGTTCCACTCAGGCATAGACATAGAGGCTCCCTACGGTGCTCCAGTTGTAGCTACAGCAGAGGGTATAGTCAGACATGCAGGATGGTTAGGTCAATACGGCAAAGCCGTCATCATAGACCATCCTACTGGCTACTCTACCCTCTACGGACATCTTTCGGAAGTTTTAGTAAAAGTCGGTCAGAGGGTTAAAGGAGGAGAAGAGATAGGCAGAGTTGGTTCCACGGGAAGAAGTACTGGTCCTCACCTACACTACGAAGTAACAAGGAATGGGAAGTACTTAGATCCTCTCGACTTTGTCTCGATGAGGTAATGCCATGTTCGGTAAGAAAGCTCAGGAGATTAGTAAAGAAGAGATCTTAAACCTCATAGCTCCAGGAACTGTGATAGAGGGTAACCTAAACGTAGAGTCGGAAGGTATAAACAGGATAGACGGCCGGCTTGTGGGTAACGTAAAGGGGAAGGGTAGCCTCATAATAGGGGAGAAGGGTAGTGTTAAGGGTGATGTGCAGGTGGCTCATGTGATAGTGTATGGAACCGTGGAAGGTAACATAGTGGCCAAGACTTTGGAGATAAAGGCTACAGGAAAGGTTACAGGAAATCTCCAGGTAGAAGAACTGACGATTGAAAGAGGAGCGCTCTTTAACGGCGAGTGTAGGATGAATAGGGCTACATCCTCAGAACTATCTCCTGAGCAAAGTCCATAGTAGACAGGCTCTTGGCTTCTATACCCATCTTCTTGAATCCGTTGGCTATGTCTGGCGTTCCTACCCTGTCCTCTATGGCCCTCTTTATTGCGCTGTAGATGAGCTGTGCCGCTTCTTTCCATCCTAAGTACTCAAGCATCATAGCTCCGGAGAGAGTCAGGGACAGTGGGTTGGCTATTCCTTTACCTGCTATGTCGTAGGCTGTGCCATGTGTGCTCTCAAAGAGGGCGTATCCATCCCCTATGTTTCCACTAGGGACAAAGCCAGGGCCACCTACCAAAGCAGCAGCAAGGTCAGATATGTAGTCTCCGTTTAGATTCTGGGTGATTATCACATCATAAGCTTCAGGCTTTAGAACAAGCTGCATGAGCATCTGATCTGTTATCACCTTCGTCAAGAGTACCTGTCCTTCCTTTGGCTCACCCTCCGTTATAACCCTGTCCTTAAACTCTTCCTCCTTGGCTACCTCAAAGGCCCAGTTCATAAAGGCTCCTTCCGTAGCCTTCATTATGTTCCCCTTTCCTACTACGGCAACTACCTTTTTGCCGTTTTCCAAAGCCCAACGTAAAGCCTTCCTTACATGCCTTTTGGTTTTGAACTCACTCATAGGTTTTACTGTGATGCCACAATCTTCTGGAAGCGCAAATTCATCTACTCCCATCTCCTTCACAAAAAACTCCCTTACTTTCTTTGTATCTTCAGCCTTAGGCATGTACTCTATGCCCATGTAAACGTCGTCTGAGTTTTCCCTAAAGACAGCTACGTTTACCCTCTCGGGGTTTGGTATGGGTGCAGGTTGTCCGAGCCAGTATACAGGCCTTATGGCCGAATAGAAATCCATAGACTGCCTTAGTATGGCGTTAAGGGATTTGCCCCCCTTGCCTACGGGCGTTCCAAGTGGCCCTTTTATTCCAACTATAGCTTCTTTCAGGAACTCTAATGTCTCCTCAGGCATCCTCTTACCCGTCTTAGCCTCTGCTTTGTCTCCTGCAAGAAGTTCCACCCAGTAGATGAGCTTAGAGCCTTTGTAAACTTTTTCTATGGCCTTGTTGACCACTAGTATCATGGCTGGTGTTATCTCTGGACCTATGCCATCTCCCTCTATGTAGGGTATGATGACTCTGTCGGGTACCTCTATGCTCCTATCCTCCTTCAGCTTTATAAAACTACCTTCCTGTGGGACTTGTACTCCACCTTCCCAAGCGTACACCCTTTCCAACATGCTATGAATTTTATCATAAGCTTTTACTCTTATAGTACTCGCATAGATCTCTTACTGGACACTCTTCACACTTAGGCTTCGTAGGTTTACATATGGTCTGACCGAAAGCTACAAGCAGTTTGTTAAAATCTCTCCAGTACTCCACTGGCAGGACCTTCATAAGCTCTATCTCTGTTTGGTAAGGATCCTTAGTCTTGACTATGCCCAACCTGTTGGATATCCTATGCACGTGCGTGTCTACGCATATGGCTGGCCTTTGATAACCCTCTGCTAACACTAGGTTTGCCACCTTTCTTCCCACTCCCTTGAGCTTAAGGAGTTCCTCAAGGCTGTCTGGGACTTTCCCTGAGTAATTATCTATAAGCTGCCTTGCAAGCTCCTTAAGCTGCCTTGCCTTGTTCCTATAAAAGCCCACGGGATATATAAGCCTTTCAAGCTCTTCAAGGGGCATATTCAAAATATCCTGCGGCGACTTGACCTTCTGGGTAAACTTTTCACACACCTGGGCAGTAGTTTCGTCCCTAGTCCTAGTTGAGAGAAGAGCACACACCAAGGTGCAGAAGGGGCTTTTCGTCTTATACGCCAGAAGGCTCACTATAGGAGCCTTCCACTTGGGAAATTCTTCTTTGAGTATCTCAACCAGCTTGTGTATCTCCTCTTTCCTCATCCCTTATAACCTTTAGCATCTCTTGGATAACATCCTCGACCTCTGAAAAACTAAGGTTTTCTATATTTAATACGTGAAGGCTGTCCACTAGAGCGTTTACCACAAAGACGGCGCAGTATTTCTCAAGGTCCTTCACTTTTATCCTCTCTTCTTTTATTGGAAGTTTCTCTTTGAGAAGTTTCAGGGTAGTGCCCTCAAGTAGCCCACAGTGAGTAGAAGGTGTATACAGAGTGTCTCCCTTTAGAAGTATAAGGTTTGACGAGGAGCATTCACACACTTCGTCCTTTTCGTTAAGGATTATACTGTCGTAATATCCTCTTTCAAGGGCGTACCTTTTGGCAAGGATGTTAAACAGATAACTGGTGGTTTTGTGCTTGCATACGGGGTCTTGGGAGTGTCTCCTGTATGGATACACACAGAGGTTTACTTCTTTGGGCTTTCTTGGAAGGTCTTTGACTAGGAGCATGTTCCTGTAAGCAACAGGTCTTTCCCAAAAGTTGTCTGGACCTTCAGAAAGGAGTACGTACTTCACGTATACGTTTGTCTTTCCATGAGTATGTTCTACTATATGTTGCAGAAACTCTTCGTAGCTAGGGTAGGGCATCCCAAGGAACTCTGCCGAACTCCTGAGCCTTTGGTAATGCCTCTTTAAGCGCTTGTTTGGACCTAAAAACTTTATGGTTTCAAAGAGACCTTCTCCATACTGAAGGGTTCGGTTCATAGGAGTATCTTTTTGAGTTCTACCATCTGATCTAAGGAAAGCTGCCCCTCGGCCGTCTTTTCACCGAGAAAGGCATAGGTTATCACTGATCCAAAGACAAAGCCTCCTATCCGTGAAAGGATGCCATACTTTCCCATGGCTATGAGTATCTTTTTGCCTTCCTCCTGTCTTCCGAGACATAAAAGCCTTGCTGTGTCTTCGTAAGACCTTGCCATTACTGCTACCTTGATCACATCAGCTCCGAACCTTCTTGCTTCTCTGAAGACCTCCCTGAGTATGTAGTCAGCCGGTGTAAGATCAAAGTTGTGGTAGGAGATTATAAGAGTCCTACCTGCAGACTTTACTATCTTCCTGACTTCTGGGAGTATATCTAAGGAGGAAAGTTCTATGTCCGTGTAGTCGCTGTAGGGAGATACTTCCCGGAATATCTCAAGCCTGTTTGGTACCTCTCTTCCACCTTCCTTGGGGCTCCTTACTGTTAGAATGGTACCAAGGCCAAGCTCCCTGGCTGTGTTTACTATGTGGAGCACATGCTTTGGATCTTTGTTTTCAAACAGGTCTACTCTTAACTCTACCAGGTCGGCACCCTTGCTTTTGCACTCTTGGAGCTTCTTCTGGAAGTCTACGTCACTTATGGGAACCGCCACCAGCATTCTTAACCCTCCCGTAGACTTTTAGGGGAAGGCCAAAGACCTTGGTAAAGTTTGCACCAGCCCTATGGTCAAAAGCATCCTTCTCCGAATAGGTAGCAAGGTCTTCAACGTAAAGGGAGTTGGGTGACTTTCTTCCTACTACCTGTACATGCCCTTTGTAGAGCTTTAGCCTCACCTTACCGTTTACTAACTTAGCCACTTCTGAGGTAAAGGCATCTAAAGCTTCCCTTAGCTTGCTAAACCAGAGACCTTCGTAGACTACCTTTGCATACTCGTGTGGTATGTGGGTTATAAAGTAGTGGAAGGTAAACCTATCTGTGGTGAGCGAGAGGAGATCTCTGTATGCTGTGTATAAGACCATGGCTCCTGGAGCTTCGTACACCTCTCTGCTTTTTATACCCACAAGCCTGTTTTCTACCATGTCGATCCTTCCCACTCCATGTCTGCCGGCTATCCCGTTTAGGTCCAGGATAAGCTCGCTAAGCCTTTCATATCTTCTGCCATCTATGGCTACTGGAATACCGCTTTCAAACTCTATCTCCACGTACTGAGGTTCGTCGGGTGCCTTCTTTGGATCTACGGTCCACTCAAAGGCATCTTCTGGTGGCTCTGTCCAAGGGTCTTCCAGCGGTCCACATTCTATGGATATACCCCACAGGTTCTTATCTATGGAATAGGGCCTATCCTTGGTAGCCTTCACAGGTATGCGGTGCTTTAAAGCATACTCAACCTCTTCCTCTCTTGACTTAAACTCCCATTCTCTTACCGGTGCTAGAACTTCTATGTCTGGATCAAGGGCCCACACGGAGAGTTCAAACCTTACCTGGTCGTTTCCTTTACCCGTGGAGCCATGGGCTACGTAGCTGGCCTTTAGTTTTTTTGCATACTCTACCAGCTTTTTGGCTATCAGAGGTCTTGAAAGGGATGCCGTGAGAGGATACTGTCCTTCATAAAGGGCGAGGGCTCTAAGAGTAGGAAGGCAGTACTCTCTTGCAAACTCCTCTTTGAGATCTTCAACTATGGCATCAACGGCACCTGAGGCTTTTGCCTTCTGAGGGATCTCTGTAAGCTCCTCTCCCTGACCAACGTCTGCTGTATAGGTGATTACCTCGTAGCCCCTGTCTGTAAGCCACCTTACTATGACAGAGGTATCAAGACCGCCCGAGTAGGCCAATATTACCCTTTTCAACATAAGGCAAGATTATAAATCAAGATATAATCATACCCATGTACTACTTTTTGCTTGTGCTCTTTATAATATCGTGCCTATTTTTAATACTGGTGGTGTTGGTACAAAGGGGTGGGTCGGACGTAGGGACTGCCTTCGGAGGTATGGGACAAGGAGCCTTCGGACCTGGAGGTGTAGACACTATACTGACCAAGATGACCCTGTGGCTTGGCCTTTTTATAGTGGCCCTGGCCATACTATTGAACCTCCTTTATCCCTCCAAGAAGTCTGTGTTTGAGAATGAAGGTAAAGGACCTGTTAAGTCTGAACAAGGGCTCCCAAAGGGACAGACAGCTCCTGCTGGCACACCTTCTGAGCAAAAGACCCGCTGATGTCTACCTTCTTATGGAAGAAGAGGTCCCGCAGGAAATAGTCCAAAAGTACATGAGTATGCTCGAAGCCCTAGAAGAGTTGCCCTTACAGTACCTTATAGGCGAGTGGGACTTTATGGGAAGAACCTTCAAAGTGGAAGAGGGAATCCTAATACCAAGGCCTGAAACAGAACTCCTCGTGGAGAAGGTCCTTTCCCTTCTTGAAAAGGACAAGGATCTCCTGGGCTTTGAAATAGGTGTGGGGACAGGATGCATAAGCATATCTTTACTGTTGGAAAGGCCAAGGCTTAGGATGTACGCAAGCGATGTGCAACAGAAGGCTATAGAGCTTGCTAGGAAGAACGCTCAAAGGTACGGAGTCCAAGACAGACTCTTTTTGGTGCTCGGAGATATGTTTGAGCCGGTAAAGGATATGGTATTTGACTTTGTAGTTTCCAACCCTCCATACATACCAAAACGCATGTGGGAAAAGCTGGATCCTAAAGTAAGAAAAGAGGGCTATCTTTCTCTGATAGGTGGAGAGAAGGGCACGGAGTTCTACGAGAGGTTTTCCAAAGAGGTAGGTAAGCATCTGAAGGAAGGAGGATTCTTTGCCCTTGAGATAGGACATGATCAGGGTAAGGTAGTTAGGAAGCTCTTTGAGAAGGAAGGCTTTAGAGTAGAGGTCTACAAGGACCTTTCAGGTCAGGATAGGTTGGTGGTAGGATGGAAGTAGTTGGTTTTCTCCTTGGCGTACTATTCTTCATACTCTTGGAGGCTTTCTTTGCTGGGTCTGAGATAGCCTTGGTGAGCGTAGACAGAGGCAGAGTTCAGGCCATGTACAAAAAACTTGGTTATAACTTCCTTAGAGATTTTCACGAAAACCCAGAGGACTACATAACCCTGACCATGCTAGGTTACACAGTCAGTATAGTTTTCGCCTCAACCTTCTACACGCTTGTCGTTCTATCCCTGTCGGATCTTATACCCTTTATAAAAGGTCTAGAGGTGGTCTTCTCCTTAAGCCTTGTGGTCTTTACCCTTACCTTTGGGGAGATAATACCCAAAAGCCTCTTCCAGAGGTATGCAGATAGGCTTCTCGTTCCAAGTCTATTCATCCTGTACAGGCTAAAAAAGATTCTAGCTCCTGTGCTCACCTTGTCGAGGTTAGTAAGCAGGAGGGTTTCCGATCTTCTTGGTAAGTTCTTCAAGGAAAGTATAAACAGAAGGCAAATCTTGGAGATGCTTAAAAACCTGGAAGATAGGGAAAGATTTAACCTGGCCATCAAGCTCCTTGAAACTAAGGACGCCATGGTTTCAGAGATAGCCAGACCCATATTCTCTACAGTCCTACTGGAAGAAGAAACCACTGTAGAGCAGGCCATAAGGAAGATGAAAGAGAGCGGATGTAAAAGGCTCCCTGTATACAAAGGAAGGGTTGACGAGCTTATAGGCTATGTGGAAATATACGACCTTCTGGGAAGGGATCCACACGAAATAATAAAAAGGTACATAAGACCCATAGAATACTTCGTGGAGTTCTTAAGTATAAGAGATGTGCTCTTTAAGTTCTACAGCTCTCACGTAAAGATGGGAGCTGTGGTAGATGAGAGGGGAAACCTCATAGGGATAGTCACATTGGACCACATAGTCAGAAAGCTCTTTGAAGGCTTTGCAGAGTACGAAGAGGAAGTAGAGATCCAGGAGGTAGAAAAGGACAAATGGGTAATGAACGCCTCTGTAGACCTAGACACGTTTATGAGGGTGGTGGGCGTCAGGCTAAAAGACGGCCCGTACGACACTCTAGGTGGGTACATCCTGTACCACCTCAAGAGGATTCCAAAAAAGTGGGAGGAGGTACGCATAGGTGAGCTAAGCTTTAAAATACTCCAGGTAGACAGCAGGAGGATAGTAAAAGTAATGGTAAGCAGACATGTACAGAAGACTGAAGAAACTCAGGGAGCTTCCTGAGGAGCAAAGACCGAGGGAGAGGCTTATAAACCACGGATCGCAGGCCCTTGAAGAAGCAGAGCTCTTAGCTATCATCTTGGTGTCTGGCACCAAGGATCTGGATGTTCTTTCCCTCGCCGAGAGGATTTTAGAGCTAGGCTGGGAAAACATAGCCTCCATGAGTGTACAAGAGCTCTCTCAGAGGATAAAGGGTCTTGGTCTAGCAAAGGCCTGCCAAGTGAAAGCCATAGCCGAGCTCCTAAAGAGGTCAAAAGATCCCTACAACGGTGTAAAGATACGGAGTCCGGAGGACGTCTACAGATTTGTAAAAGACAAGGTGGACGACAGAAGAGAACACTTGATAGCCATACACCTTACTCCAACTCATAGGGTGATAGGTTATGACCTTGTAGCCATAGGAAGGATGAACACCCTACACGCCGAGCCTAAAGACATACTCTACGGAGCTATAAAGAGGGGCGCTTACGCTATAATCTTGGTACACAACCACCCAAAGGGCGAGGCAAGACCCTCAAGGGAGGATATAGAGTTTACAAAAAGGGTAAAGAAAGCTTGCGACATCATGGGCTTTGTCCTTCTGGATCATATAATAGTCACAGAGGAAGGCTACTGCTCCATAAGAGGCTTCCTCGGAGAGGATCTGTGAAACATGTTCTCCTTTAGGGTCTTAAAATCGGATGGTAGTGCTAGACTTGGTGAGCTCGTTACACCTCACGGTGTTATAAAGACACCCGTCTTTATGCCAGTAGGCACTCAGGGAACAGTTAAAGCCATGATACCCTCGCTTCTTGAAGAGGTAGGAGCTCAGATCATATTGGGAAACACCTACCATCTGTACCTTAGACCTGGAGTTGAAGTCGTAGAAGGTGCGGGAGGCCTTCACAGGTTCATAGGATGGCACAAACCCATACTCACAGACAGCGGCGGCTTTCAGGTTTTTTCTTTGTCAAGAGAAAGGAATGACAAAAGATCCAGCGTGAAAGTTCTAGAGGAAGGGGTTGAGTTCAAGGATCACCTCTCTGGTGACAGACACTTCTTCACTCCAGAGAAGGTAGTGCAGATAGAAGAGGCGTTAGGAGCAGACATAATCATGCCCCTGGATGTGTGTATAGAGTATCCTACCACCTACGCAAGAGCCAAAGAGGCTGTAGAACTCACCATAAGATGGCTAGACAGGAGTATAAGGGTAAAAAGAAGGGAAGACCAGGTACTCTTTGCCATAGTACAGGGTTCCGTGTACGAGGATCTAAGACTTGAGTCCGCATACATGTCCATGGAGAGAGACCTATTCGGTTATGCCATAGGTGGTCTGTCTGTGGGCGAACCCAAAGAGGAGATGTACAGGATAACGAGGGTAGTGTGTAGTGTACTCCCATGGGATAAGCCAAGATATCTTATGGGCGTAGGGTTACCAGAAGACATAGTGGAAGCTGTAGCAAGCGGCGTAGACATGTTCGACTGCGTGGCCCCCACCAGGATGGCAAGGACGGGTACCCTCTTCACAAGCCAGGGAAGGATAAACATAAAGAGCAAGATATATGAAAAGGACTATGATCCACCAGATCCCAATTGCGATTGCTACACATGCAGTAACTTTTCTAGGGCCTACCTTAGACACCTTTACAAAGCAGAAGAGATAAGCGCCTATATCCTAAACACCATTCACAACCTAAGGTTCTACCACAGGCTCATGGAAGACATAAGAAGATCCATAGAGGAGAGTAGGTTTGAAGAGTTTAGAAAGAATTTCCTTAGAAGCTGGCTACGTACATCTTATTAAAATAGTCCTACTTTTGCTTACCCTTGGCCTTTCCTTCTCGGATAGTCTAAACAAAAGGGATGAAAAGCTTGCACAAAGGTACTTCCAATCGGGCTATCAAAATCTTCAAATAGGGAACTTTAAGAACGCACTCATAGATTTTTCCATGGCCTACTCCTTTGATAAAAAGGGTCCTTACGGAGAGCTTGCCTACCTTTATTTGGGTAAAACGTACACTCTTCTTTCTTATCGTACAGGCAACAAGGAAGGTGTCTTTTCTTCCATAGCCTATCTTAACATGTACACTTACCACTACAAAAATCCAAACTACCTTCTACTTAAGGATGACTTTGTAGGAGAATCCTATCTGCTGCTCGGCTTCTATGAAAGAGCCTTTGAAGTTTTTATGAAGCTCTATAAAGACAGTTCAAACCCAGTTTACCTGCTTAAAGCCCTCTATGCAGAAGCCTCACAAGGTAAAAGTTACAACTATGAGCTTTTAAATCATGTTAAACCCGAAAACTTAAAGGAAGAAGGATACCTGTACTACCTTGTAAAAGGCTTTTACGAGTTTAACCTTGGCAACTATACCTCTACTTTGGAAAACCTAAGCCTTGCAAGATCTATGAAAGCACAGTTAGGACAGGATCCAGACTTCCTCTACAGGCAGGCTGCAGCCTACGCTCTTACAGAAAGATGGAAGGAAGCTTTACAGTCCTTTGAAGTGTTAAGCAGGGTAGACATCTACAAAACTTACTCTCTGTTTTCCGATTACTACCTTACCCTCATACACTTAAAGACCAAAAATTACATAGAGGCGAAAGAAAGACTATACAAGCTGATTGAAGATTATTCCCTCTTTAACCCGGTGGTTTCCCTTTTGTACTACCAGCTTTGGGCTTATGACGGTTTTGTAGAAAAGTACTTACCTAACTACAAAGATTCTTTGACGAAGGTTATATGGATAAACAGTAGTAGCGATCTTTCTATTCCTGCACTCCTCGGTATCTATTACTACTCTATTAAAGAAAGAAAAATTCTAAGCTCGGACATTTTCAAAATGTTTCCAGCGCAAAGGGTTGATGAGGTTACCCTATCCCATATAAAAGCAGATCTAAAGGAACTATATATCAAGCTTTTTAATGAATATTCTAAGCTAGACCCCTACTCACCTAAGGATGGAGCTTTTCTGCTTGAACTTTTGAAGGCAAGCAACGGTAAGTGTGTAAACCTGCTAGGTGCTGAAAAGTTCGCAAGGGCAGGCGTCTACTTTGGAGCTCAAGAAGCTTACTATCTTATAAACTTACTACAGGAGCCACTAAAGAGCTTCTTTTATGGACAGGTACAACTTCTTCAGGGTAAAGAGGAAGGGCTGAAGTTGATAGAAGAAGTTTTAAAGGACTTAAAGGATGACGACAGAAGGGAAGCCCTGTTTATACTCGGACTCTACAGAAGAAGAGAGGACTACTTGCTGGAAGCTCTGAAGGGTTCTCTTACAGAGAGACTGGAAGGGTACGCACCCTTGGCTCTTCTTACGCTTGGTGAAATCTACGAAGATAAAAAAGATTACAATAGGGCAAAAGTTTACTACAAAGAATATCTACAGAAGGCTCAGGAGGATACCCTTTACTGGATAGTGGCTTACAAACTCGCCTACATATCCTCCATCACTAACGATAAAGAGAACTTGAACTGGGTTGTAAACGAAGCCAAAAAGACGGATAATATTATAGGTAGGATCATAAGGGAACTGTGGGGGTAAGGATGGATATCTTCGATGGAATAGAAAAGCTTAAGCCTTACCTAGATTATACATGGACGAGGCATAAGGTGATCCTCAGCAACATAGCAAACGCAGACACGCCCAACTACAGGGCAAAGGATGTCGTGTTTAATGTAGACAAAGATACACTTCCTCTGAAGGTTACAAGACCTCTTCACATGGAGGGTCAGAGCGGTAAGAGCTTTAGAGTCTTCGAAATCCAAAGGACCCTCGTAGGCAACGACTTTAACAATGTAAGCATAGAAGAGGAAATGGCCAAGCTTACTCAAAACCGAATAGCCTACGAAGTCTACATGCGTATGGCCAGCTCTTCAGCCCAAGAACTCCTCAGTATAATAAGGGAGGGCAGATGATGGTAGATCTCTTTAGAGCCTTTGAAGTTTCGGCTTCAGGTATGTACGCCCAAAGGATAAGGATGAACGTGATAGCCTCCAACATAGCAAACTTTGAATCTTATCTTCCTGGAAACCGTCCCTTCAGAAAGCTTGAAGTGGTATTTGAGGCACAAGAGGATCCTTACCTGCTTCAGAAGGGCTACGTGCCTGTAAAGGTTGTCCAGATAAGAGAGTCAAACCAACCTTTAAGACTCATTTATGACCCGCAGAACCCTAGGGCGGATCAGAAGGGATACGTAGCCATGCCAGACGTGGAAGTGGTAAAGGAGATGGTAGACATGATCTCAGCCATGAGAAGCTATGAAGCAAACCTAAATGCATTCTCTACAACTAAAGACATAGCACAGAGGACTATAGAGTTATGGAAATAAAACCCTTAAACGGCTTTTCACCTGTGTATGATAAGCAAAAGACCAATGATGGGGGACCATTAGAAAGCTTTAAGGACTTTCTACTCTGGGTAGACGCTCAACAGAAAAAAGCCGAGAGTATAAAGGAGGCTGTACTGAAGGGAGAGGATGTGCCCCTACATACTATGGTCCTGGAGTTTGAAAAGGCAAACGTAGCCCTACAGTTACTCATTCAGGTCAGGAATAAGCTGCTGGATGCCTTTCAAGAGCTAAGCAGAATGCAAATATAAACCATGCCTTTAAAGGAGCAGCTAGAGCAGCTGAAGGAAAGGTTTTTACAGCTGTCTCTCCGCCAGAAGATTCTTGTTGTAGGAGTTCCATTAGTAGCTTTAGGTCTATTGCTCAGTATTATCCTCTACACTGCCTCTCCAAGCTATAGCCTTTTGTACTCAGGACTTTCAGAAGAAGATATGAAGGCCATCCTCCTGGAGCTGGATAAGGAAGGTATAAAGTACCAGATAGGGAAGGATGGAAGAAGCGTCTACATCCCAGAGGATAAGGTCAAAGATGTAAGGCTAAAGCTGGCCGCGAAGGGTATACCCAACAAAGGTATAGTGGGTTATGAACTCTTTGACCAGAAGGACCTCTTTCTTTCGGATTTCCAGCAAAGAATAAACTTCAAAAGGGCCGTAGAGGGGGAGCTTGCTAGAACCATAATGGGTATATCTGCTGTTGACAGTGCTAAGGTGAACATAGCTCTACCGGAAAAGTCCATATTTGCGAGGGAGGAAGAAGAACCTTCGGCAAGCGTTTTTGTTAAGTTAAAGCCTGGCTATGAGCTAACGCCAGAGCAAGTCAAGGCCATAAGGAACCTGGTAGCGGCGAGTGTACCCAATCTAAAATCCAAAAATGTTGTAGTGATAGACGACAGGGGTAACGACCTTACGGCTATGGTAGAGGAAGACAAGCTAAATAATCTCACTGATAAGGAGCTTAAAATAAAGCTTGAGTTTGAAAAAAGCTTAGAGAAAAAAGTCCAAAATGCTTTAGAAGAAGCGTTGGGACCTGGATCCGTAAAGGTAAAAGTCTCTGCAGACTTAGATCTTAGCCAAACGCAGACAAAGGAGGAGATATACGACCCTGATATGACCGCCGTTGTAAGTCAGCAGAAAAAGAAGGAAAGGGTGATAAGTGGTGGAGTAGGGGGTGTTCCAGGTGCCCAATCTAACATACCACCCGGGACTGGAGCTATAACTGGACAAGGACAGGTATTGTCAGAAAAGAGTGATACTATTACCAATTATGAAGTTAGCAAGAAGGAAGTGTATACACAAGGTCCCTCTTTGAAGATTAAAAGGCTAAGCGTAGGTGTTATAGTTAACTCTGATATAAAGAATATAGATGTAAACAAGATAAAGAATATAGTATCTGCAGCAGTAGGTCTTGATCCAAACAGGGGGGACGTGATAACCGTAGAGGCATGGCCTTTTAGGAAGCCTGAAGTATCTCAGGTATCGTTAGAAGAAAGAATGAAGAACTTAATACCAATCTTACTGTTGTCCTTGTTCTCTTTTATTGTCCTTGTGGTAGTTTTTACAGCTTTGAAGAGATTAAGGAAAGCTCCTAAAGAAACACCTGTTAGTGTACCACCCTTAGAAGAGGTCAAAGGAGTAGAAGAGCTTAGGTACAAAGCTAAAGAGATAGAAGTTATCGAAATAGTGGCCAAAGCAGTTAAAGATAATCCAGAAGCTACAACCAAGCTTATAAAAAGCTGGTTAAGGAGTAACACATAACATGTCTGATCAAATCCTAAGTCAGGAAGAAGTCAACCTCATACTCCAGTCCCTTGGGAAGGAAGTCCACGTAACACCCAAAGAGGTAAAAGGTGTAAGACCCCTTGACCTGTCTCTGTTTGAAAAAATAAGCGTTAGTAAGCTTCCAGGTCTTGAGCTTATCGTTGAACGATGGGCAAACAATCTTAGAAGGTCTCTTATGCCCATAATAGTAACATTGACAAATGTCTATAAGGAAGATACACAGGTAGTTAAGTTTTTCGACTTCCTAGATAGTCTTCCAACACCTTCCGCTATAGCTGTACTTTCTGCACATCCTTTAAGAGAGAATCTTTATCTTATATTGGATCCTAAACTGGTTTATATGGTAGTTAGTTTAGTATTTGGTGGCTCTGCAAAACCTTCTAAGATAGAAGGGAAAGAGTTTACTCGTGTGGAGCTTAGAATAATACAAAAGCTCTGCAAAATTCTTATAGATGAACTTAAAACAGCTATGAGTTCAATAATAAAAGTTGATATAGAACTCCTTCGTATAGAATCAGAACCGATACTGCTAATGCCAGCAAAACCAAAGGAGAAAATCTTCCTTTCACGCTTGGTCATTAACGTAGAAGGAAACGAAAGCTTTGTTTACCTTGCTATACCAAAAGCAGCTATAGAACCTTTCGAAGGGTTGCTCAAGGGTGGACAGCATAAAGATACACAATATGAAGACAAGCTTATAAAAAGCTTGGTGAATATACCTGTAAATGTGGAGGTAGTACTTGGAAGCACTAACGTGTCGTTGGAAGATGTTCTTCTCTGGAAAGCTGGCGATACTATAATAATCTTGGATAATAGTGTAAGATCACCCCTTGAAGCTCGTGTAGAAGGTATCACGAAGATGCTCGTTTTCTTAGGTCAGGTGAGCAACAAAAAGGCCTTTAAATTCTTAAAGTTTTTGGAGGATTGATATGCTAGAAGAGGAAAAACCAGAAAACCTGGCAAGTACGTGGGAAGAAGCGATAAAAGAGCAACAGCAAGTACGACAATCACAGAGGGAAGAAAAGGAGAAAAGAGATGTTACTCAAGAACTTAAGAGACTTTTAGACATACCTCTGAAGGTGGAGGTGGTAATAGGTTCTACTACACTCACCATAGGTGAGCTTTTGAGTCTTGTTCCTGGCTCTGTAGTAGAGCTAAACAGAAATGTGGATGAACCTGTGGATATATATGTAAACGGTAAACTTCTAGCAAAAGGAGAGATAGTGATAGTAGAGGAAAGATTTGGCGTTAGAATAACAAGGATTGTAGAAAAAGAAGATAGAATTAGGAGTTTGTCTTCATGAGGCTAGGTGTTATAGGCTTTGGAAACATGGGCTCTGCCATAGCAAGGGCCGTTAAAAAGCACTTTAGTGATGTGATTGTTTACGATGTGTCTCAGGAAAAGAGCATGAAGGCCCTTGAGGAAGGCTTTGGTGTTGCAAAGGATCTTAAGTTCATGCTGGCAAACTCGGACTTCGTGCTGCTTGCTGTAAAACCAAAGGATGTTCCGAGTGTGCTCACAGACTTAGACCTAGGGGATAGAGTCCTCATCAGTATAGTAGCAGGTCTTACCTTGGATAGGCTGTACCAGCTAGTAGGCCATGACAAGAAGATAATAAGAACTATGCCCAACATAAACGTGCTTGTGGGAAAAGGAGTTATGGCTTACGTCTTTGGGGAAAACCTTACAGAGTACGAGAAGGAGTTTTTCCTAAAAAGCTTCTCCTCCTGCGCCAGTCTTTATCCTATAGAAGAAGGCATGATGGACTCTTTTACAGCTATAGCCGGCTCTGGCCCTGCCTTCGTGTTTAAGTTCATTTCAGCTCTGTCGCTGGCTGGTGTTAGGGAAGGGTTTTCTTACGAGCTTGCCAAGAGTATAGTCATAGACACCATATTGGGAAGTTGCGAGCTTCTAAAGAGTATGGGTGGACACCCAGAAGAGTGGATAGCAAAGGTGGCTTCTCCCGCCGGTATCACCATAGAAGGTATAAAGGTCCTTGAGGAGAGGGGTTTTTCTGGGATAGTGATGGAATGCATAGAAAAGACATCACAGAAGGCAAAACGTCTTTGATGTTTTCTCTCCGCGTGGGAAGAGCCTTAGTAGGTCTTAAGATCCACACACCTGAAGATGAAGTTCAGGTTCCTAAACAAATACATTCAGATAAAGTTCTGGTGCTTGAGAAAGATGGAGTAGGCGAAGGGGATGCTATCATAACCCAGAGGCCGGGGATAAAGATAGGGGTAAGGACGGCTGATTGTGTTCCTGTAGTCCTGGTGGGGGAAAAGACGGTAGGTGTTATCCACGCAGGGTGGAGGGGTCTACACAAAGGTATACTGGAGAAGGCTCACACAATCTTTTCTGAGCTTGAAGGCTCAAAACCAACCTTTGCCTTTATAGGACCTTCTGCCAAAGCGTGCTGTTACCAGGTTGGTGAAGAGTTTAAGAGTATGTTTGAAAGCATCTTCTACAGAAATTTACACTTCTACTTGGACACAGCTCTAGAGGCTAGAAAAAGGCTTATCAAGTTGGGGGTGAAGTCTCTCGTCCACATGGACATCTGCAGCATATGCTCTGAACGTTTTCCTTCCTACAGGAGGGATAAAACCCAGCAAAGATTGGTAACCTTCGTAGAGCTTATACCTACCTGACAATATTTCGTCAGACTTGTATAATATATCGTCGTGAACAGGGTAAAAGAAGTTAGACTGTCCAAAGGCCTTAGCCAGGAGGAGCTTTCTTCCATATGCGGTATACCCAGGACTACTATAAGCGCCATAGAGTCTGGCAAAGTAAACCCTTCGGTGGAGCATGCCATAAGGATAGCCAGGGCTCTGGGCGTTTCTGTGGAGGACCTTTTTGGTAATGAACCCGTAGTCTCCTTCACGGAAGGGCTAAGAGGGCCCTTTGTCAGCGCCAAGGTAGAAGACAGGATCGTATTATACCCCTTGTCCTCCTTACATCACTATGTGGAGCCAGACGGCCAAGTGGAGGGCGAGAGTGTCTTGTGGAAAGAAAAATCTAAAAGCCTTTTTAGCCTAACTATAGCCACGTGCGACCCTTTTGTATCTTCACTCCATCAGAGTCTTTACCCTAAGGGGATAAGGTTAATACCCTTGTACTCACACAGTCTAGGGGCTCTTGAGCTTTTAAGGAAGGGCCTGGTTCACATGGCGGGTGTTCATCTGGGGTCTTTGGAGGAAAACTTCAAGGTTGTAAGGGATCTCCTAGGAAAAGGTTACAGGGTAATGTGTCTTTTTGAGTGGGAGGAGGGCTTAGCTTACACGGAGGACTTTAGGAAACCTAACCTCGTGTGGCTTGTCAAGGAGAAGGGATCAGGGTCATGGACTACTTTTGAAATTATAGAGAAGCGTCCTGCAAACATAAAAATAAGGGAGTTCAAGGGTGGTCACAGGGAACTCATAAAGGCCCTTATAAACAACCTTGGCCATGTAGCCATTTCCATAAAACCCCTATCTGTCATGGAAGGGCTCAGCTTCTACACGATAAGGAGAAAAGACTACTGCATCGTTTACCCTGAAGGTATGGAGAAGGACAGAAGGTTTGCGACCTTTCTCGAGCTGTTAAGGAGTAAGTCTTACAAACAAAGCGTTGAGCAAATACCAGGCCTCAGATGGAAGAGTTTTAAGGAGGTGTCAACATGAAGAAGTTGCTTTTTTTCCTACTGCTTTTGTCTGCCTTTGCTAAAGCGGAGGTCATAAGGGTGTTCGCAGCTGCAGACCTTCAGTACGCCCTGAAGGAAGTAACCGAGCTGTACGAACAAGCCAACCCAGAGGACAAGGTAGAGCTTATCTTTGGCTCTTCCGGTAAGGGCACTGCTCAGATAAAGAGTGGGGCACCCTACCATCTTTTCTTCTCCGCCGACATGAAGTACGTGGAGGAGCTGTACAGAGAGGGTTACATAGTCACGCGACCAAAACCTTACGCCGTGGGAAGGCTTGTCCTCTGGACCAAAAAGGACTCTGGACTCAACCCCTCTGACTTTCCCCAGGTCCTTATGAAGGCCAACAAGATAGCCGTGGCCAACTGGGAGCATGCTCCCTATGGAAGGGCTGCAAAGCAAGTTATGGAGAAGCTTGGACTCTTTGAAAGACTTAGGGATAAGCTTGTACTCGGTGAGAACGTCTCTCAAACGGCCAGCTTCGTATACTCGGGAGCTGCAGACATAGGCTTTATACCCCTTTCCCTGGCTGTGTCTTCGAATATGCAAAAGGTAGGCGTGTACTACCTAGTTCCAGAAAACCTTCACGAGAGGATAGTCCAAGGTTACGGAGTGACCAAGTACGGAAGCAGCTCAAAAGCCGCTATGAGGTTCTACAACTTCGTAGCTGAACCCAAAGCAAAGCAGGTACTAAAGAAGTACGGTTTTGAAACGCCGTAAAGAGACCATGGAGTCCTTCTGGGAGCCCTTCTACCTGACTGTAAAACTCTCCCTTCTTACAAGCCTTCTTCTACTTCCTATCTCCGTACCCATTGCCTACTTTGTAGTCTTTAAGAAGGGCCTTGTATCGCGCATCCTTGAGGTAGTGTGTAACCTTCCGATGGTGCTTCCGCCCACAGTACTCGGTTTTTACCTTCTCTTACTCATGGGTAAAAGAGGACCTTTTGGGGAACTTTGGGAAAAGCTCTTTGGCCATCAGCTTGCCTTCCACTTCGAAGGACTAGTCGTAGCCTCCATCATCTTCAGCCTTCCTATGATGGTAAACTCCCTAACGAGCGGGTTTAGGTCTGTGCCTAGAGTTCTCATAGAAGCAAGCCTCACACTTGGAAAGACACCCCTACAAACCCTCTGGTACGTAATCCTTCCCAACTCTAAGCCGGCCATACTGGCTGGGCTTATACTCTCCTTTGTGCACACCATGGGTGAGTTTGGTGTAGTGCTCATGGTGGGTGGAAACATACCAGGCCAGACACGCACCCTATCCATAGCTATCTACGATGCGACAGAATCTCTAGACTACAGAACAGCCCATCTCTACTCGGCTATACTTATAGCCGTATCCTTTGTTTCACTCCTTGCCTTGCTTTTTATGCTAAACCGAAGGGACCATGATAAAGGCTTACCTTAAGAAGACAGGACTCCGCGGTTCAGACGGAGATTTTACCTTAGAGGTGGAGCTTGAGGTAAACGACGAGATAGTTGTAATATTCGGGCCTTCTGGCAGTGGCAAGACCACCATACTCAGACTCATAGCAGGATTAGAAAAAGCCGACGAAGGATACATATACGTAAACGGCGAGGTGTGGTTAGACACAAAGAAGGGTATAGACATACCACCTTACAAGAGATCGGTAGGCTTTGTCTTCCAGGAGTATGCCCTCTTTCCAAACATGACCGTGTATGAAAACGTAGCTTACGCCATGAAGATAAAGGATCCTTCAAGGGTAGAAGAGCTCTTGAAGATGGTAGACCTTTGGAATCTCAGAGATGCTTACCCTAACAGCCTCTCGGGAGGTCAGAAGCAAAGGATAGCATTGGTAAGGGCACTGGCGCGTCAACCTAAGGTTCTGCTCCTTGACGAACCTTTTTCCTCCCTAGACGAAGACATGACGATCCTTTTAGAGAAAGAGCTAAAGAACTTCCAGAGATCTTTACATATTCCTACTCTGGTGGTTACACACCTAAAGGACCAAGTACAAAGACTGGCCGACAGAGTTTACCATATAAAGAAAGGAAGATTTCTTAACCAAAAATAAACAGAGTTTTAGTTTATATTAATTAGCATGAAGCTTTTGGAAGAGCTTGAAGAAGTAAAGGCTATGACCATACGGATGGCGGGCTTGGCCAGGTCTGCACTTGAAAAGGCCATGCAGTCCCTGAACACTCAAGATGTTGACAAAGCCCAGGAGGTGATAAAGGGGGATGACGAAATAGACAAGATGGAAGTAGAGATAGAGAAAAGGTGCATAAGGATGGTAGCCTTATACCAACCGGAGGCCAGTGACCTTAGGCTCATAATGGGTATATACAAGATAGTCTCAGACCTTGAGAGGATAGGGGACGAGGCTGAAAACATAGCCGAGAGATCCATAGTGTTGGCCCAGGAACCACCTTTAAAACCTTACGTAAACCTAAACCTAATGGCGGAGCACGTGAAGACCATGATAGAGGATGCCGTCATAAGCTTCTTCCAGAAGGATGTAGAACTGGCAAAGAAGGTCATTGAGAGAGATGACCTGGTAGACGAGCTCTACCACCAGCTAGAGAGAGAGCTTATCACCTACGTGATGGAAGATCCAAGGAACATAAAGAGGGCCATAAACCTTTCCTTTGTAGCCAGACACCTAGAAAGGATGGCAGACCATGCGGAAAACATAGCTGAGATGAGCATATACTACACAGAAGGTGAGATGATAAAGCATCAACATATAAAGGATAAGGGAATGGCTTGAAACTCTACCTCCTTTTCTTTCTTTTCCTGGTCATCTTCGTAGCTGCGAACGTAGCCCTTCTTGACAACCTCAGAAGAATCTGGACAGTAGGTTATCCTCTCATACTCCTGATAATAAACCTGGATCTTCTTATCCTCTTTGTCTTCTTCTTCATGTTCTTCAGAAAGCTAATAAGAACTTACTTTCAGAAGGAAGAGAAAAGCCTAAAGAAAAAGGTATCCAACTTACTCTTCTTGTACGTGTCACTGCCTGTGCTCTTTTTAAACTTTGCCACGGCCGTTATCCTTATACAGTCCACGAAGACCTTTATAACCTCAAGCCTCAAAGCAATGGCCAAAGATTCGGAGAGTATACTTTACTACCTAAAACAGAAGGAGGAGAAGAAGCTTCAGAGCTATAGGGTGTTTTTTGAGGACGCTATAAACAGAGGAGAGACTCCAGAAGGGTACAGATCTCTGTTTGAAGACATACAAGGAATAAGCAAGGTTAAAACCTGTCAAGATAGAGAAGACACTGAATCCTATACACTGTGTGTAAAAGACTATGCTCTAGTAATAAAGAAGGACAGACATCTCATAGAGCTGGCAAGCAGATTATCCAAGTACTCGAAGGACCTTAGAGACCTCGCTAAATCAAGGGATGTGATAAACGGCGTTTACGTCTTCTTCTTGGTGCTTGCTACCTTCCTTAGCCTTCTCGCTTCTGTTTGGCTTGGGGAGATGATAGCTAGGTACATAAGCTCCCCCCTAGAGAGAATATCAAGAAAGGCTCAGTCCCTAGCCTCGGGAGACTTCTCGGTAAGCTTTAGTGAAGTATCACCTTACGAGGAGATGGCAGTACTCTCAAGGTCCTTAGAGAAGATGAAGG
Organism: Thermocrinis minervae; assembly: GCF_900142435.1. Taxonomy (NCBI): domain Bacteria; kingdom Pseudomonadati; phylum Aquificota; class Aquificia; order Aquificales; family Aquificaceae; genus Thermocrinis; species Thermocrinis minervae. The sequence goes on from NZ_LT670846.1 coordinate 959,644, forward strand.
AAGAGTTAAAAAAGCTCTATCAGAAGCTTGACAACGAAAGGCAAACCCTTCAAGAACTTATAAACTCTCTTCCAGTTGCTGTAATCTACTTTGACCAGGAAGGAAGAAAAATACTTTCAAACAGGTACTTTTTAAAACTCTTTGGAGAAAATATAGATAGGGAAGATCAGCTAAAAAATCTATCATTGGAGGAACACATACGTATGGAAAAGCTTCAACTAGCCACGGGAAGCATATACATCTTTTACGATGTAAGCCCCTATATACTTTCAGAGCGTTTTAAAACTTGGCAGTACGCTGTCAAAAGGATAGCTCACGAAATAAAGAATCCCCTTACCCCCATAACCCTAAGTTTAGAAAGGATACTAAGGCTTTTAGAGAGTGGCAAAGTAGACGTTCAAAAGCTTAAAGAGATCATAGGAATGATGATGGAAGAAATATACAGAATAAAGGAGCTTGTAGACAGATTCAGAGAGATGTCCGTAGAGGTGAAACCACAAGTAGAAAAGCTAAACATAGCAGAGGTAATAAGGGATGTAGCCAGGTTCTATCCTAACCTGGAGGTAGAGATAGAAGGTACTAAAGAAGTTTACGCCGACAAGAACCTCCTTAGGGACTTCCTTTTTAACCTGTTTAACAACAGCTTAGAATGGGGAGCTAAGAGAGTATGGATAAGAATCTCTCAAGACAGGATGGAATACTTGGACGATGGACCTGGCATTGAAGAAGGGAAAGAGGAGGTTATCTTTATACCCTTCCATTCAGAAAACCCAAAGGGTATGGGCATAGGTCTTTCTGTGGTGAAGAACATAGCACAGCTTCACGGATGGGATGTAAGGGCTGTTCCAAAAAAGGACGGCTTTCAGTTACTAGTGGAATTCAAGTCCAGGTAAGGCAGAATCTGAAGTACTCTTATAAGGTGGTTTTCCCATATGACGTCAAGCTCGTCCATGACGGCCTTCTCCTGGTCTTCCTTGGATAGCCTCTTGAAGCTTTCTGACTTTACGCCCCTCTCATGTAATAGCAAGGGTACAAAGATCTTACCTATGGCGTAGAAGACAAAGGCAAGCTCTAGATCTGACAGATGAGGGAATGAGTTAAAAGTTCGGTAGGTCTCTACACCTGCAAAGTTGGTCCAGCGTCTTATTTCCTCATCTTCTACTCTTTTCTCCATACCACCCAAGTACATGGACCTTAAGGCCAAAAGCAGACGCCTTTCTGGGTTTGGAAAAAGGTCCCTTATATCTTCCTCGATGGTTTTAAGGTCTTCTTCCCGGATCTTACCGTAATCCTCTAAGAACCTTTCCTTCCACTCTATGTACCTTGTTAGGTCCTTAAAGGGATTCTTCAACCTGGCTCCTCTGCCCTTTCGTACTCAGGACATTCAAGGGTTGTAAGATCTACGTTCGGAATAATCTCTTCTACTTGGTTATGATATCCACACACAAAGCACTCGATCTGGACGCTGTAGCCCGAGTGTAGGTGCCCTATATCCCATCCGCACAGGGGGCATTCACCTTCACAACCCTTAAGAACGTCAAGCAATCTGTTGCCGTTTTTAAGATGCGCTTGCACCTTTTTAACCCTATCTATGGCCCTTTTGAGTTCGTCTGTGTTCCACTCAGCACCGCAGTCTAGGCACCTGTACTCAGAATAGCTACCCTCTTGAAGGAGTTTTATGACGTTCTCCGACGCACATCTGTCGTCTACGCAGACTTCCCCTATGAGTTTTCTACCTAGCTTGTCCAAGATCTGCTTAAAGTCTTCTCTGGATAGGTTCATGGGGACATCCTTTACTGTGTAACCACAGCACTGACATTGAGCCTCAACCCTTGGGTATGGTTCGTCGTACTCGCACACTTTGAGGGCTATCCTATTGCAGTAAGGACAGAGTTCAAGGTGAGTAATGCACACAACCATGGGTTAATATATTATCATACAGATTAGGAGGACACTATGGGGAAGGATGTGCTAAGAGGGGAAGTTCTGTATGACGATGGAGTCCATAAGTTTATATGGTTAGGATGGGAAGAGAAGGAAGAGGAGGGCCTAGTTCAGACGAATTTTACTCACACCAAGATCCAGACGTTTGTTCAGGTGTAGCCCTATGGCTCAGTACAACTCCAGCCACCGTTTACGTATCCAAGCTTTGGGTAAGGTTCCTGCCACACTTTGGCGCCTACGACATAACAAGAGTGGTTCCTATAGAAGACTCTGGAGGTAGGATAACCTTTAGGTCTGGTGACTATCTGGAGATAATCCCGGCTCACTTTCTGCACTCTGAAGGAAACTTTACACTCTACGATCCGCGTTCAAAGATACTCTTCTCCGGAGACATAGGTACGGCTATTTTTCCGAAGGGCGAAAGGTACGTGTTCGTAGAGGATTTCACTAAGCATTTAAGTCTTATGGAGGGCTTCCACAGAAGGTATATGGTATCTAACGTAGCTTTAAGAAAGTGGATCAGCCTGGTAAGGAAGCATCCTGTGAAGATGGTAGCTCCACAGCATGGCGCCATATTCAACAAAGAAGAGCATGTACAGGCTTTTTTCACTTGGCTTGAATCTCTTAAATGTGGAATAGACATCATAGATGAAATATACGGGGGATAAATATATCCTTCAGTGAGAAAGAAAACTCTCCTCAATAATTAGATAAAGGATTTGATTTTTACTACTTTAAGCTTTCTAAAAAGCTCTCTCCACCGATTGTAAAGTTCGCAATGCTTTCTTCTACAATTAAACAAACAGCTGATTTTATAAAAGGTGCTTTCAAGGATCTTTTAGTGGTTGTGTCTTATACTCAAGAAGTGAAAAAGATAGCCAAGTCTGTGGAGATATATCTAAACGTGAACGAAAAGCTCTCTATCGGTGGTAGGTAAATACCTCTCTCAATAGGTACTTATCCCCTTGAAGGCTTGTAAGGTATACTTTGACAGAGCCTAGTATAAAACCAAGCTCCATTTGGACAGGAAGAAGTGTTTCTTGATCTATCCAGAGGTACCACCTACCTTTTGGTTTTAATAGACCTTTGGTCTCCACGTTTGGGTAGACCTCTAGAAGTCTTGAGTAGAACCTTCCTGCTGGGGTCTCTACCCATTCAACAGCTAAAACAGAGTAAGGTATCACGTACTCCCTATCGTCATAGAACATAAAGACGCTTCCTCTGTCTTTTCTCTGAGAGTCTCTGTACAGAATAAGGGCAGCTGTGTATGGATCTACATAACCTTTGTAGGGATAGACCTTTTCCTCCGACCTCTCTACTTGGTTGCTCAGACCAACATAGTGGATTTTTTTAACAAGTATGTTATTGTTGTTGAACGTATAGAACTGATCGCGTTTGAAGGTTCCTTCTTCCTGATGGTACTCAAATTTTAGAGGCCGTAGGTCTTTTAGGCTTATCCTGGCAGAACCTGTGTTGTAAACTCTCTTTACCCATCCTCCTACACCTACAGTCTTAGCAAAGCTGGAGACCTCAAGGGTTTTATCCTCTATTTTGTACGTTATGCACGTCTTGGCAACCGTAAAGAAAAGATACTTGGCATCGTAGCAGGCTGTCAGGCTGTTGGCATAGACGAAAGAAAAAATAAGCAGGAGGAGTATCATCCTTCTTTTTTGAGCTTCTCGTAGGCAGCCATCACGTAACCCAAGAAGGCGTTCTCTGGTTGTGCTCCGACGAACTCCACGAGCCCCTTGTTTATGACTATCTTAGGAACTCCCACCACCTGGTAGAGTTCAGCCAGATCCATGTTTTCACTCGCATCCACGATTATGGCCTTTATGTAGTCACTGGCTATGGCGAAGTTCATAGCCATCACGGCAGCTGCAGGACAGTACCCGCAGGTGGTGGTTACAAAGACCATTATCTCTATGGGTTTGTCTATGGCTGAGATAAACTCAAGAGTTCTCTCCGAAAGCTTGGGCTCACGCTTGGAAACCTGCACTATTCCTTGGATCAGTGTGGAAAACTCAAGACCTCCTGGAACACCCACATACCTTATGCCGTAGTCCTTATCCCCTTCGATGACTATAGTGGGCACCCTTTCTATCCCGTAAGCTTGGGCTACATCTTTCTCTATGAGGGGCGAGTGGACAACCACCTCTAGCTTTTCCTTTTCCACCTCAGCTAGCTCTTTAAGAAGCTCCTCCACTATCTGGCAGCTTTCGCAAGCTATGGCCTGGGAAAAGAGCCTTAAACGTACCTTTTCTTTGAGCTCTTTTGAGAATATGTCTTTTAGCTGTGACCTGACTTCAAGGTTCAAAAGCATAACAGACCTCCTTAAATATTATAATCCCTTTACGGATAGGATAATAGAAAAGGAACATCCTTATGACTATCTTCAGGATGGGCAATGGACTATGGTACAAAGGTGTGGTACTGGAAAATACGGATGAGTGTAGAACTAAAAGGACAGGCTCCTTCGTAGACTCAAGGGAGTTTTCCTGCGTATGCCCTAATTTTGCAAAGAATGAGCTATGTATGGAAGGAAGGATTCATTACTACTGTATGCCAAAACCTACATGGGCATGCATAGGGAACAGGCTCTAAGAGACACACTCACAGGTCTTTACAACGGGAAGTTCTTTGAAGAGATCGCGGATAAACTTTCCGCTGAAATCAGAAGGAAAAACTCTTGTGATCACCAACACTGTAAGAGAGTCAGACTACGTAGTGCGCTTTGATGGTGAAGAGTTCTTGGTGCTGCTGATGGACGTTCAAAGTAGGAACAGGGTAGCGAAGTTTGAAAAGGAGATGTGGCCTTATGAAGAGTATTAAAATTTTATTAGGTGAGGGAGCAGGATCTTATAAGGCTTGAATACTTCAAAGTCTTGGATTACATAAAGAATTGTTCCCACTGTCCTGCCACGAAAGATTACATACAGACCCTTAGACCCTACTCCTCTCCAGAACAGATAAAGGAAGCAGTAAGGCTGACAGAGGACTTTCTTAGGGTGGCCGACAGACTGGAGCTTTATCCTTTTGAAGACGTGGAGCCACTCATAAAGAAGTCCGCCATAAAGGACTATGCACTGAGCGTAGAGGAGCTTCTGTCGCTGCTTAAGGTCCTAAAGCTGGTCAAGGAGGTAAGAAAGGCCATAGGACCCTACGTAGAGTCTTACCCAGCCCTGCAACAGATCGTTAAAAACCTACACAGCTTTCCACAGCTAGAGTCTGCCATAGAATCTTCCATAGACCCAAGGGGCTTTGTAAAAGACTCGGCGAGCCTGGAGCTCTCCGAGATAAGGCACAAGATCCGTTCTATTGAGAAAGAGGTTCAGAAACGTTTAGAATCTTTCCTCTCAAGACCGGATGCACATGTGCTTTTCTCCGACAGGATAATAGCTTTCAAGAACAACAGGTATGTCCTGCCTGTAAAAACCAGCGAGGTTAAGAAGATAGTAGGACTCGTCCACGGTGTTTCTTCTTCTGGCTTTACTACATACGTGGAGCCTCAGAGCGTGGTAGAGCTAAACAACCAACTTGTCATATTAAGAAACCAGGAAGACGAAGAGATAAAGAAGGTTCTAAGGAGGATAACTTCAATTGTAGGAGAGCACTCTTCACAGCTTATCCAAGCCTTCAAAGCGTTGGTATTGGTAGATTACCTGCTCTGCGTCTACAGGTACGCCAGGGAGGTTAGCGCCACCTTTCCCAAAGTATCGGACAAGATAGAGCTTTTAGGGGTAAGGCACCCTGTGCTCGTTATTCTTGGTAGAGATGTGGTACCTGTAGACATAAAGCTTCCTAAAGGGAGGGGCTTGCTGCTTACAGGTCCAAACACAGGAGGAAAAACGGTAGCCCTCAAAAGTCTAGGTCTTTGTGTTCTTCTCTTCCAGACAGGTATACCCATACCCGTCAAAGAAGGAAGCACTATAGCCATCTTTGAGAAGGTATTCACAGACATAGGAGACGAGCAAAGTATAGAACAGAATCTTTCTACATTCTCCTCGCATATGAAAAACCTTGCTGAGTTCTTACCCTTGGTGGATGAAAACACGCTGGTGTTACTTGACGAGCTTGGGGCTGGTACAGACCCAGTAGAAGGTTCGGCTTTGGCCATAGGCCTGCTTGAGTATCTCAAGGAGAGGAAGGCAACCGTTATGGCCAACACGCATCACACACCTGTAAAAGTGTACGCTCTTAACTCAGGCTACTACATACCAGCGAGTGTAGCCTTTGATAAGGAAACTCTTAAGCCTCTATACAGGATAGATTACAACACGTTGGGAAGCAGTATGGCTTTTGACATAGCTAAATCCTGCGGTATACCAGAAGAGGTTCTAAGGCTAGCCAAAAGTTATACACCTGAAGGATTTGAAGAGTACATAAAAGCTAAGGAGAGCTTGGAGAAGTACGTTCAAGAATACCAGGAGAAGTTAAGAAACTTAGAACTTCTGGAGGAAGAACTATCCAGGAAGAAGGCGGAGGAAGAACTTCTCTTATCCAAGATAAAGAAAATGGAAGAAGAAGCCATAAAGGAGGCTTACAAAAAAGCGGAGGAATACCTAAACAGGCTAATGGAGGAAGGGCAAAAGCTTCTTTCGAGCGCCAGGGAAAGAAAAAAGCTAAAGGAGTTTGTACAATCCAAGAAAGAGGAAATAAGGGAAGTCCTCAAAGAAGAACCCATAGGAGTAGGTGACTGGGTAGAGTTCATGGGCTCAAAAGGGAGGGTCGTACAGATAAAGGATGATAAAGCCAGGGTAGTCTTTGGAAGCGTAAGCGCCTGGGTGAAGACCTCGGAGCTTAAGAAAGCAGAAAGGCCCGTACAGCTCCGTGGGAGCACTGAGTTTGAAGGGAAAAAATCTCTACCCTCGGAGATAAACCTTATAGGACTTACCGTTGAAGAAGCCCTGCAGAAGCTGGAACTTTTCTTAGAAGAGGCCAAAAAATTGGGAGTCAAGAAGGTAAAGGTCATACACGGAACAGGCCCTCTAAAGAGGGCCGTGCAGGAGTTTTTGGAAAACTCTGACTTTGTGGTCTTCTACAGAGATGCATATCCAAGGGAAGGAGGCTCAGGAGCCTCCGTGGTCTACCTGGAAAAGCCTTAACAGGTGCCAGGAGCTCCAGAGCAGTCCGCGCAAAGTCTTATACCCTGAGTACCGAATACGAGATGAAGGGCTTTTTCTTCAAACACAGGGGCTATGTTTCCAGCCTTTATCTTCCACAGGAAGTACTTTTCAAAGGCAGACTTAGCATAATGCCAGATCACTCCCTTCTTCTGTATTACCGTAGCTCTTGGTGGCAATACCGGAGCAGCGTAGAAGAAGGCAGCATCTTTACCCATGTCGGCTATGCATATGGCAGCTAATTCTGGTGCGTATCTATCTGGGTTGTTTCTGATGTCGTTCACTATGTTGTGAGCTACGGCCATGGCCATCTGCTCTATCATCATTCCTGTCTTGGGTGCACCTGTTGGTATGGGCGTTTGTTCTACAGGTGGTATGGCCGTTACCACACCCACTCCAAAGATGTTTTTATAGGTGGGGTTTTGGAAGCACCTGTTTACTATTACCATCTTGTTGGCTGGGTTGGCCACTTTGTCTCCGGCTGAGGCCACTACATCCGTTCCCATAAACCTTGGCATGATCATAGAGAGCTTTGCAGGAACTTCATAAGTTTTACCTTCAAGGTCTTCGTAAATCACCTTATCAGGCTCCACCTTCGTTATCTTTACGTTGGCTATGTACTTTATGCTCCTTTCTGCAAAGAGGTCTTCCATAATCCTCCTGGAGTATCCTACACCACCTAGACCAAGGTGTCCTACGTAGGGCTCAGAAGTTATGTAGGTTATGGGAACTCTGTGCCTTAAGCCTCTTCTTTTTAGCTCATAGTGGAGCATGAAGGCAAACTCGTAAGCAGGCCCAAAGCAACTGACTCCGGGTATAGCTCCTATTACTACAGGCCCAGGATTCCTGTAAAACTCCTCAAGCCTTTTGTTTAGCTCCATCGCGTGTTCAGCTGTACATACGGATGTAGAGTATTGCTCTTGTCCCTCAGCTCCAAACACCAGCTTTGGACCTGTAGCTATAACAAGGTAGTCGTACTCTATAACCTTTCCACCTTTTGTCTTTACCTTGTTAGCATCTGGATCTATGCTCTCCCCATCCTCGTTCACAAAGTCTATACCATGCTTTGGAAGTAAGTTTGCCAGAGGGATGGATATGTCTTCAAACTTCCTCCAACCTAGAGCAAGGTGAGGGTAGGAGGGTGTAAAACCAAAGTAAGGTCTGCCTGACACTACAGTTATCCTTAGGCTACTATCCAGCTTCCTCAGGTTGTAGGCTGTGGCAAGGCCACCTATTCCACCACCTAAGATGACCACATGTTTGCTCATAACACACCTCCTTCAGAAAGTGATGGCTAAAATTATAAGTTATCTTTATTATGCATTAAGTTCTACTACCCTTTGTATAGAGTAAGAAACCAAGGATAGGAAAAACACACATAAGCAGGGCGGAAAGTTTAAAGCTACCGGTTATAAGCAGAAGGAGGGACCATGTTATATAGCCAAAGGTAGAAGACACCCTCTCCGCCAAGGAGTAAAAGGAAAACCTTATCACCGGTGAGGTTTCAAAGGCTTCCAGTATGTAGATCCTTGATATAGCCCAAAGGTGGGAGAGGCTAAAGCCAGCAAAAAGACCCAAGGGTAGTAGCATATGCTTTGGAACAAGAAAAAGCAATGTTAGAAAGACCGTCCATAGGATAAAAGAAATAGGGTATAAACTCCTTGCAGAAAGCCTTTGCGAAAGCATTCCCCAGAACATACCACCAACCACACCACCCAACGCCGATAGGCCCACAACCTTGTATATTTCTATGTCTGATAGCCCATAAACTTCTCTCAGATACACCCCCATCATACCTGTGAGCAGGTTTGCTATCTCCGAAACGCACAAGAAGGAAAGGAAAAAGTACATAAAGCTTCTGTCTTTTACAACTTCAAAAACTTTTAAGGTTTTTATGTCCATCGGGTTCTCAATCACAAAGCTTGCTGGTATGGACAGTAAGAAGAAGAGCACAGAAGGTATAAGGAACACCTCTGGGATCTTGAGACTCTTGCTGAAGAAGAGAAGCGTTATGGCAGAGCCTATGTACCCAAAGGCAACACCAAGGCCAGAGGCAAGCCCTCTGTTTTCCAAAGAGAGAAGTAGAGAGTTGTAAAAGACAAGCGCCTGTTGATTAGCTACTGCCAAAAGGTAGTAGAGGATGAGAAGGTATACATGGTTAGGGTATGCCATGTACATGAAAAGCCCTAAAAGAAGAACACAAAAGGTAGACATCATGAAAAAGGGCTTGACGAGCTTTTTACTCTCCGCTAGGTACCCAAGATAAAGTGCAATCAGAAAAGAGAGAAAAAAGGTAAAACCGTAGAAGAAGGAGTATACCTTTACGTCTACGTGCTTTGTTATGTAAAGGGGAAAAACTAGGGAGAAGATAAGAGCAGAAAGTACCGTCTGACCAAAGTCAAAAAGGGAAAAGGAGAGAACCTTAAGCCTTTTTCTCAACCGTGTAGTCTACTATACATTCATCCGTGTCCTGATCTCTTTTGCACTGCTCCAATGGAACTACCTTGTAGAAGCGTTGTGAATACTCTGAGAAGTTATCAAGGATGTACCTCGCCCACCTGCTCTGAGTGTAATGCACATGTTTCTCTATGAGACCTCTTAGTTCTTCTAGTTCTTTGTCTTTCAACTTCCTTACCATCACGTAGGATCTGTTTATCTTCCTTGGAAGATCATCGTCCAGTATGTAGGCATAGCCTCCTGTCATACCAGCACCTACATTGAAGCCTACAGTACCTAGCACTACAACAACTCCTCCAGTCATGTATTCACAGCAGTGTAGACCTGTCCCTTCTACCACTGCTATGGCTCCACTGTTCCTTACCGCGAACCTCTCTCCTACCCTTCCGGCTATGTAGAGCTCTCCACCTGTGGCACCGTATAGTATGGTGTTTCCGGCTATGGTATGGTTCTGAGTATCCTCTACATCAGAAGGTCTTATGACTATCCTACCCCCGTACATACCCTTACCCACATAGTCGTTGGCATCTCCTATAAGGGTCAAGGACATACCCCTGTGATTGAAGGCCCCAAAGCTCTGTCCGGCAGTACCCACAAAGGTGAGGTTAATAGTGTCCTCTGGCAGACCTTCGTCCCTGTACTTTAGGGCTATGTAGTAGGCCAGCCTGGTAGGTACACTTCTGTCTACGTTCCTTATGGTGTACTCTCTGTAAACTTTCTCACCCCTTTCTATGTAAGGGACTATTTCCTCTTCTATTCTTCTTGCCAGCTCAGACCTTCTTGGGTTATCGTTCCTCTCTACCATACACCTTAAAGGTTTGTCCTTTGGATACTTCTCCCTTAGGAATTTATCAAGCTTGACCCTTTTGGATCCAGGAAGCTCGTCAAAGGTTTTTATCTCCAGGAGGTCCACTCTACCTATTATCTCGTCCAGCGATCTGAAACCCATCTCGGCTAGTATCTCTCTCACTTCTCTGGCCACGGCTCTAAAGTAAGCCATGACGTTCTCTACTTTCCCTTTGAACTTCTGCCTGTAGTGCGGGTCCTGCGTGGCCACGCCTGTGGGACACTGATTTGTGTGGCACATCCTTGCCATTACACAACCTTCGGCTATCATGGCAGCTGTTCCAAATCCGTACTCTTCAGCACCCAGAAGGGCTGCTATTATCACGTCCTTACCCGTCCTCATAGCACCGTCTACCCTTATCCTTACTTTGTCCCTCAGGTTGTTTTCCATAAGCACCCTTTGGGTTTCAAACAGGCCTATTTCCCAGTAGTTACCGGCGTTCTTTATGGAGGAATAAGGGCTTGCACCGGTACCACCTTCTGTTCCACTTATCTGAACTATGTCAGCGTAAGCCTTAGCAACACCAGCAGCTACTGTACCCACACCAGTCTCAGACACAAGCTTTACACATACCTTAGCTCTTGGGTTGGCCTCTTTAAGGTCGTTTATGAGCTGGGCCAAGTCTTCTATGGAGTAGATATCATGGTGAGGTGGTGGCGAGATGAGCGTCACACCAGGTTGGGCGTACCTTAGCCTGGCTATGTACTCGTTGACCTTCTTGCCAGGAAGCTGTCCACCCTCTCCAGGCTTAGCACCTTGGGCTATCTTTATCTCAATGTCCTCCGCAGATGCTAGGTAGGTGGGTGTTACCCCGAACCTTCCCGAGGCTACTTGTTTTATGGCAGAGTTTTTTATGGTCCAGTATCTTACCGGGTCCTCTCCACCTTCTCCCGAGTTGCTCTTCATGCCGAGTCTGTTGCATGCTTCAGCGATAACCTCATGTGCTTCAGGAGAAAGAGCACCCAGAGACATACCGCCTGTGACAAACCTTTTTAGGATACTTTCTTCCGGTTCCACCTCTTCTATGGACAGGGGCTTTTCTGCTTTCTTGTAGGTGAGCAGATGCCTTATGAAGGTGGGCCTTTGCTCGTTCGCAATCTTAGAGAATTCTTTGTAGTCCTGGTAATCTTTTGTCTCTAAGAACTTATGCAAGGCCCTGACTACGAAGGGAGACCATGCGTGCCACTCTCCCCCCTTCCTAAACTTCATGTCACCGCCGTAGTCAATCTGTGGATCTTGTGTTTCAAAAGCAGCGTCGTGTCTCACCAAAAGGCTGTTTTCTATCTCGTGAATACCATCAGACTCAAGGGTAACTGGAGTACCTGGGAAGAACTCATCCACAAAGTCCTTGTTTAGGCATACCGTGTCAAATATCTTGGCCCCTTGGTAGGAGTTTAGGGTAGATATACCCATCTTGGACATTATCTTGAGCAGACCATCTTCCAAGGCCTTTTTGTAATTGAGGAGAGCTTTTTCGTAAGGAAGGTTTATCTCACCCTTCTTGCAAAGGTCATATATGGTCTGGTAAGCAAGGTATGGGTAAACGGCAGAGGCTCCGTAGCCTATAAGGCATGCCATATGGTGTGTGTCTCTTGCTTCACCCGTTTCTACCACTATGGAAACCTTAGTAGAAAGGTTGCGCTCAGAGAGCCACTTAAAGACTGCAGACACAGCCAATAGACTTGGCACTGCAAGCCTGTACTTGTTTATATTCCTGTCCGAAAGTATTACTATCTGAGCTCCTTCCCTTACAGCTTCCTCCACCCTTCTGCATACTATCTCAACACCCAGCCTAAGGTCACATATGGTTATGCCTTCGTACATAGCATCATATAGGATGTCCGTTATCCTCCTTTCACCAGCCAGATCCTGAAGCTCAGATATGCAATAACCTCTTTCTTTGGGATATGTCATAGGTACCCAAGCTACCTTGAAGTGTTCTTGTTTGAGTAGGGTTTCAAACTCGTTGGGTAGAAGTATAGGGCTATCTATCTGAAACCTTTTGGCGTGGTCTTCTGTTTCCTTTAGAAAGTTCCTCTTGTGTCCCAAGTTCATACGGAGGGACATGACTGCCCTTTCTCTGATGGGGTCTATCGGTGGATTGGTAACCTGAGCAAAGCGTTGTTTGAAGTATCTAAACAGGAGTACAGGTTTTTCTGACAGCGGCGGTATGGGAGCGTCGTCACCCATGGAGAAGGTAAGCTCCTTACCTTCCTGAGCCATGTAGGCTATTATGTTCTTTATCTCCTCTTGAGTGTATCCAAAGGCTATCTGCTTGCGTATGAGCTCTGGATCTTCCTGCGGTTCATGTATGGGTTCCTTTACGAGTTTTGAAAGCCTTACAAGATGCTTCTCAATCCATTCTCTGTAAGGCTTTGAGGTTGAAAGCTCTTGAAGTATCTGGTGGGTTTCCTTTATCTGGCCCGTTGTGAGGTCCACCAGTATGGTATCTCCAGGCCCAAGCCTACCCTTCTTCTTTATCTTCCTATCCGAGAGATCTACCATACCTACCTCAGACCCAAGGACGAGGATGCCATCTTCTGTCAGGATGTACCTGGAAGGTCTTAGGCCATTCCTGTCTAGGTGTGCTCCTATTACCTGACCATCTGTGAAGGCTATGGCTGCTGGTCCATCCCAGGGTTTCATAAGTAGGTTTTGGAATTCAAAAAAGTACCTAAACTCCTCCGGCATGTCGGGTACGCTTTCCCAGGCTGGAGGTATGAGCATGTTTATGGCGTGTTCCGGTTTGTAGCCTGCCAAGACCAAAAGCTCAAACACCCTGTCCAAGGAGGCCGAATCGCTCTCTTCGTAGCTGACCAAGGGTTTTACGAGATTTATCCTTTCACCAAAGATCTCATGCTGGAGCTCATTCTGAAGTGCAAGCATCCAGTTTCTGTTGCCCTGTATGGTGTTTATCTCTCCGTTGTGCGCCAGGTACCTAAAAGGCTGTGCTAGCTTCCAGTCTGGAAAGGTGTTTGTAGAATACCTCTGATGAAACAGACAAAAGGCAGACTCAAGCCTCTCGTCCCTTAAGTCAGGGTAGAAGACGTCCAGTTGGGGTGCCACAAGCATACCTTTGTACACCAAGGTCTTTGAAGAAAGAGAAGCAAAGTACACCTTATCCTTTAAAGCCTTTTCTATCTGTCTCCTCAAGAGGTAGAGTTCTACTTCAACTCTCTCCCTTTCTAACTTTTCAGAATCTAGAAGAAGGTGAAATATCTTGGGCATAACCTTTAGAGCTGACTCACCGACAGCAGACTTGTCGATAGGAACCTCTCTCCATCCTACCAGAGTGAAAGGAGATTTATTTATAAACTCCTCCACCTTATGCCTAAGATCCTCATAGAGGAACACAGACCCGACAACCAAGTTGTCTATGGAAGATATCTCCAGACCGGCTTCTTCTATATAATCTTTGAAGAACCTCTTAGGTATCTGTATACACACGCCTGCCCCGTCCCCTGTCTTTCCGTCACCACCTACCGCACCTCTATGAGTGAGGTTCTTAACAGCCTCTATGCCCCATCTGACTATAAGGTGGCTTTTCTCTCCTTTTATGTGACACACAAACCCAACACCACAGGCATCGTACTCTATCCTTTCCATCCTTGCACCTCTTAAGGAGTAAATGGGTTAATATTTTAAGATATACTCTTAGGTTAGGGCTTTCCAGATTATGTCCATGATACGGTAAGCACCTTCCTTATTGAGTATACCAGCTTGGCTAAGCAAAAAAACCCTCTCTAACGTACCTACAAGTAGAGCAAGAGCATGCCATACGGGTACCTTTAACACTCCTTCCCTTTTACAAAACTCCAGGACCTCAACCACCGCATCCTTAGGAAGGGGCTTGAACTGTGAAACTTTTTCAGCTCTAAGGTAGTGAAAAAGATCCATGTACTTAAAAGCCTCTGGGTTCTCAAAGCAAAAGTTTAAAAACTCCTGACCCAATAGATATACCTTTTCTTTACAGTTATTACCTTTTTCAGCAGCTTTTTTTAGCCTTGTGTAGAAATCCTCAGCACATTTTTTGAACAGTAAGTCTACTATCTCATCTTTGCTGCTAAAGTGCCTGTATATGGCCCCCTCAGTTATACCCACATCCCTAGCTATATCCTTTAGAGTGGTTTCCCTTATGCCTTTCTCGGAAAACAGTTTAAGAGCACTCTCAAGTATACGTTCCTTGGTGTTTTTGAATCTTAGCATAAAGATTGATTATAATACGCCCTTTAGGGCTTCTTCTCTCTGTAGACAGGTGGGGCATTCACCACATGGTGGCTCTGTACCTAGGTAACACGAGTAAGTTTTTTCAAAGGGAACACCGAGCTCCTTACCCAAGAGAGCTACCTCCCTCTTGGTCATACCTAGGAAAGGAGCATACACGTGCATCCTTCTTTTAGTCTTTGAGCTGTAAGTGGAGGCTGATGTTATACAGGCTTCTGCAGATGTTATGAACTCGGGCCTACAGTCTGGATAAGGACTATCTAAGGAGTGAACCCCTATGCCTATGTAGTCTATCTCATACGCATCCGCTATGGCTGAAGCTAGTGCCAAAAAGACAAGGTTCCTCATAGGTACCGTGGTTATAGGTGGCTCATCCTTAGGATAATCTCCCTTTGGAACATCCAAAGAAGCATCTGTAAGGGCCGAAACGCCTTTCAAGCTTCTGTAGACGGGTACTTCCACCACGAAGTGTTCTTTAACACCTGCTATCCTTCCGAGTTCAAGGGCGTACTTTAGCTCTACCCTGTGCCTTTGTCCGTAGTCAAAGGATACAGCGTAGACCTCCTGGAAATCTTTTTTACACAACCACAGGAGTACAGCGCTGTCCATTCCACCTGACAGAAGTACCAAAATTCTCTTCATGGCTTTTTAATGCCGGAGGCGGGATTCGAACCCGCACGCCCTTTCGGGCGGGGGATTTTGAATCCCCTGCGTCTGCCAGTTCCGCCACTCCGGCTCATTCCTTCTTCTGGCTTTTTTCCTCTCCCTTAACCTCTTTTATTCTATCATCTTCCCCGCTAAGAGCCTTCTTAAAGTTTCTAAGGCCTGCACCCAACGACCTTCCTATCTCCGGAAGATCTTTAGCCTTGAAGAGCAATACAAACACCAATATAATTACCAGTATTTCGGTAAAGGAGTGAGGAAACATCTTCTAAGCCTGATCCTTCTTTATGTCCTTCTTTTCCTCTTCCATCTCTCCGGATAGGGCCTTCTTGAAGTTTCTCAAACCCTCACCAAGGCCTCTACCTATCTCTGGTAGCCTTGAACCACCAAATATGATAAGAGCTATGAGCAGTATCAAGATAAGTTGCCATGGCATAGGTGCATGCATGGTCATCCGCCTCCTAACATAACATGTTATGTATTTTGTTGACAAAGTCAAGGGTAAAGATTATTATAAAATTCCTAAGGAGTTTTCCGAGAGGGGAGGGCGCCTTACCCTCAAGGTGGACTCCAAGAAACTTTTTTAGGAGGTTTGTAGTTCCATGGTACTCAGAGGCACTGTCAAGTGGTTCAGCAAGGAAAAGGGTTATGGTTTCATAACCCGTGAAGATGGCAAAGGGGACGTCTTTGTCCACTACTCGGCCATACAGCAGAGGGGATTCAAGACCCTTCAAGAAGGCCAGAAGGTTGAATTTGAAATAGAAGAGGACACAAAGGGACCCAGAGCCAAGAACGTAAAAGTCGTAGGCTAAACCTTTGCCCCCGCACCGGGGGCTTATAATTCTTTTACATGTCTCTCTATAAACTTTATGAAGGTCGAGATTATCGTATAGTTCCAACCTTAGAAAGGATACAAAAAGCTGTTGAATTTTTAGGCATAAAGGATCTTCCCTTCTTTTCCTTCCAGGTGGGTGGTACCAATGGCAAAGGTTCCACTTGTGCATTTCTGGAGAGGCTCCTAAGAGAGCACGGCTATAAAACTGGCTGGTTTGTATCTCCCCATCTCTTCTATGAAGGAGAAAGATGGAGGATAAACGGTCAGTACATGCCAAAAGAAGCTATAGACTACTACGTTAAAAGCATAAAACACCTGATAGAAAGGTTCGATCTGACTTACTTTGAAGCCTGTACCCTTATAGCTCTCCTTTACTTTATGGATGAGAAGGTAGATGTTGCTGTCTTTGAAGTTGGAATGGGTGGTAGATGGGACGCTACAAAGGTATGCAACCCAGGTGTATGCATAGTCACGAACGTACAGAGGGATCACGTCAAATGGCTAGGTAAGTCTCCTGAGGAAAGGGCTTACGAAAAGCTAGGCATATACAAAGAAGGCAAACCACTCATAATAGGAGATGCCAAGTATCCTCTATACCCTATGGCAATAGAACTGTGCAGGATAGAAGACCTTAGGATTGCCGGTGTAGACTTTACTTACTGGGGTACTGTAAATTCTACGAAAACTATCCTTAAGGAGTTTAATCACGAAAAGTTTTCCATAAAGGATTTGGAGCTTGGTCTGTGGGGAAAGTGGCAGATAGACAACGCAAGCCTTGCCCTTTCTGCCTTCATTGAAGTGTTTACTCCAGAAGAAAAGCTCGTAAGAAAAGCCCTATCCTCTACTGTGTGGGAAGGCAGGATGGAGCTTTTAAGGAAAAACCCTCTTCTGTTTGTGGACGGTGCCCACAACGAGGATGGTATAAAGAGGCTTCTAAAGAACCTTAAAAGAGCTGGCCTTCATCTAGTACCTGTCTTTACAGGTTTGAAAGACAAGGACTGGCTTTCCTCTTTAAGGTATGTAAGGGAATACTCGGATAAGGTTTACCTGGTACAAGTGAGCCATCACAGGGGTGAAACTCTTGAAAACCTTATACAAGGTGCAAAAGAGCTTGACTTTGAAAGGATTATTCCTCTACAAAGGATAGAGGAGTTGTTGACCTTGGACGAAGATCTTTTGGTGTTAGGTTCTTTATACCTTGTGGGTGAGGTGAGAGCCTTATTCCACCTGAATCCTCTTTGATCTTTCTTTCTCCTTCTGCTTTTCTTTCCCTTCAACTCTCTTCTCTATACTTGATACTTTGTAGTCTATTATGGCCTTTATGCTTTTAAGAAGGTAAAGCTCAGCCATATAAAGATTCTTCTTTACTTCTTCCCTTAGTTCTTTGGGTGGCAGAAAAAGGTCAAAAAGTCTGTATATGGAGTTTCTTAGCTCTTGAGCTATTTCCTCCATACTTTCGGGCCTTATATCTTCCTTTCTCTCCATCCGTTGCACCTCGCTTGGCTTGATAAATATCAAATATATGCCTTTTCTTTTCTTGGTTTCAACCCAATCTTTAGTCTCTATCCTCTCGACTCCACCAGGAAGATTAGAAACTGGGTGGTAGTGGGTTTATTAAACACTTGCATAATTTCCTTTCAACTCCACCAGGAAGATTAGAAACGCCACGAAGCCACGGAAGGTCTTTAAGCATATCAGCCGGCTTTCAACTCCACCAGGAAGATTAGAAACACAAGAGTTATATAAAAGTCTCTGCTTATGTGCCTGGAAACTTTCAACTCCACCAGGAAGATTAGAAACACCCACAGCAAAAACCATGCCAACCCATGCCCTTATACTTTCAACTCCACCAGGAAGATTAGAAACTCAAAAGATAATTGACCGCGTAATAAGACTTCCCCGAGCCCTTTCAACTCCACCAGGAAGATTAGAAACTATACGTGTTTCTTCTTCTCTTCGTGGTGTAAAGCGCTTTCAACTCCACCAGGAAGATTAGAAACTCCGTACTCATACACTGTTTATGGTAGTGATGGAAACTTTCAACTCCACCAGGAAGATTAGAAACTCCGCTCCATTATCGTGATATCCCCGTGATACCCAGCTTTCAACTCCACCAGGAAGATTAGAAACCACTACGCCACGAGGTATTATCCAGGGAGGGAGGAGCTTTCAACTCCACCAGGAAGATTAGAAACTTGAAGATCTTTGCCAGGGACGTTGCTTTGAATGATAGCCTTTCAACTCCACCAGGAAGATTAGAAACCTGGCCAAGATCTTTAGCCCGTACTCTTTTTCAACCCTTTCAACTCCACCAGGAAGATTAGAAACCAAGTTTAAGCATGCCAGATCCTTTTATCTCTCTTACTTTCAACTCCACCAGGAAGATTAGAAACACGTTTCAGGTGGAGTTTAGCTTTGCTCCGCCCATCCCTTTCAACTCCACCAGGAAGATTAGAAACGTGCGTTTATCAAATGCATGCGATTTTCAGATGCGAACTTTCAACTCCACCAGGAAGATTAGAAACCAGCTTCAAGACATCAAATCCGCGGCGGTTCTTCTTAAACTTTCAACTCCACCAGGAAGATTAGAAACCTCAACCTTACCTATCTATCTATTATACACACTTCAAAGATTTTGTCAAGGGGGTACCCCCCTCAAATTAAGGTGCATTTCCGGAAACCGCCAGTGGGCCAGAAGGACCCTCAAAAACGCCACTTTTACCCTCCTAAAGTCATTGAGTATCAAGCTTTAGAAATGCATAAATATGAGAAATCCAGATATCTAAAAATTTAAAAATAAAGACTCTCCATACCCTTCACAAGTCCTTGATTTTCAAGCTTTTTGAAGGATACACATCAGTTTTAGACATGTAAAAACTTGAGATATACAAAAAACCGACTTCTGTTCAAGTAAAGTGAAAAACTTGTATATCTTATCCTTGTATATCAAGCACTCTAGAATAGGATATTAAAGATTCGATTTTTGGAACCTAAAGATGCACACATTGTCTTTTTGGTCTCCTTCTGATCCTTGAAGTTGTAAGGGGATCTCTACCTCTAGTGTATTTACGAACTGGCTTTATGATAGTTATCATTTACTAACTTTGACCGGATTCATAAACTTTCAAGGCAGGAGGTAGTAAAGATGTTGGAATTTCCTAAGGTTGCCAACGCTATCATGAATGCCCTTCACGAGGATGAAGTAGAAATAATTGAAGAGCTCCTACAAGCATGTAAAGAGGGGAGCGTTAACAGGGTGGACCAGCTTATGGATGAGCTTTTCCAAGATATGGAGATACACTTTTCCACAGAAGAGGAGATGATGAGGGAGTTTGAGTTCTTTGCTTATCCTATGCACAAAGCGGAACATGACAGCATGCGCAAGGAGTTTAAGGAGTTTTACACAACCTGGAAGGAAAACAAAGATGTGGGTCGTGTAGAGAGCTTTTTGAAGGACAGGTTCATACCCTGGCTGTTGCTTCACATAGCTAGGTGGGATTCAACTACAGCCATGCATCTGGGGGATTAGACGCTAGCCTTTAGCTTCTGCTCTAGATCGTGCTGGATGAGAGGCTCTATAATCTCATCCAGCTTTCCCTGAAGTATATCGTTTAGCTTGTACAGTGTCAGACCTATACGGTGGTCAGTTACTCTGTTCTGAGGAAAGTTGTAAGTTCTTATCTTCTCGCTTCTATCTCCTGTTTTTATGTGTTCTCTACGGGTTTTTGCTAACTCTTCCTCCTTCTGTCTTTCGTAGTAATCCTTTAACCTTGCGTAGAGTATCTTTAGAGCCTTCTGCTTGTTTTGAAACTGGGACCTTTCATCCTGACATGCTACCGTTATACCCGTAGGTATGTGAGTTATCCTTACCGCTGTTTCTGTGGTGTTTACGTACTGACCACCTGCACCACTTGCCCTGAAGGTTTCGATCTTTAGATCCTGAGGGTTTATCTGTATTTCTTCTTCTTTTACTTCTGGAAGGACTACCACTGTAGCTGTTGATGTGTGTATCCTGTCACCTGCTTCTGTGACGGGAACCCTCTGCACCCTGTGCACACCGCTTTCGTACTTAAGCCTAGAGTAAGCTCCTTCTCCTTCTATGAAGGCTATGACTTCTTTATAGCCTCCCAGGTTTGTCCTGTTTGCGCTTAGTATGCTAAACTTCCAGCCCTTTTCTTCTGCATACCTTTGGTACATGTTAAGTAGGTCTGCAGCAAAGAGTGCTGCTTCTTCTCCACCTACGCCCGCCCTTATCTCAAGTATGACATTCTTGTTGTCCTTTTCGTCCTTTGGAAGGAGGAGTACCCTAAGCTCGTACTCCTTTGCTTCTATTTCTTTCTCTAACCTTTTTATCTCCTCCTTGGCAAGCTCTTCAAACTCCTTAGACTTTAGCAGTTCCTTGGTATCTTCATACTCTTTTATGAGCTTTTTGTACTCCTGATAGGCTTCATAGAGTGGTGCAAGCTCCTTTAACTCCTTACTAAGGGAAGCATAAAGTTCTCTGTTTGATACTACCTCTGGATCTGTCAGCTTAAACTGTAGCTCCTTGTACCTTTCTTCAACTCCTTCTAACTTACCAAGAAGGTCCTTGCTTATCATTCCTTCTTGGTACCTGCTATCTCAAGGAAGAAAGGTTTTATCTTGAGCTTACCCGTGTAGAAGGGATGGCACTTGTTGCAACCTTCAAGGTACACAGTGCCGCCTTTTGTAGAAAGCAGGGTGAAAGTGTTTCCACAACCACACACAAAGGTAGTAGGCTTTAGCTCGGGATGTATTCCTTTCTTCATGGTCCGTCCTCCGTAAATTATTTATTATACTTCAAAAGCTCTCTAAGTCTATCAACAGCTTTGTTAAACTCTTCTGGCTTTGTACCACCACCTTGGGCAAGATCGTCCCTTCCACCACCACCGCCACCTAATATCTTTCCTATCTCTTTGATCAGCTCCTTGGCAGACATACTGGATGTAAGGTCCTTGGAGAGAGCCAAAAGCGTGGAGACCTTTCCTTCTTTCTTACTTGCAAAGAATACAAGGGTGGAGCCAGAAGCCCTTAGGTTGTCAGCCTCATTCTTGAGAACATCCATGTCTACATCTTCAAAAAGTCCGTATATAAACTTGATCCCGTTTATTTCCTCCTTTACTAATGAAGACCTTATGGTCTCTCTTGATAGTTTTTCCTTTAGTTGTGATATCTGTCTTTCTTTCTCTTTTACGTCCTTTAAAAGTTTCTCTATGGAGCTTAGGAGCTCTGTCTTCTTTACTCCCAAGAGCTGAGAGGCCTCCGATAAGGTTTTGGAATCTTCAAAAGCTTCTTCTACGGCCCACCTTCCCGTTTTGGCTACTATCCTCCTTACACCAGCTCCCACGGAGGATTCTGAGATGATCTTAAAGTAGCCTATGTCTCCGCTTCTGCTTACATGGGTTCCACCACATAGTTCTTTAGAAAACTCTCCCACGCTGACTACTCTAACACGCTGTCCGTACTTTTCTTCAAATATGGCTATGGCACCGCTCTTTATGGCCTCGTTGTAGTCCATCTCTTCAATATCTACTGGATAGTTCTTCCTTATCTGCTCGTTTACGAGTTCTTCTACCTTCCTTATCTGATCCCAATCCAGGGCACTAAAGTGTGTAAAGTCAAAGCGCAGGTACTTATCGGCTACCAAAGATCCTGCTTGTCTTACATGATCTCCAAGTACCTGCCTTAAGGCCGAATGAAGCAAATGGGTGGCTGTGTGGTTTCTCTTTATGTCTTCTCTCCTTTCTTTGTCTATTTGAGCTATGACCTCCTGACCTACCCGTACCTTGCCCCTTACCACCTTACCCTTATGGGTTATGATACCTTCTGTAGGTGCTTGAGTGTCATCTACATGGAAGACAAAGTCCTTTCCGAGTATGATGCCTGTGTCTCCTACCTGTCCACCTCTCTCTGGGTAGAAGGGTGTGGTTTCAAGGATTAGCTCGCCCTCCTCTCCTTCTGAAAGCTCTTCAACTATACTCTCCCCTTTTACTATAGCCAATACCTTGGTGCTAGTATCATAGTGCGTGTAGCCTATGAACTCTGTGCTTATACCCTTGGCTTTTAGTTCCTCGTAAACGGGGCTTGTCCTGCTTACCTCTATCTTGAAATGCTTCCTTGCCCTTTCTCTCTGTTCTTCCATGTGTGTCCTAAAACCTTCCATATCGAGGTAAAGCCCCTCTTCCTTTGCCATCTCTTCCAATAGGTCAAGGGGAAAGCCGTAAGTGTCGTAGAGTTCAAACACCTTGCTGCCTTCCACAAATCCTCTAGCTTTGGACTCTTGGAATACTTGCTCTACGAGAGGCATGGCTCTCTTGAGTGTGCCTATGAACCTCTCTTCCTCAGACCTTATCACCCCCTTTATGTACTCTTTGGCTTGGAGTAGCTCAGGGTACGGTTGCTTCATAATGTCTACGACTACATCCACACCTTTGTAGAGGAATGAGTCCTTTATCCCAAGCCTGTAAGCATACCTTAAAGCTCTCCTTATTATCCTCCTTATTACGTAACCCCTTCCTAGGTTGGATGGTATGACCCCGTCACCGATGGCGAAGGTCATGGCCCTAAGGTGATCCGCTATGACCCTCATGCATACATCCGTCATAAAGTCCTTTCCATACTCCTTCTGTGAAACTTCTTCGGCGAAGGAAATTATGGGTCTTATCAAATCTATCTCAAAGTTGGTCTTGGTACCTTGTAGGACGCTCGATATTCTCTCAAGGCCCATACCTGTGTCTATGTTGGGTTTGGGAAGGGGTAGAAGCCTTCCGTCCTTTTCTCTAGTGTACTGCATGAACACAAGGTTCCAGATCTCCAAAAACCTCTCCTCGTGCTCAGGACCCCTGTCTATGTATATCTCGGATGATGGCCCACACGGGCCTGTGTCACCCATCTGCCAGAAGTTGTCCTCTTCTCCCAACAGCCATATCCTATCTTCGGGAAGACCTATACTGTCCCTCCATATTTTGAAGGCCTCCTCGTCCTCCTTGTAGACGCTCACGTATATCTTCTCCTTAGGTATACGCAGGTATTCTGTCACAAACTCCCATGCATACTCTATGGCAAGCTCTTTAAAGTAGTCACCAAAAGAGAAGTTGCCGAGCATTTCAAAAAAGGTGTGATGTCTTGAGGTGTAGCCTACCTGTTCTAGGTCGTTGTGCTTACCCGATACCCTCAAACACTTCTGGCAGGAGACTGCCCTTGTGTAAGGTCTTTTTTCTATGCCAAGGAATACGTCCTTAAAGGGTACCATACCGGCGTTTACAAAAAGAAGTGTAGGATCTTTTTCTGGTACCAAAGGTGCGCTCTTTACCCTCGTGTGACCTTTCTTTTCAAAAAAGCTCAAAAAAAGCTCTCTTATTTCGTGTCCACTCATCAAAGTTATTATAATAGGCTAAAATGGATGTTCTTAAAGGGCTTGAGGAACTTGTTTACAACCTATGGTGGAGTTGGACTCCCGAGGTAAAGTCTTTCTTTGAGCTATTGGATCCTATACTTTGGAAAGAATCCGAAGAAAATCCTATAGTCTTCCTGCATAACAGGGATAAGTGGGAGGACAAGCTCAAAAACCCAAAGATGCAAGCAAGGGCTGCCTATCTCGTGTCCAAGTTCAAGAGCTACATGAAGAAGCACTCAAGGTACATGGATGAGTATAAAAAGCCCGTGGTCTTCCTGTGTGCCGAGTATGGCCTTCACCACAGCCTTCTTATATACGCAGGTGGCCTCGGCTTTCTGGCGGGAGACATACTCAAAGAGGCAAGCGACTTAGGCTTTCCTATGGTAGGCATAGGCTTTATGTATCCTCAGGGCTACGTAAAGCAGAGGATAAAGAGCGATGGCTGGCAGGAAGACCTTACACAGATGAACCAAAAGGAGAGGATGCCTGTTCAGAAGGTTTTGGATGAAGAGGGTAACTGGTTGAAGATGTACGTGTACGTGGGGGAGGAAAAGGTCTACTTTGGTCTTTGGAAGGTTCAGGTAGGTAAAGTTCCCCTTTACCTCATAGACACAAACATAGAGGAAAACTCGCCTTGGAACAGGGAGATCTCTTCTCAGCTTTACGTACCAGACAGAGAACTAAGGTTAAAACAGCAGATAGTCCTGGGATTTGGAGCTCATCTTCTCCTTAAAAAGCTAGGTATCCAGTGGATGGGTTTCCATGTAAACGAGGATTACCCGGCTTTCGTGCTCCTCGCAGATGTTATCCATAACATGAAACAGGGTTTAGACTTGCAGAGTGCGATAGAAAAGACCAAAAGCTACTCTCTGTTTACTACACACACACCCATAAGCAGCGCGGTAAACATCTATCCCTTCCATATGGTGGAAAGACAGTTCCTGTTCGTGAAGGAGATCCTCGGACTGGATCCTTCTAAGCTTCTAGAGCTTGGAGTAAACCCAAACAATCCTTCGGAAGGCTTTAACACAACTGTTATGGCTATGAGGATTTCTAAGTACGTCAACGCCGTGAGTAGAAAACACAGGGATACGGTAAAGAGTATGTGGGGCTTTATAAGGGATGACGTAGATTATGTTACCAACGGCGTACACGTATCCACATGGCTTTCCAAGCCCATAAGGGAACTCTTCAAAAAGTATCTAGGAGAGGATTGGTATGACCTTCATGATCATCTTTCCTTATGGGAACTGGTAGACAGCCTACCAGACGAAGAGCTTTGGAGAGCCCACGTAGAGAACAAGATAAGTATGATAAACCACATAAGGGAGAGGGTAAGGGACAGATGGTCGGAGGGTAACGCAGATCCCAACGTACTCATAGCCCAAGGTCTGTTTTTGGATCCAGACGTGCTAACCATCTGCTTTGCCAGGCGTATGACCTCCTACAAAAGACCCACCCTTGTGCTTGAAGACATAGAGAGGCTAAAACGCATACTGACAAACATCGAAAGACCTGTTCAGATCATCTTCGCTGGGAAGGCACACCCTGCAGATGTAGAAGGTAAAAAGCTTATCCAGCAGATATTCATCGTGGCCAAAGATCCCAGCTTTAAGGGTAGGATAGCCTTTGTGGAAGATTACGACGAAGCTCTGGCTCACTACCTTGTAAGCGGATCCGATGTGTGGCTCAACAACCCTCAACCACCCCTCGAAGCCTCTGGCACAAGCGGTATGAAAGCTTCCATAAACGGAGTTATACATCTGTCTGTCCTTGACGGATGGTGGGCCGAAGGTTACAACTCTAACAACGGTTGGAGCTTTGAAACACCTCAGGAGCTTTACAACCTACTGGAAACCCAGATAGTTCCCCTCTACTACGATAGAGACGAGAGAAACATACCACGAGGCTGGGTAAAGATGATGAAGGAGGCCATAAAGAGTGTAGTTCCTGTCTTTAGCTCTAGGCGCATGCTCAAGGAGTACATAGACAAGTTCTACTCTAAGATGGGATGAAAAAGCTGTACCTTTTTATCCTCTGGCATATGCACCAACCCCTTTACAAGGATCCATACACCAAAAGGTACGAGCTTCCTTGGACACTCCTACATCTTCTTAAAGACTACAAAAGGATACCCTCTTACTCTCTGGACTATCGAGTCAAGGTAAACTTCAACCTCACGCCCGTGTTGATAGACCAAATAGAAGACTACTCAAAAGGTGTAAGCTGTAGACTCCTAAATATGCTCGAAGAAGATACAGACAGGGAGTTTCTTCAGAGGTTGATAAAAGCTCTACCACAAAGGATGAAACAAAGCTTAAAAGCTCAAGATGTCCTCTCTTACCTCAACCTCTGGGCACAGGTAGAGCTAAAGCAAGACGAAGTTCATACATACGTTAAAGTACACGCCAAAAGTACTTTGGAGCTCTACAGGGACCTTTACCATAGCTCAAGGATAGGGTTGCTTACCTCTCCCTACTACCATCCCATCCTCCCACTTCTTATAAGCAAGATATCACTTCTTGAGGATGCTTTGACCCATGTACGTATGGCCAAGGAAAGATTTCGGGAGATCTTTGGGAAAGAACCTATGGCCATGTGGCCCTCGGAAGGAGCCATAAACGAGCAAACCTTTGATGTATTCAAAAACCTAGGCATAAGGCTTATCTTCTCCGACGAGAGGGTGTTTTTTAACTCATCAGGTGCTACAATAAGGGAAGAACTCTACAAGCTATACAACTACAGGGGAGTTTTTATCCTCTTCAGGGATAGGGTGCTGAGCGACAGGGTGGGGTTTTTGTACAAAGACTGGAAACATGAGGATGCCGTAGAAGACTTTTTATCCTATCTTAAGAATGTCTTTGACAGATGTAGCTTTTCACCCATAGTGAGCGTAATACTGGACGGTGAAAACCCTTGGGAACACTACCCAAACCAGGGGGAAGATTTCTTAAGGGGGCTGTACGGACGTCTTCAGGAGCAGGACTGGATAGAAACTGTAAGTGTAGAGGACCTCTTGAAGGGAGACTTTGAAGCCCACACACTAAGCAGTGTTGAAGCAGGAACTTGGACAGATGGCTTTCACATGTGGGAAGGCCATCCTCAAAAAGAGCACATGTGGGAAGAACTAAAGAAGGCCAGGAGTTTATACGGACAGAAGAGGTGTTTTTTAGTTGCAGAAGGAAGCGATTGGTTCTGGTGGGGAGGTGTGGAGGGCAATCTCTTTTCACAGGAATTTAACAACCTTTTTCATAGATTTCTAACAAGAGGGGTTCAGGATGAGGGTGGTGATAGTTGCCAGTGAACTTTATCCCTACGCAAAGACGGGGGGTCTGGGGGATTTCACCCACTGCCTTCTGAAAGGTCTAAGGGAGTTAGGTGTGGACGCTTATGCATGCCTTCCTCTCTATGGATGGATAGACAAGGGAGATCTCATTTACGTGGGGAAGGTGGAGGTAAAGCTTAGCAGACTTTGGGAGTATGATGTCTACAGGAATGACAGAGTATACTTTTTTGACAACCCTGAGCTGTTCCATAGGGATTACGTCTATGGGCCACCCTGGGGAGGTTACTGGGACAACCACCTTCGCTTTGGAAGTTTTTGCTGGGCCGTTTGCGAAGCTATACAAAAGGAATTTTTAAAAACAGATGTGGTACATACCAACGATTGGCATACAGCCCTCATACCCTTAATACTCAAGTACATCTACAGGACAGACCACAAGCACGTATTTACTATACATAACATAGCTTACCAAGGTGTGTTCGGTAAACATGTGATGGATGAGTTAAAGCTTCCCTGGGAGCTCTTTCACATGGATGGAATAGAGTTCTGGGGGAACGTGTGCTTCCTCAAGGCAGGCATAGCTTTCTGCGATGTACTTACCACCGTAAGCCCAACACATGCAGAGGAGATAAAGGATCCACGTTATGGCTTCGGTTTGGACGGCTTTATAAGGAAACATAGCCACAAGCTTGTAGGTATAGTAAACGGTGTGGACTACAAAACCTGGAACCCTGAAACAGATCCAAGCCTGTGGTATAACTACACGCGGAAGGATCTGAGGGGAAAAGCTTACAACAAAAGGATGTTATGTAAAGAGTTTGGCTTAGATGAAAAGCTCCCGCTCATATCCTACATAAGTAGGTATGCTTACCAGAAGGGTGTGGAGCTTCTCCTGGAGGGATTTGAAAGGATAGTAAAACTCAGAGCCAACTACTTCTTTCTAGGCTCTGGGGAGTACGGACCTTTTATAAAGGATGCTGAGGACCACCTTCCCAACGTGCGCGTTGTGACTACTTTCAACGAAGATCTTTCAAGGAAGCTCTACGGTAGCTCAGACTTTATCCTCATGCCTTCTCTCTACGAACCCTGTGGTATCACACAGCTAATAGGCATGCGTTACGGATGCATACCCATAGTTAGAAAAACGGGCGGACTTTCCGACACGGTCAAAGACATCTCTGCCGATGGTTATGGTATAGTCTTTGAAAACTTTGAAGTGCCAGACCTTGTATGCGCTGTAGAAAGAGCCATAGATCTTTACCATGCCAGGCAGAGGTTTTTAAAGTTGGTAAAGAAAGTCATGTCCTTGGACTTCTCCTGTAGAAACATGTCAGAAAAGTACCTTGAGCTCTACACCTCTACAAAGTAAGCCATCCTCTCAAACTTCTCCCTCCTATCCTTTAGAAGCTCTTCAGGCGTGAGTTTTAGCAACTCTTTAAGATATCTTCTTATGAAGTACTTTACCACCCTAGCTGTCCTAGTGTAGTCTATGTGGGCAAACCCCAATGGTTCTCTTATAACACAGTCTACAACACCTAGCTGATACAGGTCCTCTGCCGTCAACCTTAAGGCCCTTGCCGCTTCCTTTACCTTCTCCTGGTTTTTCCAAAGTATGGCAGCACATCCTTCTGGTGAAATTACAGAATACACAGCATGCTCCAACATCAAAACCCTGTTAGCCACGGCTAGAGCCAGAGCACCACCAGAACCACCTTCACCTATGACCACAGCTATGGTGGGCACTTTCAACCAGGCAAAGGTGTAGAGGCTTTGGGCTATGGCTTGAGACTGTCCCCTCTCTTCAGCCTCTATCCCTGGATATGCTCCAGGAGTGTCCACAAAGGTTATCACTGGCATGCTGTACTTTTCGGCAAGCTTTGCCACCCTTACAGCTTTTCTGTACCCCTCGGGATGTGGCATACCAAAGTTTCTTTCCATCTTCTCCTTCGTACTTCTACCTTTTTGATGGCCTATAACTGCTACGGGCATCTTGTAGAAGTAAGCAAAACCTGCCACTATTGAAGGATCATCACCAAAGCATCTATCTCCATGAAGTTCAATAAAGTCTGTGAATATGAGATTGATGTAATCAAGGGTGTGGGGTCTGTTGGGATGTCGTGCTATGAGTACCTTCTGCCAAGGATCCAGCTTTGAAAGTATGGACTTTACTTTTTTTCTGTACTCTCTCTGGAACCTTCTTAGATCTTCCTCTCTAGCATCCTTCGACTTTTTTAGAGTCTCGACCTTTTGATAGAGTTCCAGAAGGTCCTTCTCAAACTCTAAGCTCATAGGCCAGAAAATTATAACTAAAAGGTAAAGCTAAGGTATGTAAGGAACAGATCCAACCTTATGCCACGCCCCAAGTTTTCCCTTGCGAGAGCTATAGCATCTTGTGCATTCGCGTCCTCTGCCATAGCCTCAAGTATCTTAAGGAGGAACTCTTGATCCTGTACGCTTAGATCTTCTGCCTGGCTGGCCACCTTGTACACCTCAAGGGGATCCTTCTTTAGAAAATCCTGTGCCATTTGTAGTAGGTTCTTCTTCTGCATGATCTCCTTAAGCATGCTTACACTTCCGTCCGCCAACCTCAAAAGCTGAGGATCCTTTACGCCGGTTATCTGAGAGATTTCTTCGTCCGTAAAGGGTGGAACTTCAATAAGAAAACTCCTAGACTTTACAGTAGGCAGCAGTTTGTCCAAAGAATCACATGTAAGGAGAAAGTAAGTGTCTAAAGGTGGCTCTTCTAAGACTTTAAGCAGGGCGTTCTGCGAGTATGGATTCATGGTATGGGCTTTGCCTATGAGTACCACTTTCCTCTTAGAGAGTCCAGGCCTTAGGTAAGCAAACTCCTTGACTGCCCTTATCTGGTCTATCTTTATCTCAGTCTTCTCGGGAAGAACGTACACAAAGTCTGGATGATCTCCCTGAAAGTATGCAAATACCTCTTTACCGCTCTGACCTTCCACGAAAACTTCAAGGTCTTCCGGCGATGTTTCCATCATATGCTTGAAGTTATTCATGTGAAGGCAAGAGGCACAGCTTTCGCACGCGGGAAAGGTGTTTTTCAGACAGAGTAGAGCTTTGGCTAGCTCAAAGGCAATGGTCTTCTTCCCTACTCCCTCCTTTCCATAGAACACTATGGCGTTTGGTACCTTGTTGTGCCTGTACATACTACCCAGAAACTTTTCTATCCTTTCCCTCATATGAGCATCTCTTCCACTAGTCTTATGTGGTGCTTTCCTTCCCTGAATTCTCTCGTGCTTATAACCCTCTTGTGGAACTCTATGTTAGTCTTAAGCCCTTGACCTTCTATTACGAATTCTTCAAGAGCCCTTTTAGCCCTCTCTATGGCTGACTTTCTGTCGCTTCCCCAGACTATAAGCTTGGCTATGAGAGAGTCGTAGTATGGTGGAATTGTGTAGCCGCAGTACACATGGGTGTCTACTCTTACACCTGGACCACCAGGAAGGTAGAGGTTTGTTATCTTACCAGGTGATGGCATGAAGGTATTTGGATCCTCTGCGTTTATCCTGAACTCCACAGCGTAGCCCCTCCTTTCCACCTTGGACAGGCTTAGTTTTTCCCCCATGGCAACTTTTATCTGCCACTTTACTATGTCTGTGCCCGTTATCATCTCTGTCACCGGATGCTCCACCTGTATGCGCCCGTTTACCTCCATAAAGTAGAAGTTTCCATCCTGGTCCATCAGAAACTCTACAGTCCCAGCACCCACGTATCCTATATGCTTACAAAACTCTACACACATCTCTTCCAACATCTTCCTCTGCTTGTCGTCTATAGAAGGGCTTGGTGCTTCCTCTATAAGCTTCTGATGTCTTCTCTGTATGGAACACTCCCTCTCTCCTAAAGCCATTACGTTGCCGTGGGTATCCGCAAGTATTTGTACTTCTATGTGCTTTGGATTTATAAGGTACTTCTCTATGTAGACCCTCTCATCACCAAAGGCTATCTTTGCTTCTTGCATAGCTAGTGGGAGTTTTTCCCTGAGTTCCCTTTCGTCCCTTACTATCCTTATACCCCTTCCACCCCCACCACCGGCAGCCTTTATGACTACAGGATAGCCTATCTGCTTGACTACTTCAAGGGCTGATTTGAAGTCCACAGGCCCATCGCTGCCAGGAACTAAAGGTATGTTCAACTTCTTGGCCACCTCTTTGGCCCTAATCTTGTCGCCTATTAGAGCAAGGGTTTCTGCGTTGGGACCTATGAATACCTTTCCGCTTGCCTGGACTATCTCCGCGAACCTTGGGTTTTCTGCCAAGAATCCGTAGCCAGGGTGGACCGCATCAGCACCAGAGACCTCTACAGCCGACATTATCCTAGGTATGTCCAGATAGCTCTTAGAAGCCTCCGGAGGCCCTATGCATACAGCCTGATCCGCCAGCTTCACATGCATTGACTCCCTGTCTGCTTCAGAGTAAATGGCCACCGTCTTTATCCCCAATTCCCTGCAGGCTCTTATGACCCTTACCGCTATCTCTCCTCTGTTGGCTATTAGAACCTTTCTGATCATAGACCTTAAAAATTTTAACCCTTCAATACAGTGTTCTAATAGGAGCTTGAAGAAAGAAGTAATCCCTTTATCTGTTCAAGGTAGCACCTCTTTATCTGTTCAGAGAGTTCCTTCATGTTTGTATCCAAACTCACCCCCTGCTTAAGAAGCGTAGAGAAGGTCTTGTAAAGTTCTGTCTCATTGCTTGCTACTCTACCATAACCCTTTCGAAGGATAAACTCCGCCAGATCTTGAACTTTAAAGTAGTAGGGTCCAAAAACCACCGGCTTGTTCCAGTAGATGGGTTCAAGGAGGTTGTGTCCACCTACCTTTACAAGCGTTCCACCTACAAAGCATATATCTGCAAAGGAATACATCCGGAAAAGCTCTCCCAAGGTGTCAACGATGAGCACATCCCAGTTCTGTGGGTCTTCGCTCCTTAGCCTAAACTGTGGGTATAACCTTTTAAGTTCATAAGCTCTGTGCACGTGCCTAGGCACCAAGATAAGCTTTAGGTCTTTGAATGTTTCTTTAAGCTTCTGATACACCCTTATTATGGTTATGTCTTCCTCTGGGTGGGTGCTTCCAGCAACTATTAGCTTTCCTTCCGGCCTTCTAAAGTCTATCGCTGGTGGTTCTTCCAGGACAAACTTAAGGTTGCCGCAAGATAAGGCTCTGGTGTACTGCCCTAGTTTTAAAGCATCTTGTTCAGTCCTTGTCAGAACGAGATCAAACTTTTTGATGAGTATCTTTTCTAGGAAGTTGCCTCTCGCGTAGGTGTTTACTAGGACCTTTTTGGTCCTTGTTACGCTGAGGAGTGATGGCCAAAGCTCCCTCTCCATAACTACAAGCAGGCTTGGGTTTACTATCCTTTCAAACCTCTTTATAAGGGGTGGAAGGTCCAAGGGCAAAGGATGTAAAAGGTGGTAAAAGTCCTTCTGCTTTTCCAGGTAATCTTTGGCTCTGAAAGAAAAGTAGGTTAGGAGTATTGTAAAGTCTTTCTTTAACTCCTTAAGGAGTGGTTTTGCTGTGTTGAACTCTCCTACGCTCGCACAGTGGAACCAAATAATAGGCTTATCCTTTGGTAAGCTTAGCGAGAAGAATACCCTCTCTAGCGTTCCCTTTCACCTCTTATGAATTCTTCTACCATCTTTCTAGCCTGCCAGTCTGGGTACTGTATGGGTGGGTGTTTCATAGTGTAGGCGCTTATGGAGTAAAGTGGTCCACCTATACCTCTATCTCTAGCCAGCTTACAACACCTTATGGCATCTATCATAGACCCTGCACTGTTAGGGGAGTCTTCTACGTCCAACTTTGCTTCCAGGTACATGGGGACATCGCCAAAGAGTCTACCTTCTATGCGTATGTAGGCTATCTTTCTATCCTTTAGCCATGGAACCCAATCGGACGGCCCTATATGGATGTTGAAAGGATCTATATCATAGGTTATGAGAGAGGATACAGCCTCTGTTTTGGAGGTTTTCTTTGTGCTTAGCCTGCTTCTTTCAAGCATGTTTAGAAAATCTGTGTTTCCTCCAAAGTTTAATTGGTATGTCCTATCAATCTTTACACCCCTATCTATGAAGAGTTGGACCAGGGTCCTGTGGAGTATGGTAGCTCCCACTTGGGATTTTATATCGTCACCCACCACAGGTATACCTGCAGCTTCAAACTTCTTGGCCCATTCAGGATCAGAGACTATGAAAGTGGGCATACCGTTTATGAAGGAGACTCCGGCTTCAAGGCACGCCATGGCATAAAACCTTGCAGCCTCTTCAGAACCGACTGGCACGTAGTTTACAAGTATATCCGCTTCTGTCTCCTTTAAGACCCTTACCACATCTTCAAGCTCGTCTTCCTTTTCATCCGCTACCACGAAGGATCTCTCTGGAGGGTAGTCTTTCATATGGGGGGCTACTCCATCCAAAACTTTTCCCATACGCACCTTGACTCCAAGCTTTGGAACATTGGGTTCAAAAACTGTGGTACAGTTAGGTTCTGAAAAAATGGCTTCGGAAACGTCCTTACCCACCTTCCTCGCATCCACATCCCAAGCTGCAACGATTTCAATGTCCCATGGCTTGTATCCACCCACGTCTTCAAACATAAGACCGCTCACGTTCTTGTCTTGGTGCTTCTGATAGTAGTAGATGCCTTGAATAAGAGCACTCGCGCAGTTACCAACACCTGCTATTGCTACTCTTATCTTCTTGGACATGTCTACATTATACAATGAACCCAGAGAGTTATGGTAAAATTTTCAGTCTAAAGGAGAGGAGAGATGAAGACCTATCGTATTAGGCCAGAAGATGTAGTTAGGAATTGGTGGGTTGTAGATGCAAGAGGTAAGATACTTGGAAGGCTTGCATCACAGATAGCTTCAATTCTACGTGGTAAGCATAAGCCCTACTTCCAGCCTGATGTGGACTGCGGGGACTTTGTGATAGTTATAAACGCTAAGGATGTAAAGGTGACGGGCAAGAAGCTCATTCAAAAGAAGTACTACTTCCACTCCAACTATCCAGGAGGTCTAAAGGAGAGATCCTTGGAGTGGATGCTGGAAAACAAGCCGGAAGAGGTTATCAGGTTGGCCGTCAAGAGGATGCTACCCAAGAACAGGCTAGGGCATAGAATGCTAAAGAGGCTTAAGATCTATGCCGGTCCAGAACATCCCCATGAGGCTCAACAACCAAAACCTCTGGAGGTTGAAGCATGACGGTAAAGCTCAAGGATTTTAAGATAGGCTTTGACAACGCCTACTATGGTACAGGAAGGAGAAAAGAAAGCATAGCAAGAGTATGGCTCCTGACAAACACGAAAAAGCAGATAGTAAAGTCCAAAGCTACAGGAAAGGAGTACGAACTTAAAGATTACGTTCAGAGAGAAACCAACTACCTTAAGGTACTTTACCCACTTAAACTAGTAGGTCTGGAGGACAAGTTTGGTATATACGCAACTGTGGAAGGTGGTGGTATATCAGGCCAGACTGAAGCCATAATGTATGGTATAGCTAAGGCTCTTATAAAGTACAACCCAGATCTAAGACCTGTGCTGAAGAAGGCAGGTCTTCTAACCAGAGATGCAAGAGAGAAGGAGAGGAAGAAGTACGGACTCATGAAAGCAAGAAAAGGCTACAGATGGAGCAAACGTTAAGGGTATGTGTGTATGGTGCCACAGGTTATACGGGTGTAGAGCTCCTCAGGACTCTACAGAAGCATCCATACGTAAAGGTAGTAAGCATAACCTCTAAAAGTTACGAGGGAAAGCTTCTGGAAGAGGTTTTCCCTTCCTTTTCTACTTCATACCTTGGGAAGCTGTGCCTTACACAAGAGCCAGAGGAAAACTTTGACGTTGCTTTTCTCTGTCTTCCTCATGAAACCTCCTTACATCTCGTACCAGAGCTTTTAAAAGCAGGAAAAAGAGTTATAGACCTTTCTGGAGCCTACAGGTTGAAGGATGCTAACCTTTACCCAAAGTATTACGGCTTTGAACATCCATACACAGACACTCTAAAGGAGGCTGTCTACGGCCTTCCAGAGATCTTCAGAAGCGACATAAAGACTGCTAGGCTGGTGGCAAACCCAGGATGTTACCCTACCGCTACTCTGCTGGGACTCTATCCTCTGCTTAAAGAGAAGCTGCTAGAAGATGACACGATTATAGTTGATGCCATCTCGGGTGTTTCTGGTGCTGGAAGAAAGACAAGTCAGCAGTTTCACTTTCCAGAGATGACAGAAAATGCCTTTGCCTACTCTGTACTTAATCATAGACACACGCCAGAGATGGAGCTTGTGGCAGGACAAACATTGGGAAGGGATGTAAAGATAAGGTTTACCCCCAAGGTAGTACCCATGTCCAGGGGTATGGTATGCACCATTTATGCTAAAGCTAGAGTGAAGGATTTACATGACCTGTACCTTGAGGTTTACAGAGAAGAGCCCTTTGTTAAAGTGATACAGAACCCACCCATGACCAAACACGTACTCGGTACAAACCTATGTAATATATATGTAGGCTATGATGAAAGAACAGACCTTCATGTTATTGTATCCGCGATAGACAACCTAGGGAAAGGAGCGTCTTTACAAGCTGTTCAGAACATGAACCTTATGTTCGGATTTCCAGAGGTTTTGACCCTGGATCAGCCGGCACTGTTTCCTTGAGAGGTAAGGTCTCTTTTTATCAGCTCAAGTAATGTAAGAAGGACCTTCTTTACACTTTCTTTATCTATGGCAGAGACAGGTACTACTGGTATGTCTTCATCTGGATCAATGTCCAAGGAAGCTGCTACGTCCTCCGGTGACCAGGCATTAGGAAGGTCTTGCTTGTTTGCTCCTATGACCATAGGCACAGGAAAGCGCGATTGGAAGAAGTTTATTATCCTCCTGGCTTCATGGAACGTGGATGGATCTGTACTGTCCACAAGTACTATTATTCCAAGCGCACCCTCCCCGAGTATTTCCCACATGAAGTCAAACCTAGACTGTCCTGGTGTGCCAAACAGGTAGAGTTCGTGCTCGTCATCTATACGTATTTTCCCAAAGTCCATAGCTACTGTGGTGTATTCTTTTACACCTTTTTCTCCAACGGCCTGCGTCCTCCTCTCGGTCTTTACAGTCTTTATCTCGCTGATGGTGTTTATGAACTGCGTCTTACCTGCTGCAAAGGGCCCTGCTACCACTATTTTTATCTTCTTTATAGTTCTCATCACAGCCCCTTGACCCTCTCTATTATCTTAACCAACAAGTCCATGGCTATAGAAGGCTTTTGCTTTTTTTCCCTCCTCTTCCTTTTTATAGCTCCCATAGCCAATAGAGCATAAAGGATCCTATCAACCGTAAGCGTATCAAGACCAGATTCTTTTCTTATCTCACCCACTGTTCTCTCGCCGTTTACTAGAGATAACACTTTTTTAACTTTGTCTATGTTCTCTGTGTTTGCTTTTTCCACTATCTCCTGGGCGTTTGGAAGGGCTTCAAAGGTCAGAAGCTCATCAGAGATCTTCCTTTCTACTTCTTCGGGCGAGAGCTTCTCAGAGGCTAGGAGTATGAGCTTCTCTATGTTATAAACAACAGGCACGTCTGAGTTGTACTTTATAAAGCCTGGAGTGAAGGAAAAGATACCCTCCTTGTGATCAAACCTGCTTATTAGAAATCTCTCTATGGTTTTATGTAGGCTCTCTTTAGGTATCCTAAGCTTACTAAGAAGAACGTCAAAATCTTTTTCTGCATATACTCTAAACACCTTATCTATAGGTCTTGCAAAGACAAATTCCCCATCCTTGACATAGCAAGCAACGGTCATGTCCTTCCATTCTATTATGAATATGCCGCTTTTCCTGTCCTTTAGAATAACTTGGAATATATCAACAAAACTAAAAGTGGAAAGGTCACCTATAAGTGCCATAGTCTTATATCATAGTTTTTAACTTATCCTGAGCTTTCTTTATTTCCATAAGGAGAAGTCCGAGTTTGGCGTTGTTGTCAGCCAGCACAACCAACACCGCATCTGAACCTATTCCGGTGAGTATTACATAGCCATTGTGCCCTTTTACGGTTATCTGCTCAAGCCCTCCTTTCTCCAGCTCCTCGGCCACTCTTTCACCCAAAGATAGTATTGCAGCACTCATAGCTGCTATCCTGTCTTCCTCAAGTCCAGGTTTTAGTACGGAAGAGACGGGCAAGCCGTCGGCGGAGACCAAAGCGGCACCTTCCAACCCAGTATTCTTTATGAGCTCCTGGAGAATCTGCGTATACCTATCCATACTTCCCTCCTTTGTGTATATCCCACATTCATTTTATCATAATCCTTTTTTACGAAACATCGTAAAGAAAACCGAGCACGACTGCCATGAAGAAAACACATACGGAGTACAACAATACCAGCTTCTTGGGTAAAAAGCTGAGGGCAGAAAGAACAGTGGGAAGACATACACCACTACCTGCCAGCATAAAGGACAGGGCATTGCCATGGGTTAAACCAAGCGAGGTCAAGAACTTAGCTATGAAGGCGTCCTCTCCAGAACATACGTACACGGGTGTGGCTAGGACGGATATAAACATGTAGGAGAAGGGTAGTTTAGAAAAACCCGTCAGAAGGTCATCTGGCAGTAGAGTTTCCGCAACAGACACTATAAGTATACCCAAAAGCATAGTTCTACCTACTGTCCTTAGGTTAGTCAGGAAAAGCTTTAGTAAACCATTGCTTTGGATGGGTGGGTTAATCGGGATGGAAAACTGTTCCTTCTTCCTAAATAAGCTTCCTATCGTAAAGGAAGCTAAGAGGGCAAAGATGATCACACCCAAAGACCTAAAGATAAGTGCCTTAAGACCAAACAGGCTGTAGGTGAAGGCCAGGCTTATGGGGGATACTACGGGTGCTACCATCATAAAGGCGACGACAGGAGAATAGCTTCTGCTTATGGAGTTTATCATCATGGCCACTGGCAGCATGGAGCAGGAACACAGGGGCATCATCCCTGCTATAAGTATGCTGCTAAGGACAGCTAAAGCGTCCCTTCCTCTTAGAAAGTGAGCCACCTTTGTGAAAAACCTACTGTTTTCCAAGAGAGACACAAAAAGCAAGGCAAGCATAAAGTACGGGAAAATCTCTAAAAGATAGCGTGAAAAGGTCCTTAAGAATTCCTCAACAAACCACATGCTAAAAGCTCAAAAAGTCAAAGCCTGCTGGCTTTGGCAGTAAACCGAGTTCCTGCAGGTAGTTCTCCTCTTTCCTGATAGCTGTCTCTGGAAAGAGTCTCTTGGGGCACGCCAGAGAACAGTTGTTACAGTGAGTGCAAAGTTGGATAAACTTCTCCTTAAGGCTTGGGTACACTTCTTTTATATGTTTGTAAGCTCTCAGGAAGTACATGGGTCCACCAAAAGCGTGGCTCTCGGCCAACACAGGACATACCTCATCGCATACGCCGCAAAGTATACATTCGTAGCTTCTGTAAGTCCACTCGTCTTGGTCTACCAGACCATTCCTGCTGAAAAGGCCCTTTACCCTGTCTATTAGAGGTTCATGATCTACCACGAGGTCCTTGATGACAGGAAAGTTGTACAAAGGCTCTATCTTTATAGGTGTATCTAGACCTTCCACCTTTGTGCTGCATGCAAGCACAGGCTTGGAGTTAACCCTGACGGCACAGGTCCCGCATACACCAGCCCTGCAGAAGTGTCTGTAGGATAAGGTAGGATCTTTTTCTTTTATTGCGTTAAGAAGGTCCAGGATGGTCATACCCTTGTACACCTCTACGGTGTATGGTTGATAGCCCTCCGCTCTTTTTATAAGTACCTCAACTTCCATGTTATTTAAAGATAGACCATTAGAGGCTAAAGTCCTTCCCCAAGTAAACCTCTCTTACCTTTTGGTTGTTTGCTACTTCTTGAGGGCTTCCTTCTGCTAAGATGCTTCCATCTGACAGCACGTACACTCTGTCTACTATCTTTATGGTTTCTCTCACGTTGTGGTCTGAAACAAGAACACCAATGCTTTCAGACTTAAGCAAGAATATGAGACTTTTTATGTCCGACACGGCTATGGGATCTATACCCGCAAAAGGCTCATCCAATAGCACATACTTGGGCTCCGGTATTAAAGCTCTGGCTATCTCAAGCCTCCTCTTCTGTCCACCCGAAAGCCTTCCTGCTCTTAGATCTTTGAGCTCATACAGACCAAACTTCTCTAGTAGTTCCTGAGCCCTTGCATACTGCACGTCCCTATCCTTTTCAAAGAACTCTAGAAAAACCAGAAGATTCTCTATCACCGTTAAGTCTTCAAAGAGGGTATGTTCCTGGGGTAAAAAGACTATACCTTTCTTTGCTCTTATGTGGGCAGGGAGATGTGTAATGTCCTCTCCTTCCAGCGTTATCTTCCCATCGTCTACAGATGTAAAGCCTATCAAACAGTTGAAAAGGGTTGTCTTTCCAGCACCGTTGGGACCAAGTAATCCTACTACCTCTCCTCTGTTCAGTTTTAGACTTATACCCTTGAGTATCTCTCTTGGTCCATAGCTTTTTCTTATGCCATCGGCTACCAACATCCTGGGTTATTATACCGCCCGCAGAATCCGCATGGTTTGAACATACCCTAATCTAAAGAGCTCGTCAGCCTTCCTTAGGCTTACCAGGGAGTAACCCCTCAGGTCCGGTTCTATAAGGTAGGTACAAAACTCCTTCCTCTTATCTACATTGGACCTGACGGCAAGGAAAAAGCTCCTAAGGAGTAGATGTAGAATGTTTCTGGGCTCTCCGTTCACATCGTATGGGTTTACGTCCACGCACAGGGTAGGAATTTCAGATTCTTGGAAGGGTTCAACGGGTAAGTTGTTCGTGACTCCACCGTCTACTAACATGTACTCGAAGTGCTTTACAGGCTCAAAAACACCAGGAAGGGCACAGCTTCCCAGGACTACACTGTAGAGCTCACCTTCACGAAAGTAAAGTGTTCTTCCCGTCTTTATGTCAAGAGCGCACACGAAGAGAGGAATCTTTAGGCTTTCCAGCCTTTCTGGAAGGTACTTCTTGAGAAGAAACTTTGCCCTCTGTAAGGAAAAGAGACCAAGCTTTGGTGGTATGCGAGGTCTTATCCATTCCCATAACCTTGTCTCTTTTATAAGCTTCAACATCTGTTTGGGAGTATATCCCGCACAGTAGAAAGCTCCTACGAGAGCACCTGCACTTACACCGCTTACAGAGATCACTTCCACCCTTAGGTCTTCCAAAGCCTGCAGAACACCTATGTGAGCTATACCCCTCGCTGCACCACCCGAAAGGACTAAGTTAACCTTCATCTTCTAAAAGCACCACACACATGCAAGCAATACCGTTATCTGGGCAAAAGCCTTCCCTGGTTTTTCCCTTTATGGATATGTTTTCCTTTTTTACCCCAAGAAGCCTTGATAGGTTTTCCCTTATGGTATCCTTGTAAGGGCTTATCTTTGGTCTGTCTGCCACTATCACACAGTCAAGGTTTACCACCCTAAAACCCTTCTCTCTGGCCAAGCTTAGAGCCTTCTCCAAGAAAAGCTGTGAAGGAGCATCCTTCCACCTAGGATCTGTGTTAGGAAAGAGCTCCCCTATGTCCTTTTCTCCTATGGCACCCAATATAGCATCCGTTATAGCATGCAGAAGAGGGTCTGCATCCGAGTGTCCTTTTAAACCTTCTGGGCTTGGTATGTCCACACCCCCCAAAAGAAGTCTTCTCCCTTCCTGAAAGGGATGAGAATCAAAACCCAAACCTATACGTACCATTTAATATATTTAATACTATGTTTAGGAGTGACGAAGTTAAAAAGGGTATAGAAAGGTCACCACACAGAGCCTTACTTAGGGCATGCGGTCTCACAGATGAGGACTTTGACAAACCCCTTATAGGCATAGCTAACTCCTACATAGACATAATACCTGGACACGTACACCTTAGGGAGTTTGTCCTTCCCATAAAAGAAGAGATCAGGAAAGCCGGAGGAGTTCCCATAGAGTTCAACGTTATAGGCGTAGACGACGGTATAGCTATGGGACACTCAGGTATGCACTACTCCCTACCCTCAAGGGAGTTGATAGCAGACTCCATAGAGACAGTAGTAGAAGCCCACAAACTTGACGCTCTAATATGTGTACCAAACTGTGACAAGATAGTCCCAGGCATGCTGATGGCTGCTGCAAGGCTGAACATACCCACCATATTCATAAGCGGTGGCCCTATGCTAGCAGGTGAACTAAACGGCAAAAAAGTGGACCTTATCACCGTCTTTGAGGGTATAGGACAGCTAAAGGCGGGCAAGATAACAGAGAGTCAGCTCAAGGTGATAGAGGAAACTGCTTGTCCCACCTGCGGTAGCTGTTCGGGTATGTTTACAGCCAACTCCATGAACTGCCTTACGGAAGTCTTAGGCCTTGCTCTACCTGGAAACGGAACCATACCAGCTGTAGATCCAAGAAGGGAACTACTGGCAAGACAGGCAGCAAGACAGATAATGGAGCTTTTAAGGAGGAACATAAGACCCAGGGACATACTAACCGTTGAAGCCTTTGACAACGCCTTTGCGGTTGATATAGCCATGGGTGGATCCACGAACACAGTCCTGCACCTACTTGCTGTAGCCAGAGAAGCTGGTATAGAGTATGACTTGAGAAGGATAGACATGATATCCAGATCTGTACCCAACATATGCAAGATATCCCCAGCCTCCGAGTACCACATACAGGACCTAGATGCCGTAGGTGGTATACCTACAATCCTTAAAGAGCTCATAAGGGCTGGTAAGCTTCCTAAACCAGATGCTATGACAGTAAGCCTAAAAACCCTCAGGGATATAGCTCAAGAGGCACCAGATCCAGACGGTCAAGTAGTCAGGACCTGCGACAACCCTTACACACACGAGGGTGGTATAGCTGTACTCTATGGAAACTTGGCTCCAGAAGGTTGCGTGGTAAAGACGGCTGGTGTTGATCCCAACATGTTGGTGTTCAAAGGAAAGGCCATATGCTTTGACTCTGAAGAGGAGGCCATAGAGGGTATACTAGGCGGAAAGGTACAGCCAGGACACGTGGTGGTCATAAGGTATGAAGGACCCAAAGGTGGGCCCGGTATGAGGGAGATGCTCTCGCCCACCTCTGCCATAATGGGTATGGGTCTTGGGGATAAGGTGGCTCTCATCACCGATGGTAGATTCTCTGGTGGAACCAGGGGAGCCTGTATAGGTCACATATCTCCTGAAGCCGCAGCTGGTGGACCCATAGGCATAGTCAAGGATGGTGACGAAATACTTATAGACATTCCAGGAAGGAGGATAGAGCTGCTAATAAGCGAAGAAGAGTTCAAAAAAAGGATGGAAAGCTTTGTACCTAAGCAAAAGCCCATAAAGAGCCCTTGGCTCAGAAGGTACGCCAAGTTGGTAACTTCAGCCTCTAAAGGTGCCATACTAGAAGCCTGATGCACATACTTCTCATAGGCCTTGGCAATATGGGAAGTAAGTATCTGCAGAAGATAAAGCAGATGGGGGAAAGTCCTGTCCTTTGTGACATAGACTCTTCAAAAAGAGACGGAGAACATCCCTTTTACTGTCACTACGGGGAAGTAAACGAACCACTTAAGGCAGTTATAATAGCCATAGACCCTTCCAAGCACGTGGACGTGGCCCTAGCCTTCTTAGAAAAAGGTCTACCTGTGCTTTTGGAAAAGCCGCCAGCCCTTTCATCAAAGGATTTTGAAAGGATATCCTCTTTCGACAATCTCTATGTCTCGGAGGTGGAAAGCTTTTCCGTATGTGCAGAGCATATACCCAAAAATGCAAAGAGCATAAAGATAGAGAGGTTTGGAAGAGGGAAAGGTTACGTTTCACCCCTTTGGGATCTCGCATGGCATGACCTTTACCTACTTTTAAGAACTTATTCAAAGGTTGAGGTTAAAGAACTTAGCGTAAAGAATGGTGTTTGGACGTTGAGAGGCTACGCAGACCAGGCAGAGTTTGAACTAAGCGTCCAGTGGGAGAGCCCACACCCAAGAAGAATATGGAATGTGGACGAAGGGAAAGTAATCTTGGACTTTGGAGAAGAAGCCGTATACTCAGAAGGAAGGTTGATGGTGCAGAGGAAAAGGGATAAGTTAAGGTGGATGTTAGAAAGTTTCCTTTTAGGAGATTATGACAGAGGCTCTGTAGAACGAGCAGGAAGGATCATCAATATCATAGAAAATATCTCCTGAAAGGCTAATATAAAAATCCTATGGTAAAGCTTGAGGTAGAAAGGGAGCTATCGCATAAGGAGATAAAGGAGCTCCAGGAGGAGATAAGAAGGCTAGCAGAAGAGAAGAACGCCGTAATACTAGCCCACTACTACCAAAGGCCAGAAGTTCAAGACATAGCACACTTTGTAGGAGACTCACTAGAGCTCTCCCGTAAGGCAAGCCAAACAGATGCGGACATAATAGTCTTCTGCGGTGTAAGATTCATGTGTGAAACGGCAAAGATAGTAAACCCCACCAAAAAGGTGTTACACCCCAATCCCGAATCTGGTTGCCCCATGGCAGACATGATAAAGGCCGAAGACGTCCTCAGGTTAAGGGAGAAGTATCCAGACGCAGAGGTAGTAGCATACGTCAACACCACAGCAGAGGTAAAGGCCGTATCTGACGTATGTGTAACATCAGCAAACGCCATAAAAGTCGTTTCCAAGCTTGAAAGCAAAAGGATCATATTCATACCAGATCAAGCCTTGGGCAACTGGGTAAAGAAGCATATACCAGACAAGGAGTTCATCATCTGGCAAGGCTTCTGTCCTCCCCACTTTGAGTTTACAGCTAGAGAGGTGCTAAAGCTTAAGGAGATATACCCAGACGCAAAGGTGGCCGTACACCCCGAATGCCATCCAAAGGTAATAGAGATTGCAGACTTCGTAGGCTCCACATCCCAGATAATCAACTATGCCACCACATGCGACTCTAACAGGGTTATAGTGATAACGGAAGTAGGTCTATTACACACCCTAAAGAAGAAAAATCCTAACAAGGAGTACATATTCCCTCAGTCTATGAACTATTGTGGTACTGTTTACTGTTGTACCATGAAGGCTATAACCCTGCCCAAGGTATACGAGACCCTGCTCAAGGAAACCAACGAAGTGGTGCTCCCAGAGGACATAATCCAAAGGGCAAGAAAGCCCATAGAAAGGATGTTGGAGCTGTCTTAACATGGGTATATTCATAGAAGACCTTTTAAACCTTGGAAACTTG
This sequence comes from Thermocrinis minervae, assembly GCF_900142435.1. Lineage (NCBI taxonomy): Bacteria > Pseudomonadati > Aquificota > Aquificia > Aquificales > Aquificaceae > Thermocrinis > Thermocrinis minervae. The sequence continues at coordinate 1,003,685 of NZ_LT670846.1, forward strand.
ATGGACGCAGAGATAGAGGCACACATACCAGAGGCTACACTTTCCCAAGCCCTAGGGCTAGAAACTAAGATAGAGAAAGGTCTTATAACCTTCAGGATAAAAAAGAAAGGCCTTATCTTCAGTAAGACCCTGGAGCTTAAGCTTTCAGAAGAGAGCAGGATGGTTAAGAACTTAAAAGAGGAAGGTAAGAGGTTTGTAATGGGCAGGATGCTAACCAGATCTGCCGTCGAGGAGCTATCAAAAAGGGAAGATTTTCTGTTCGAAGGAGAGTTTGCAGGTTTTGACGTCTGGAAGGCTTTTAAACTAACAGAGACCTACGAAAAAGTCCCTTACCAGTTTAGGGAAAGGCTAGCCCTTACCAGATACATCTTCAGCGACTACCTCTTAAAGATCTTCATGAAAGTAGAAAAATGAGGACCTTTGAAAGGCCTATAGTAGTCTACAGTGCCTGTCTTGCAGGAGAAGCCGTAAGGTACAACGGGGGTACGGTGGAAGATAAGCTCGCCAAGACTCTATCCAATTACGTGAACGTCATAAAGGTATGCCCAGAGGTAGCTATAGGTCTAGGAGTTCCAAGAGAAAAGATAATAGTTTACAGGCAAGGCCCTGATATGCTACTCTTCCAACCCGCTACAGGCAAGGATCTAACGAAGGAGATGATCTCCTTCACAGAGGAGTTCTTAGACTCGCTGCCGGAGGTGGATGGTTTCCTGCTAAAGTCCAAATCACCATCTTGCGGTGTTTCCAACACCCTACATTACAGAGATCCATGGGGTAAGGAATTTTACGCAAGGGGTAAGGGTCTTTTTGCCAAGCTGGTCATAGAGAGGTTCCCACACCTTCCTGTGGAAGACGAAGGCAGGCTTAAGAACCCGGAGATAAGAGACCATTTCCTTTCCAGCATCTTTGCCCTCGCAGATCTGAGAAGCTTCAGGCCCAAAAGCATAAAAGACCTTATGAACTTTCATCAAAGGTACAAGTACTTCCTTATGGCTCATCATCAGTTAAAACTAAAGCAGATGGGAAGGCTTGTAGCCGAAGGTAGCAAAAGCTTAGAGGAAACCTACGAAAGTTACAAAAAGCTATTTGTTCAAACTATAGCAAACAGGCCAAGCAAGAAGAAGCATTACAACGTCATCCTACACATCTATGGACATCTGTCCTCCAAGTTAAAAGAGAGGGAAAAGCATCATTTTCTCAAGCTTGCGGAAGATTACAAGGAAGGCAAGATACCCAGAACACTACTCATAGAACTCCTCAAAAACTGGGCCTACAGGTTTGAAAACGAGTACCTTATGACCCAAACGTACCTCTGGCCATATCCCGAGGAGCTCCAGCATGTTTATAATTGATTAGATGCATCTTAGGCTAGGTACCAGGAAGAGTAAGCTGGCCCTCTGGCAGGCCAATTACGTAAAGAGCCTTCTTGAGAAGGAAGGTCATACAGTGGAGATAGTCACTATCACTACCTCCGGTGACAAGATAAAGGACGTCCCGCTGGCAAAGATAGGCGGTAAGGGCCTCTTTGTTAAAGAAATTGAAGAAGCCCTGCTGGAGGGCAGGATAGACCTAGCAGTACACTCCCTTAAGGATGTTCCCACAGTCTTACCAGAAGGTCTTGAGATATGCTGCGTGACCAAGAGAGAAGACCCATACGACGTGCTCATCTCTAAAAACTCTCAAAAGTTGGAGGACCTCCCACCTGGCTCAGTAGTGGGAACATCCTCCCTAAGGAGGAAAGTGCAGATACTTAGAAGAAGGCCAGACCTAAAGGTAGAAGTATTAAGGGGAAACGTGGACACGAGGATAAGGAAGCTGGAGGAAGGGCTTTACGACTCCATAGTACTTGCGTATGCTGGCGTTAAAAGGATGGGCTACGAGCATATGATAACCCAGATTCTTGACTTCATACCCGCAGTAGGACAAGGCTCCCTTGCCATAGAAGTAAGAAAAGAAGACAAAGAACTTAAAAAGATCCTTTCAGTGCTAAACCATGAAGAGAGTATGATATGCGCTAAGGCTGAAAGGGCCTTCTTGAAGACCCTAGAAGGCGGTTGTCAGGTACCCATGGGAGCTTTTGCCAAGCTGGAGGGAGACAAGCTGATCATAAGGGGCTTTATCTCAGACCTAGAAGGGAATAAATTTATAGAAAGCTACAAAGAAGGAAAGCCGGAGGAGGCTGAATCGGTGGGAGAGGCACTAGCCAAAGATCTTCTATCAATGGGTGGAGAGGAGATCCTTAGGGAGATCTACTCATGAAGAGGGTAGGTTTTATTTTAGGTTCAAAGAACATAACTCCCTTGGAGTTCTGGGTAGGTGTAGAAGAGGGAAATTTGCTACAGATGGATGACTTTGTCTTTGTTAAGTGTTCCATAGGAAACACAGAGGTAAAGTACTACGGTGTTGTGGTAGAGGTATACAAGTATTGGGAAGGCGTACAAAACGTCTTTGAGACGCAGCTAGCAAAGCAGGGTGTCATACCTGTAAACGTGGCTTATATAGCCAGGGTAAACACAACTAGGATAGAACCCGAATACCTTGTACCACCATCTCCAGGTGACGAGGTTTTTCTAGCCGAAGGTGAAGAGTATCAAAAGGCCATATACGCAGATCAGATGAAGGAAAAAATACCTGCAGGTATCACAAGAAGTGGGAACGTAGTCTACATAAACTATCATTTCCTAAACGGAAAAGAAGGCGCGCATGTAAACATATCTGGCATGTCTGGCGTGGCCACAAAAACATCCTACGCCCTCTTTTTACTGTACTCCATAATCAAGAAGAGCAGCGAGAAGAACATTCACGGCATAATATTCAACGTCAAAGGGAAGGACCTACTCTGGATAGACAAAGAGAACAAAGACATGAGTCAAGAGGACAGACAGATGTTTATGAGGATGGGTCTGGATGCAAAACCCTTCAGCGACGTTATCTTCTACGTACCACCAGATCCCAAAGACTTCACAAAACCTTCCTCGGAGAGGATGGACGAGAAGGTGGTTCCCTTCAGATGGAGTATGAGAGACTTTGCGGAAGAAGGCCTCCTAAAGTTTATGTTTGCAGAAGGTGATGAAGGGATGTCAAACCTCCACTTTGTCATAGACAGAGTAATGAACAGACTCTACCAGCTTGCAAAAGACAGTCCCTACGGCAGGCTTATAAATGACTACGGAAGCGATATGGAAAACCTGGATGACCTGGAGGGGATTTTCCTCAAAGCCTTGGAAGAAAGGGAGATAGATAGGTCTTCAAAGCTTTACCGCGACTGGTTTGGTAGTGCAGAACCCACCACAGTAAGAGCCTTCATGAGGAGGTTCCAAAGAGCCAAGGAAAAGATCAAACACCTCGTAGGGGGAACAGAGTCTGTCCCCATAGAGTGGGAGAAGTTTAAAGTAAGCGTCATAGACATAAGCTCACTCCACAACATAGCCAAGATGTTCGTAGTGGGTTCTGTGCTTAAAAAGCTCTTCAAGGAGAAAGAGGACAGAGCAAGCCCTTACCCTAAAGTTTTTGTACTCCTTGACGAACTTAATAAGTATGCACCCAGAGAAGGCTGGAGTCCCATAAAGGATGTACTCTTAGAGATAGCAGAGCGTGGTAGGAGCTTGGGTGTGCTGCTCATAGGTGCCCAGCAAACAGCCAGCGAGGTAGAAAAGAGGATAGTGGCCAACTCGGCGGTTAGAGTTTTAGGAAGGATAGACAGCGCCGAGGTACAAAGCAAGGAGTACGACTTTCTTACTGGAAACCTTAAGATAAGGGCCATGATGCTCAAGAAAGGTACAATGATCATCCACCAGCCAGACATACCCACGCCGGTGGTGGTGAGGTTTCCAAAACCTCCTTGGGCAACGCGTAAAGAAGAGGTTAAGGAAGAGGTGCCCGATGTTTTTAGCAATTTTGATACTTAATCTAATAATCTCCTTTGGGTTTGCCCAGAACCTCACCGTAAGGTACGGAAGCTATCCTGAAAAGGAAAGGTTAGTCTTTGAGTTCAAAAACAGGGTAGACTACAAGATACTCCAACTAAAGAACCCAAACAGGATGGTCATAGACCTCTTTGACTTTAAAGGTCAGATATCCTCTTTACCCAAACACGTAAAGGTCAGGGTTGGTAAGCACCCATGGGGGACTAGGTTAGTGGTGGAGGGTGAGTTTTCCGACGTGAAGGCCTTTTCTTTGGAAGATCCCTTCCGCATAGTTGTGGACCTTTACCGAGAAAAATCTCAAGAAGAGGATAACCTTATAGCCATCCTTGACCCAGATGTACTTAAGGTTTTGAACAACACGAAGGGAAACGAAAGAGTGGTGGAAGAGTCTGTAAAGGGTAAGCTCATAACCCAAAGAAGGGTGATAGTCCTGGATGCTGGTCATGGAGGACATGACCCTGGAGCCATAGGATTCATGGGTATAAAGGAGAAGGACATAACCTTGGCCATAGTCAAAAAACTGGCCACCTACTTAGAGCAGGATGGGCGGTTCAAGGTATTCCTAACGAGGAACGACGATTACTTCGTCCCCCTTCAAGAGAGAGCAAAGATAGCTATTAAGAAGAGGGCTGACCTGTTTATAAGCATACACGCCAACGCATCGGATGAGGGTATCACCCAGGCGCGTGGTACGGAGATATTCGCCATATCCTCTTCGGCAGCACAAGTAAAGAAGACACAGATAGTTAAAAACAAGGAGTACGCAAAATTGGTTCTTGGTGACTCTGACATACCCACAGATGCAAAGGTTGTACTCGCAGACCTTGCCATGGACGTTACCCTATATGAAAGCGTAAACTTTGCCAAGCTTGTAGCTAAAGAACTTTCTTCTGTCATGCAAAGAAATATCACCTACAGAGGAACTAAAAGGGCTGGCTTTGCCGTTCTAAAAACTCCTGGAATACCCTCAGTCTTAATAGAGGTGGGCTTTATAAACAACAAAGATGAGGCTATACTCATGGCTTCTGAAAATTTTCAAAAGACCTTCGCTTACGCTCTCTACAAGGCTATAGTCAGATACTTCTTTCCCAAACAACCGGTCAACGTCAGTCTAAACCTATAAGCTTATGGACCTGGGGTATGATTCTAACCTGGTAACCCATATGAAGTAAGTTCTCCTGAAGTTCCAAAGCTTTCCACAAGTAAACTTTCTTATTCCCCTCTGGCTGCAGAACAACCCTACCTTCCTCTAGAAATCTCAGAAATTCCTTCCTTAAAAGTACATCCAAATCTATAGCATCATCTACTACAAACTTAAGTTCCTTTGCGTACATAATGATATTTGGATTTACATACCAATTCACTACACCTTTAGGTGAACACGTTATATGGATTCTATATGCAAATGGCTCTATGGCTTCGTTCCAAAGAGTACCGTTCGTTTCTATCTGTACAGATTTTCCCAAAAGTAAAAGCTCTTCCACCAAAATGGATAGCTCCTTGTGAAGAAAGGGCTCACCACCAGTTATAACCACATGCCCGTATGGAAAGGTAAGCACCTTTTGAAGAATGTCTTCTAAACTCATCAGGGTAGCCTTCGTAGAGCTGAGCTCTAAGGATTCGGGCTGATCGCACCAAGGACATCTTAGGTTACAGCCTTGTAAACGTATAAAGAGAGAGGGAACACCTACAAGCAAACCTTCTCCTTGAATGGTAGGATATATCTCAGAAATCTTCAGATTTGTCTTTCTTCTAACTTCACTTCGTAGCATTCTATGATATCACCCACTTTTACATCGTTGTAGTCTTTTAGCTTTACACCGCATTCAAAGCCTCTTGCTACCTCTTGAACATCTTCCTTGAACCTCTTTAGGCTTTCAATCTTACCGTCGTATATTACCACACCATCTCTTATAAGTCTTGCTCTTGCGTTTCTTACGATCTTTCCTTCAAGCACATAACAACCCGCCACAGTACCCACACCCTTTATCTTGAAGGTGGCCCTCACCTCTGCGGATCCAAGCACTACCTCTTTTTCTATGGGCTTCAGAAGGCCCTTGAGGGCCTTCTTTACATCATCCACCACTTCGTATATGATGTTGTACAGCCTAACATCTACCTTTTCTCTTTCCATAGCCTCTCTGGCTTTGACGTCAGGCCTTGTGTTAAAGCCAATCACTATAGCACCGGTAGCCTTGGCAAGTATCACATCGTTTTCCGTTATGGCTCCTACATCCGCATGGAGTATCCGTATGTTTATATCCTCTACCTTTATTTCACTCAGCGCCTTCTTTAAAGCTTCCACAGAACCTACAGTGTCGGCTTTTATTATTAGCCTGAGCTCTTCTACTTCTCCCTCCTGTATTTTCTTGTACAGATCTTCCAAGGAGAGTGCCTTTGGAGCTTTTTCTTGCTGCTGCAGCTTTGTCCTATTTTCTTCAGCTAGTTCGCGTGCTGTCTTCTCATCGTCAACTACCTTTAGGGTATCTCCAGGTATGGGTAGGTCTTCAAAACCGAGTACCTCTACAGGTGTGGACGGTCCAGCTTCCTTTATGTTCCTCCCCTTGTCATCTATCATTGCCCTAACCCTACCGTAGGTGACACCAGCCACGAATACATCTCCTACCCTTAATGTTCCTTCCTGTACTAGAACTGTGGCTACAGGCCCCCTTTGTTTGTCCAGTTTGGCCTCTATTATCACTCCTTTGGCCTTCTTAGTAGGATCTGCTTTCAGTTCCAAAAGCTCAGCCAATAAAAGTATGTACTCTAAAAGCGTGTCCACGTTTTTACCAGTTTTGGCTGATATGTCTACAAAGATGGTATCTCCACCCCACTCTTCTGGTATAAGACCGAGTTCGGACAGTTCCCGCCTGACTTTCTGTGGATCGGCATCAGGCTTATCTATCTTGTTAACTGCTACTATTATGGGTAGGTTGAAAGCTCTAGCGTGGTTTATTGCCTCTATGGTCTGTGGCATTACTCCATCGTCTGCAGCAACCACCAGTACGGCTATGTCCGTTACTTGGGCACCACGCGCTCTTAGAGAAGTAAAAGCTTCGTGCCCTGGTGTATCCAAGAAAGTTATTTTTCTACCGTCTGGAAGCTCTACCATGGAGGCACCTATGTGTTGCGTTATACCACCCTTTTCCCTTGCTGCTACGTTTGTCTTCCTTATGGTATCAAGGAGGGTGGTCTTTCCGTGGTCTACGTGTCCCATAACCACCACTACAGGAGGTCTAGGTTGGAGGTTCTCAGATGATTCTTCACTCTTCTCTTCTACAGGTTTCTTTACGCTTTCCTGTTGCTGAGAATCCGTTTGTACAGTAAAGCCATAAGATTTAGCTATTTCAACAGCAACCTCATAAGGTACGCTATGGTTTATTGTCACCATAAGGCCTTTCTTAAGAAGGTCTGCCATTATCTGGTTGGCCGGGACTTCAAGGATGTTCGCAAGCTCTCTAACGGTAACTTCCTGTGGTATGTATACAGTCTTACCTCTTTGGGCACCGTTCTTCTTCTCCTTCTGTTCCTCTAAGAGTACCTCTTCTATTATCTTTAGGGCATCTTCGGTTATATAATCGTTCTTCCCTTCTATACCCCACTCGGATAAGATTTCCTTTATCTTCTTCTCCGTGGTGTTAAACCTCTTTGCAAGTTCCTTTATACTAATTCCCTTCATCCTTTTAAATTATAAGCCTTGAAGAGCCTTTCTGAAAGCCTATCTAATAAAGAGGTACTATCAAAGCCTAATTCTTCAAGGCTTATTACTCTTTCTAATATGTGATCTATACTCACGCCAAGTATTTCAGATGCTATCCCGTAATCCATTCTGAGGAAGATGCTTCCATGCAAGAGAAAAGACCTTCTGAGGGTTCTCATAGCACAAGCCACCAGCTTTCTACCCTCCACCGTTATCTCCCCGAGGGTAGGATAAAAGTAGCAGAAGTAAGCATCCGCATAGCCTGACCTATTCTTTGACATCCGCGCGTTTATACCAAAGGATCTTAATACTTCCAGCAGCCTTCCCATAACCTCTCTGTATATCTTTCCTGCATTCTCTCCCCATCTTTCCTTTAAGTCAGCTATGGAGAAGGAAAGGTCCCATCCATGTAGAAGGGCTCCTCCACCCGTTGGCCTTCTGACCACAGGAACTAAAAATTTCCTCTCCTTCTGAGAGTACCCTATACTTACAGTAAGCTCCGACCACATATAAAGACGAAAAAGTCTATCTTCCTTTCCCTCCTCTACAAGGTATAAGTTCATAAGGTCTTTTTCCATGTTCTCCTTTCCTGGAAGAATCTCCACCATCAGAGCACAACCTCAAGCAAAGGTTCCACATTTAGCTTCAAGAGGTTTTCAATACCATAGGGTTTTTCTACAGGTGGGACATAAAAATCCTCACCCTTATCGCACGCGTTCATAACCATAAAGGAGTAAGAAAATCCCTTGTAAGATAAAAGCCTTTTGGCCTCTTCTATGGATAGTTCTTCATCCCTCGCCACGGCGAAGAGTATACCTTTTTCCTCAAAGGTCTTTTTTAGAGTTTTTACCTTCTTCTCCCTTTCCAAAAGCATGTCCAAGAGCTTTTCTTCCCTGCCAAGGTAGGAGCTTATCCTTCTGTGCTCTTTTGCCACTTCTACTATCCACCCAAACCAGTCTTTAAGAAGGTCTATGGTGTTTAGAATCCTCAGCATGTTACCAGTGGGAGCAAAGTCTAAGATTATGTACTCGTAATCTCCTTGCATGATGTAATCCGCAAGCCTGTCTAGGGATGCTGTTTCCAAAGACGTGGGCGACTGGTATAGTATGGAAGCAAACCTCAGAAAACCTTCCAGAGCTTTAGGAGAAAGAACAGCCCTTAGATTTTCGAGTACTCTGTCTACGTATTCCCTTGCCACTTTTTGTGCATCAAGTTCACATGCAAAGAGGTTTGGATACACTTCCCTAGGTTCAGGAGGCACTTCTATCTTGAGTATACCAGAGAGGGAATGCATAGGATCCAAAGAAAGCAGTAGAGTCTTACCAAAGGAAGAAAGCTTTAAAGATAAGGCACATGAAAGGGTACTCTTACCGACCCCACCCTTTCCACCGAAGAGTACGATCCTCTTTAGCAGCACGGGAAGATCTTTGAAGAGCTTCTATCCTGTCCCAAACTTTTATGCCAGAGATGAAACTCTTCTAAAAGGTAAGGATATAGGTCTAGGGTGTATACACCCAACGGATTGTCCAGACCAAAGTATTCAAGGAAGAGGGATGCCATCAAGGCATCCCTTATGTGTGTGTACTCTAAACCGACAATCTGCCTAAAGTGAAGCCTGTCAAACTCCCTTAGAAAGGCTATTACTTTAGAGAAAGTATCCACTGGGCCAGGTCCTTGGCCTCTTGGTCTGTCACATTCTGTGGTGGCATGGGTACGTTGCCCCATACACCTGCACCACCGTTCTTTATCTTCTGAGCAAGCTTATCAACAGCGTCTGCTTGACCAGCATACTTTTTAGCCACATCCTTGTACGCAGGACCCACTTTCTTCACGTTTATGTCATGGCATGCGAAGCAACCCTTTTGCTGAGCTAGAGCTTGCATATCCTTTGCAGGGGCTGCACCTTGCTGCTTTTGTTCTGACTTCTGCTCCTGCTGCTTTTGCTCTTGGGCAGGTTGTTGCTGCTGTTGCTGTCCTTGGGCAGGCTGTTGCTGTTGAGCAGGTTGTTGCTGTTGTTCTTGAGCAGGTTGCTGCTCAGCAGGCTTTTGCTGGCATCCGGCGATAACCAAAGCTGAAATGGCCATAAGACCTATCCACTTCTTCATGTCCTACCTCCTTAGGTTTGTATTATATTACATCTATAGCTAAGAATATGAAGTTTTTATGAAAAACGTTTAGCTATAATCATACTTATGAAAAATCCTAGGGGTTACCTTCTTGTTCGTGTGTACTTTACAGAAGAGGAAGAGTATTTGATCCGCAGGCTTTTAAAGAACTTAATGGATAAAGGGATAAGTGGAATGACTTTGCTGAAGGGTATCCTTGGATACGGTCAGGAGGGTAAGTTTCATTACGAAGGCGTTGAGACCCTTTCTTACGACCTGCCTGTCATCATGGAATTTGTAGAGGATGAAGATAAAGCTTTGAGTGTTCTTGAAGAGTTAAAGAATCTCCTTAAGGGAAGACTTATAACTCTGGAGAAGGTGAGCCTATGTTAAAGCCTGTTCTGTGGGTGGCTATAGGTGGTGCTCTAGGTTCTATACTCAGATACTTGATGTCCCGTGCTATTCAAGAGAATTTTGGTATTGACTTTCCTATAGGTACGCTTTTTGTGAACCTTCTTGGATCTTTCGTGATAGGTTTCCTTTATTCTTACATGGTGGAAGGAATGCTGGTAGCACCACATATCAGAGTATTTGCCATAACTGGTATACTAGGTGGTTTTACAACTTTTTCAAGCTTTTCCTACGAAAGCTTGCAGCTACTCATGGAAGGAAACTATTTGAGATTTTTGATCTACTTTTGCACTACCAACTTTGGTGGAATCTTTTTAACCTTCTTGGGTTATAACTTGGGTAGGATGCTATGAATTGTAAGGAAGCTGTACTTCTAAGAATATTCTTTGGAGAGGATGACAAGTACGAGGGCAAACACCTTTACAAGTATATAGTTGAGCTTTGTAGAAAAAAAGGTATAGCCGGTGTTACCGTCTTTAGGGGAGTACTAGGGTATGGCAAATCCTCACTCTTGCACGAAGCAAAGCCCTTTAAGATCTCTTCAGATCTACCCATAGTGGTGGAGATAGTTGACTGTGAAGAGAGAATAATGGAGATTCTACCTGAGATAAAAAGGGTTTTAAACTCAGGTCTTATAACTATTCAGAGGGTTATGGTACTGCAGTATAATTAATAGGGCCATGGTCATAAGAGGAAGAGTTTGGAAGTTTTCCGACAACGTAGACACAGACCAGATAATACCCGCTAGGTATTTGAATACCTCAGATCCTTACGAGCTCGCTCAACATGTGATGGAAGACTCTGAGCATCCTAACTTTGCTAAGGAGCACAAGGAAGGTGACATAATCGTAGCAGGAAGGAACTTTGGTTCTGGATCTTCAAGGGAGCACGCACCCATAGCTATAAAGTACGCAGGCGTCCCTGTAGTTGTAGCCAAGTCCTTTGCTCGTATATTTTTTAGGAATGCAATAAACATAGGTTTACCAATAGTTGAAGCACCCGAAGCTGTTGATGAGATAAACCACGGAGATGAAATAGAGGTGGACCTGGAAAAGGGTGTTGTGAGGAATCTGACTACTGGCAAGGAATACAAGGCCACAAGTTTTCCGAAAGAGCTTATGGAGATACTAAAAGCTGGTGGTCTTATGGAGTACGCAAAGAAGAAGCTCTCATCCTGATGGAAAGGGAAAGGTTAAAAGCTCTGATAAAGGAAAGGTCCCTAAACGTTGCCGACGAGCCAATTTTCAAGCTTTCCTCTGGTAAGCTAAGCAGGTATTACGTAGACTTAAAGCGTATAACCTTTGACCCAGAAGGTATATACCTAGTAGGTAAGCTCATGTACGATCTTATAAAGCCCTTCTCTCCAGATGGAGTAGGTGGTCTTACCCTCGGTGCCGATCCCATAGCATATAGCGTTGCCTTCATATCTTACATGGATGGTAATCCCATAAAACCCTTTGTGGTAAGAAAAGAGGCAAAGGAACATGGCATGAAGAGACAGATTGAAGGTGTATTACAAGAAGGCAGCAGAGTAGCGGTGGTTGAAGATGTGGTAACTACTGCAAGTTCTTCTCTAAAGGCCGTAAAAGCCTGTAGGAATGCAGGTTTTGAGGTGATCGGGGTATTTTGCATAGTGGACAGAAAGGAAGGCGGAAGGGAGGCTATAAGAGAACAAGGGCTTGAGCTTTACTCCCTCTTTAGTATTGATGAACTTCTCAGCTGATGTATTCTCCTCAGCTTTTCTCCTTGTGTTAGGAACATCTGTTGGCAGCTTGCTCGCCCTAGTACAGCGGTTTAGACTCCTTAGCTTGCACGAAGGTCTTTCCTTCGCTGGAGGGGTCATGCTTGTTGCTTCCTTCACAAGCCTTATACTTCCATCGCTAAGGATAGGATCCTTTACTCAGACAGCCTTTGGGATAATCTTGGGCTTTTCTCTGATGGGCCTTTTGGAAAGGCTTTTGGCACACGAGCATGTTTTTATAGGTAAAGAAGGTACCTTTGAGGTCCTCCATAAGCGTGTTACTCTTATCATGCTAGGAGTTATCATCCACAACATGCCAGAAGGTTTTAGCGTGGGTGTATCTTCTGCTTACGACCTTCAGAAGGGCTTGTCCACAGCATTGGCTATAGCTATCCAGGATATACCAGAAGGCTTAGTGGTAAGTCTCCCACTTATGGCAATCCACAGAAGCTCTTACTTTGCTTTGCTTCTTGGGGTGATAAGTGGTGTTTTAGAGGGGCTTTTCTGTGTGCTCGGCTATCTAATCTTTACAGAAGCTGTTTCCCTGTTACCTCTGGGTCTTGCCTTAGGTGGGGGTGCCATGCTCTACGTGGTGGCTAAAGAAGTCTTTCCCGAGGTATACTCTGGAGAAAAACATTTTAGGATAACTGTGGCTCTTCTTGCTGGACTACTCGTTATGCTCTACCTGGATACTCTTTTCTCTTAAAATTCATAGTCTATGAAAGAGCTGCTCCTGGAAAAGCTAGAAGAAGTTCTGAGAAAATACGGGTACACAAACAAGATATCCTTAGAAAGACCAAAAGATGAAAACTTAGGTGACTACGCTACAAACGTGGCCTTTTTGCTTGCCAAAGGGTTGGGCAGAAACCCCATGGAGTTGGCAGGAGAGCTAGCAAAAGAGCTATCCTACGGTGGCATACAGGCCAGTGCCCTAAGAGGGTTCATAAACTTTACCTTCAAAGAGGAGCTCATAAGGGAAGAGTTTAGGAAACTTTTACAACTGGGAGAGAATTACTACAAGCAAGACCTAGGGAAGGGTAAAAGGGTGCTGGTAGAGTTTGTAAGCGCCAACCCTACCGGTCCTCTTCACCTGGGACACGGAAGGGGTGCAGTAGTGGGTGATGTCATAAGCAGGCTACTCTCTGAGTGTGGTTATCAGGTAGAAAAGGAGTATTACATAAACGATGCCGGTTATCAAGTATACCTGCTCGGTGTTTCCATTCTTTACAGATACTACCAAATCTTTGGTGTGGAAGATCAAAGGCTTATGAAGCTTTTTGAAGAGGAAGGCTACAAGGGTGAGTATGTAGTAGAGCTGGCGCAAAAGTTGAAAGAAGTTCATGGAGACAAACTTCTAAACATGGATCAGAGTAAGGCCATAGATATAGCAAAGGACTTTGGAGTTGAACTACTTCTGGAGGAGATAAAAAACACCTTAGACTACATGGGTGTACATTTTGACAACTGGCAGAGCGAAAGAAGCCTGTACGAGGAAGGGCTGGTAGAGAAGCTCATAGAGCAGTTAAAGGAAAGAGGACTTGTGTACGAAAAGGATGGAGCTCTTTGGTTTGCCTCCTCCCAGTTCGGAGACGATAAGGACAGGGTAGTTAGAAAGTCCGACGGCTATTATACGTACTTCGCCAGCGATATAGCCTACCACTACCTTAAGTTTCAAAAGGGCTATCATAAAGCCATAAACGTATGGGGAGCAGACCATCACGGATATCTACCGAGGTTGAAAGCAGCCCTCAAAGCACTTGGCATACCTGACGATTGGCTTTCCGTAGAGTTCGTGCAGATGGTAAGGCTCTTCAAAGAAGGTAAAGAAGTCAGGATGTCCAAGCGAGCGGGAACCTTCGTAACTTTGAAAGAGCTTCTTGATGAGGTAGGATCTGATGCTGTACGCTTTGTGTTTCTAACCAAGAGAAGCGACACACCTCTCGACGTGGATGTTGATATTCTAAAGAGTAACACCTCGGAAAACCCTGTCTTCTACGTGCAGTACGCTCACGCTCGTATAAGGGGGGTCTTCAGGGAAGCTAAAAACAGGTACGGATGGGATGTAGACACCATGGACTTTAGCACCTACTTGCAGAAGTTAACAGAGCAGAAGGAAATAGCCCTTATGAAGAAGACTCTTCTCTTCAAGGATGAAATTCTAGACGCATGTCAGAAACTTCTCCCTCACCTGATAGTGTACAACCTCATAGAGATTTCAAAAGATTTTCACAACTACTACAATCACTATAGAATAATTCTGGAGGACCAGGAGCTCACAAAAGCAAGGCTAGCACTCTTAAAAGGTCTTCAGGTGATGCTAAGGTATGGCTTAAAATTAATAGGGGTAAACGCTCCAGAAAGTATGTAAGGAGGGTAATATGGAAAAGAAAAAAAGGTTAATTTTATTAGGTGGTCTTCTTATATCGCTTGTATCCTTCTACCTTGGGTTTAACTCATGGTTAAAGAGTAAGGAGGAGGCTGCAGTTCCACCGCCTGTAGTGACGCCTGTTAAGCCTCCACAAGCCACCGTAGTATCTCAAACGGGACAAAAGCAACCACAAACCCAGGAACCCCAAAAGACAGAACAGAAACCTACAGAACAAAAACCTGTTGTAAAGGAAGAAAAGACAACAACAGAACAAAAAACACAGCAAGGGAAAATAGAAGAGAAGCCTGAAGAAACAAAAAAAGAAAAAGTAGCTGCAGAACAAAAACCCCAACAAAAGGAAGAAAAAGTATCCACATCACGTGCAGTGAAAGCGCAGAAACTGCCTAAGAAGCTTTACACAGTGCAGATAGGAGCTTTTGTTAACAAAGAGAATGCGCAAAAACTCTTGAAAAAAGCTGAAGGATTAGGCTATCGTGCATTCATGGTAGAAGAGGACAATTTCTATAAAGTTAGGATTAAGGTGGCCAGTTCTAACATAAATGAGGATCTTCAAAAAATTAAGAAGACCTTTGGAAGTGCTATACTGAAATGATCAGAAGATTTTCTCTTTTGCTCATATCTTTAACCTTGTTCTCTTGTGCAGATCTGCAAAAGCAGGATGAAGAAAAGAAAAACCTCTGGCAGTATTACTACGATATGGGTAACGCTTCCTTCGTTGCCAAAGATTATTCCTCTGCAATAGCCAACTACTACAAGGCCGTGCAGGAAAATCCAAAAGAACCTAAACTATGGAATGCTTTAGGTCTGGCTTACATGGAAGTAAAGGAGTACGAAAAGGCAGAAAATGCCTTCTTGAGAGCCCTCGGTATAGACGGCTCTTATACGTTGGCGCGTATGAACCTGGGCATACTCTACCTAAGAAAGGGAGAATATTTAAAAGCTATAAACTTTTTAGAGAACGCCGCTCAGGATGAAACTTTTGAAAAAAGACATGAGGCCTTCTATTACCTGGCCAAAGTCTATCAAGCTATGAACAAAGAAGATGAGTACATAAAAAACCTGCAGAAGTCAGCTAATTACAATCCCATATTCTTACCGGCGCAGCTGGAACTTGCCGAGGTTTACAAAAATCATGGAGAGTATGATAAAGCAGAAAGTATATACTTGTTTCTTTTAGGCAACAATATAGATCCTCACAGGATGCAGCTTATGCTGGCGCAGATCTATTATGAAAAAGGTGACTTTAAAAAGGCTAAAGATTACATAGGAAAGGTTTTAGAAAGTAAGGATATAAATCAAGACATGAAAAGCTTAGCTTACGACCTGCTTACGAAGGTTTTGGTAAAGGAACAGGAAGAAAAGTTGAAAGCCAGAACAATAGATAGAACAATAGAATCTAAAAAGGATAAACTGGTGGAATATAATACAGAAAAAGTAGATAAAGGAGGAGAGTTAAAACAAAAGGAAAAGGAAGAATCAAAATCGGATATCTTTAGAGAAATTTCTCTAGAAAGGAAAAAGTATTATTCTATACAACTCTTTGCATCAAATAACAGGTCTTCTGTAGAGAATTACAAAGAAAAGCTTGAGAAAAGTTTAAGTTTAAGTCCACTTCGGATAATAGAAGATGGAGGTCTGTATAAATTACTTTACGGTAGTTTTGACACAAGGCAACAAGCTGAGAAAGAAAAGAAAAACTTAGAAGATCTGAATATACAAGCTTTTATAATCCTTACAGACAAATGAGTCTGATCGTGCTTCTTACAGACTTTGGTACCAAGGATGGTTTTGTAGGATGTATGAAAGGTGTTATATACTCTATAAACCCAAAGGTTACGGTAGTAGACCTTTCACACGAGGTAGAACCCTTCAACGTTTTGGAGGGAGCTTTAATACTTAAAGCTCATTACTCTTACTTCCCCGAAGGTAGCATATTCTTAGCTGTGGTAGACCCTGGAGTGGGTTCTAATAGACTGCCGGTGGTTGTTGACGCCGGAAGATACAAGTTTGTAGGTCCAATGAACGGCATCTTTGACCTGGTGCTAAAGGACCTTAGAGTCTTTAAAACCTACAGGATAGAGAGGTTTACCTTGCCAAGGAGGAACGAAACCTTCCACGGGAGGGATGTTTTTGCACCCATATGTGCACATCTGTCCTTAGGAACTCCACCAGAGGAAGTTGGTTCACCTGTGGTATATCAGTTCCTGCTTTCCTGGGAAGATCCTAAAAGGGAACATGACTATGTAGAAGGTAAGATAGTGTACTTTGACGCCTTTGGTAATGCCGTGACTAACGTCCCATGCGGTGATTACTCTCACTGTGTGCTTGGTGATCGGATACTACCAGTTGTTCCCTATTTTCTCTACCAGAAGGATAAAAATCCTGGTTGTGTGTGTGGCAGCTTTGGCTTTATGGAGATCTTCGTTCCCATGGGGAACGCAAAAGTAGAGCTCTCTCTTGAGAAAGGACAAGCGGTTAAGTTTTTCCCAAAAAGTACGATAATATAAAAGTATGATAGAGAGAATAGACCTACAAAGGATAGCAGGGTACTTCTTAAACCTGGAAAAGAAGACTCCAAAGAAGGAAGATAAGGATGTAAAGATAGAGATATCACAGGAGGCAAGACAGGTCAGTCGCCAAGATTACGATGAGATACTCAAAAAGGCAGAAAGGATAAAGCAAGAGATAAGTAAGGGCTCTTATGAGGTCAACGTGCACAAGATAGTGGAAGGTATCAAGAACTATCTTTCTATAGACTAAGGAGAAGTCTCTTAGTGTACTCGTGTTTTGGATTTTCAAAGATGGAGTATACGTCTCCCTCCTCTACCACCTGTCCTTCTTTGAGGACCAGTACCCTATCTGCTATCTCGGCCACGACTCCAAAATCGTGCGTCACAAGAAGCACGCTCCTACCTTCCTCTTTTGTTCTTCTGAAAAGGGAAAGGATGGAGCTTTGAAGTGTAACATCCAAGGCTGTGGTGGGTTCGTCTGCAAGTATGAGGCTTGGCTCGCACACCGAAGCTATAGCTATGCAAACCCTCTGTTTTAGACCTCCAGAGAGTTGGTGTGGATAAGAGTTGTATACCCTATCCACATCCTGTATACCTACCTTTCTAAGCACTTCGTAAGCCTTCTGTCTGGCGCCATTCTTACCCATGTGAGCCCTGTAAGCCTCCTCTATCTGAGAACCTATTTTAAAGAGAGGGTCAAGGTACAGAGAAGGCTCTTGAAACACGAAGGATATTTCCTTTCCTCTAATCCTTCTAAGCTCCCTTTCAGAAAGATTTAAAAGATTCATACCTTTAAACCTTATGCTACCCTCTACCCTGGCTCCCTTTGGCAGAAGTCTAGCTATGGAGTAGAGTATGGAGGATTTCCCAGAACCAGACTCGCCGACTATACAGAGTATCTCTCCTTCTTCCAAGCTAAAACTTACATCCTTCAATACTCTTTTAGGGCCGTAGTACAGACTAAGATTTTCAACCTTCAGCAGCATGTAAAATGTCAAAAAAGATGGGCCTTATGCGGTCGTACATCTCCCAAAGATCTTGAGATATCACCCTGGTTTCTGCAAGTGTGGACATGAAGTTGGTGTCCCCGTTCCACCTTGGTACTATGTGAAGGTGTATGTGGGTTTCAAGACCAGCACCTGCAGACCTTCCTAAGTTAAAACCCAGATTAAAGCCATGAGGGTTTAGCGCACGCCTTAGGGCGAGGAGACAAACCCTTACAAGCTTGTGCATCTCCAAAGCTGTATCCTCATCAAGGAGTGTATAGTCTCCTGTATGATCTATGGGTGCTACCATCAGGTGCCCAGGATTATAAGGATACTTGTTGAATATGACAAAGGCCCTCTTACCCTTGTAAAGCACCAGGTAGTCCCTTAACCTTTCCTCTGGTTGTTTCACAGCCTCACAGAGGAAGCATTCAGAGGATTCACCTATGCTTTCTACATACTTGCTCCGCCAAGGAGCCCAAAGTCTCTTCATAGCCTGAGTATCCTTTTTATGGCCCTTTCCACCTCTTCTTCGGAGGGTAGGTAATCGTGTCTATCCAACTCCATGGTGTCCCTAAAGTAAAGTACTGTTGGGAAGGAGAAGACTCCCAAGTCCTCTGCGCTCGTGTTCTTAGTAACGTCAAGGTAGAAGAAGTTTATCTTATCTCCGTAAAGCTTTACAAACCTTTCAAGCACTTGGTAAAAGGCCTGATTCTTTTCATTGTCAGGATGCGTAAGGAGTACCACAGCAGGCTTTTCACCCGCTATAGCTTTATCGTAAAAGTCTCTGTCTGTTATCTCTACAAACCCTTCAAACATGCTTTATCCTCCGTCTGAACAATTTTACCACTATGTACATAAAAGACCACAGATCCTTGGGGACTGTGATGCGTGGAAGAAGGTAAGGATCGTCCCCTAAGAGTATGCTCCTCTTCTCTGTAGTGAAGGCAGAAGATAGGTACTCAGAAAGCCTGCTCTTAAGAAGATCATCGTAATCACCGAAGGGATATGCCCCATGATAAACCTTTTGATCCGTCAACCCTTCAAGCTCCTCCTTAGCCAGAAGGATCTCCCGAGTGATTCTCTCATACCGTTCTACAGGATCTTCAAATTCAAGCATGCTGGAAAAGTTCTTTTTTAGTAAGCTAGAAAGTTCTCTTTTCCATTCTTTTCTTTGGAAAAAGTTCTTTCCCAAGGACTTTATGAACTCCTTAACTTCTTTTCTGAGCTTGCCTACCCTCACAGATAGTGAACCCTTCAGCGGAAACAGGGGGTAGCCTGTGCGTGGTTCTTCACCATAAGCATGAAGTAAAGACCAATGTCCCTTTCCTTCGTAAAAACCAAGAATTTTCTCCTCGTAAAAATCTTTTGTGTGATGAACCGAGTGCCATCCAAAGTTAAACACGTCTCTCATGGATCTTATCTCTCCCACGGTAAGAAAGTCTTCGCTTATCCTTTCCTTTAAAAACTCAAGATTGGCTTCATGCATAGTCTTGGGTGTGTAAAGTTCTTTAAGGCCTACTTTACCCTCCCAGTAATCAAGGAGTGTAGGTCTCCTTTTGTCAGACTTCTGTATGCGTGATGTGGTGATAAAGAGTGTAGCCTTTAGTCTGTGCTTTTTTAGTATAGGATAGGCATAGATCCAATTATCCGCATAACCGTCATCAAAGGTTATGGCAACGGTAGGATTATCTGGCAGTCTTTGTAAATGTAAGTACTCGAGTATCTGATCAAGATCTACAACGCGGAAAAGTTTTTTTAGGATGGACATCTCCAAGTCAAAAGTCTTCCACCAAACGTCAAAAGAAGGCCACTTTACCACCTTGTGATAAAGAAGGACTGCCAGCATTAGCAGAGTTCCTCAAAAAGCTCCATGTACTTTCTAGCCATGTTCGAAGGAGAGTAAAGCTGTACACTCTGCATAGCCCTAAAGCCAATGTCTTCTCTTTCTTCTCTCTTGAGTTCAAGTACGAGCTTCATTTTCTGCAGGTAAGTTTCCCAGTCACCAACGGGAACCAAAAAGCCGTTATGTCCATCCTCTATGATCTCCACAGCACCAGACACCGCCGTGGATATACATACAAGGCCTACAGCCATAGCTTGCAGGAGGGCATTAGGAAAACCTTCAAAGTAAGAAGACAGTAGAAAAAAATCCGAAGCGTTAAGAAGTTCATTCACATCCTGTCTAAAGCCAAGACCTACAACCCTGTCCTCCACGCCGTACTCTTTGGCTATCTTCTTAGCGTGAACGTCCGTGTCATAGCCCACAAGCAGCAGCACGCAGTCCTTACATTCTAGTCTAGAAAACACCTTTATGAGCATGTCTTGAGCCTTTACTGGAGGGTTCCAGTTGGCCACGTTTATAAAAACCTTCCTGTCCATTCCCAGGCCTAACTCCTTCCTTTTTATCTCTCTCAAGCCTTCCATAGGCTTAAAGATCTCTAGGTCTATAGCGCTGTTTATCACCCTTATCCTTTCTGGAGGTATGCCTGCCTCCTCCATAACCTTAGCTACTTCCCGAGATACACATACCACCCTTGAGGCAAGCATGTATTTAAACCTTATAGAAAAAGGGTTTGGCTTTCGCGAGCTTCTCTTTACTACTATGAGCTTGGGTCTTTCCTTCAAGAACCTGTAGACCAAGCTAACGTAGTCTAGGGCATGGGGGGAGTTGGCTATAACAAAGTCATAGCTTCCTTCCTGTATGATCTTCCATAGCCTGTAATAGTTTAAAGGGTTTAATCTGTAAGCTCCCTTCCTTCTTTCAAAGAAACGAAAGCCCACACTATAAGGCCGTAGTTTTTGCACCATCTCAAGGTTTTCAAAGGCCAGAGCTAGGTCTACCTTTATTCCACTCTTTGAGAGCTCTCTAGCTAATAAGAAGACCTGCTGTTTAGTGCCACCCCACCCGTACCCGTCAACTACAGAAAGTACACGCATGAAGCTTAGAAGAGCCTAAGGACGTACACAAACAGTACAAGACATGTAAAGAATATGATAGCACCGTAGAGTTTGTAGAGCCATACGCGGGTTCTGTAATAGCCTATATCCACATCCTTTATAGTCTTGTAAAAGTTAAAGGCACCCAAAAGCAGTGTAGCAATGCCTATGATTATCACGAACACTCCTATACTGATAAGGGTGTGATGGCTTCCATCTTTACCCACATGCATATGAAAGACATTTTCCAGCTGCACTATAAAGAACTCAAACTTTTCTATAACAAAGCCAAAGACTATAAGAGATATAGCTGTTCTAACCCAAGCAAGAAAAGTTCTCTCAGCAGCCATGTATATCCGTGGATCTGTAACCTCCTTAGGAGACACCTCTATACCTCCTTCTAGATATTTTATATCCCTGCTGAATGTAAAAAGTCCAAAGCTTACCATGAAAACACCCAAGAGAGAAAGCCCTATGGCTAAATACTCCAAGACTACAGACACATGAATCTTACCAGTATACTCAGCTATGATGTTGAGCTTCCCAAGGAATACCGCAAAGGAGAGCATACCTAAGGAGAGTTTAGAATAGCCCAGGAAGGTTCTTTCTATGGACTTGTATATGCGCGCATCCTTTGCAGCAGGAAGGTCCTTACGTAATAACATAAGTATACTATTATAACCTTCTTAGAAGAAAGGAAAGGAAAAGACCGTAGAGATTCTGCAGGAGACTAAAGATAGCCGAAGGCAAAGAAGCTTCCTGACCGAAGAAGTTAAGGGCAAGCACTGTAGAAAGAGCCGAGTTTTGCATGCCCACCTCTATACTGAGGGTTTTGGAAAGTTTAACGTCTAAACCTGTTAATCTTCCAAAGGCATAACCAAGCACAAAGCCCAAAACTATATGTAGGCTAACACCCAAGATCAGAAGGCTGCTTGACTTTTGCAAAGCATCCCTGTTCAGAGATAAAACCACTGCTATTATCAACGCTATGCAAAGAGTTGTAAGGTAGGGTAAGAACCTTTCAACTTTTTGGACTTTTATAAACCTTTTTAAAAACATACCTGCTATTATGGGCAGGACTATCAGCTTTAACGTAGTTGTTACCATAGGTAAAAAGGGTACGGATACATACCTTCCTGCAAGAAGCCAAGCCCAGAAGGGTGTAAGCAAGGGAGAAAGCAACGTGGAAAAAGTGGTAACAGAAACCGAGTAGGCAAGGTCTCCCTTCGATAGGTATGTGATGAGTGTTGATGCTGTACCGCTGGGCGCAGAACCCACCAACACCATGCCTACAGAAAGATCTTTACCAAAATCAAACAGCTTTGGTATAAGGAACCCCAAGATGGGCATTATGGTGTAGTGAAGTATAGCGCCGTAAGTTACGCTCAAGGGCTTTTTCAGTGTGTTGATAAAGTCTTTCTTGCTTAGAGTCATTCCCATGCTGAGCATAACCAGGGTAAGCAGGTAGGGGAC